>JAOXRU010000489.1 GCA_025800395.1 Flavobacteriaceae bacterium
GCGGATGCTTTCGCACTATATCGTGCAGATGCTACAGATTTCCCTAACGGAACTGCTCTTACTACAGATAATCTTATAGATGCAGTAGTATATGGCACCAACGATAGTACCGATACTGGCTTATTGGCATTGTTAAATGCAGGCGAAGCACAACTAAACGATACTTCAGCGGAAAGCTTGCAACGTCGTCCAAACGGGTTAGGCGGTACTAGAAACACAGCACCTTTTCAGGCCTTGCCACCAACACCTGGTGTATCTAACGGAGGGGATGTTACCCCACCAACAGGCACCATCAGTATAGCAGAAGCAAGAGCCAAAAACAATGGCGATATTGTAACAATTAGTGGAGTACTTACCGTTTCGGATCAGTTTAAAGGGGCAGCCTTTATACAAGATGCTACTGGCGGAATTGCCATATTCGATAGCCAAGTGCATGGCGATGGAAACTTCAAAATAGGAGATTCTATTACCATTACCGCTACAAGAACGGTTTTCCGTGAGCAAATTCAATTAGGAACAGTGACCAATATTACCAACCACGGTGCACAAACGCCCATTACGCCTAAGACAATTACCTTGTCAGAGCTTGCTGCACATGAAGGGCAATTGGTAAAAGTACTTACCCCAGCTTTCCCACAGCCCAACCAGTTGTTGTTTGGAAATAGCAATTACCAACTTACCGACGCTAGTGGTAATGGAGAATTACGTATTGATAACGATGTAACTTCATTGGTAGGTTTAGCACAACCAGCTAGTTGTGCTGAGGTAATTGGGGTAGTAGGTCGTTTCAACGATATCTACCAATTACTACCAAGACAAAAAGCCGATCTAGCTTGTGCCACTACATTTGTACCAGGAGATATCAATATAGATAAAAATAAAACCATCGATTTGGTAACTTGGAACATCGAGTGGTTTGGAGACGAAAGCAATAGTCCAGCAGCTGGGAACGCTAATTCCGATGCTATTCAGAAAGACAGTGTAAAAACGATAATTCGTAAAATGAATGCCGATATTATTGCGGTACAAGAAATTGCCGACGATGCCTTGTTTGCACAATTGGTTAGCGAGTTAGACGGATACAGTGCTATATTATCCAATGCCACTTCCTATCCAAACGATCCTAGTGGGGTGAAACAAAAAATCGGTTATATTTATAAAACTGCTACGGTACAAGTAGAAAGCACCAAAGCACTTATGAAAAGCGTACATCCGTATTACAACGGTGGCGATGCTTCGGCTATTTCCGACTTTCCAGATAACGATAAAACCCGATTCTTTGCTAGTGGACGCCTTCCGTTTTTAATGACTGCCAAGGTTACCGTAGACGGAAAAACGCAACGTTTACATTTGGTAAACTTACACGCAAGAGCAAACAGCAGCAATGGTTCACAAAGTCGCTACGATATGCGTAAATACGATGTGGAAGCACTAAAAGACACCTTAGATTCTCAGTATGCCAATGCTAAACTTATCGTACTCGGAGATTACAACGACGATGTAGACCAAACCGTGGCTGATGTAAGCACTACAACTTCTACGTATGAAGCCTATATCAACGATGCTACCAATTATAATGTGTTATCTAAAACATTATCCGATGCTGGTTTCCGTTCTTATGTTTTCCGTGAAAATATGATAGACCATATTACTATCTCTAACGAATTGTTTGGCACACCAGTTGCCAACAGTACGAGCGTAGGGTATCAATATTATGACAACGATTATTCAAGAACTGCTTCCGATCATTTCCCAGTATCGGTAAGTATTACTCCTGTAGGTCTTAGTGCCACTACCAGCAATATAGCCAATGCAACTTGTAACGGAGCTACTGATGGTACTGCAACTATAAACACTACCAACGGAGAAGCACCATTCACTTATACATGGAGCGATAATGGTGCTACTACAGCTACCAGATCCGATCTTGCTGCTGGTACGTATACCATTACCGTTACCGATGCTATTGGAAACTCGGTTATACAAACAGTTACCATTACCCAGCCAGAGGCACTTACTGCAGATATATCTGAAGACCAAACAGTTTACGGAGCAGGAAGTGAACAAGCATGTGTTACTATAGCAGTGAGTAATGTACAAGGAGGTACCGCACCATATAGTTATGCATGGAGCAATGGTGCAACCACAGCTACAACAGAAGTATGTCCAACAGCAAGCACAACCTATACCGTTACTGTTACCGATGCTAATGGATGTACTTTGGAGAACACGGTAAATGTGGAAGTTACCCCATTAGTGATATCAGAAGCAATCACTACAGCGGCTAGTTGTAAGGATGCTACCGATGGTACCGCAAGCCTAAGTGTAAGCGGTGGAGCAGCACCTTATACTTACGCATGGAGCGATAATGGCGCAGCCACAGCTACTAGAGACGATCTAGGAGAAGGGGTCTACACTTTTACCGTTACCGATGCTGCTGGAAATACAGCAACACAAAGCGTGACTATCAGTGCACCAGATGCGCTTAGTATGCGTATTACAGACGATGTACAACTTACAGCAAGCTGTACCACTATAGAAGTGAGCAACATCAGTGGAGGTACCGCACCATATAGTTATGCATGGAGCAATGGTGCAACCACAGCTACAACAGAAGTATGTCCAACAGCAAGCACTACCTATACCGTTACTGTTACCGATGCTAATGGATGTACAATTAGTGATTCGGTTACTGTTAGCGCGGCAGCGTTACAAATCATAGATATCACTACCACCGATACCAGTTGTAGCGATAGTACAGATGGTATAGCCATGATTAGTATCCAAGGAGGAATAGCCCCAGTACAATACAGCTGGTCCGATGGAACTACTTCTACAGTAGGCACCAATGTGAGCCTTGCCAAAGGGGACCAAAGTGTTACCCTAACCGATGCAACAGGAACCAGCCTTACACAAGCATTTACCATCAACGGACCAGATGCTTTAGAAGTAAGCGTATCCGAAGATCAGTACGTGCAAAACGCAGCAGGGAACAATTGTGCTACCATAGCGGTAACCGATGTTACTGGCGGAACAGGAGACTATACTTATAGCTGGAGCAATGGTGCTACTACTGCAAGTATAGAAGTATGCCCAGAGCAAACCACACAGTATACCGTAACCGTAACCGACATCAATGGATGTAGTACGACAAAAAATGTTACGGTAAACGTAGAAGACGTAGTCTGTGGCGAAAACAGCTGGGGCAAAAAGATTCGAATTTGCTTTAGGGGTCGCAACCGTTGTGTGAGTGAGTATTGGATAGATTATTATTTGGATCGCGGCGCAACTATAGGAAGCTGCAGCCCAGAGCAAGAACCATTCAAAATCACCAACCTAAATATATATCCAAACCCATTTGTAGACAATGTGTATTTGGATGTAGAAACCAATAAACCTGGTGCGGTTAAAATTAAAGTATACAGTTTCTTTAATGGAAAACGAGTTTACAACCAGAAAGTAAACCTCGTTGCAGGGCAATCTACCGTTACCTTGCCTTTGGCACACGCTAGAAGTGGTTTCTATATTTTGGAAATTAAAAAATCGAAGCTGCCAACAATCTATCGTTGGTTGTATAAACGATAATACGCATAGCATACGATTTATAAAAGCCGTCTCAATATCATTTTTGAGACGGTTTTTTTTGTTTTTTGGGGTGATTAGGCCCAATGTGCGGGCTCTTTTCAGTAATACATTAAAACGGATAAAATTATTAAAACATTACCAACCAACCCTGAAGGGCTAGATATGGCCAGAAGCGCAGTAAAGCTGTAGTTTTGCTAAACACCTATATTTAAAATAAGATTTAACGCTAGCCCTAGTGTTTCACACTTGCTAAGAGGCTAAGAACAAGCAGATAAATCGGCAAAAATTATAATTTATTAAGCATTTTGTATAAAAAAATATATTCTATAAAATGTAGTTTTGTTCTTCACTAAAGCAAATTATAATGACAGAAGAACAAAAAGCAATGCAAGAACAAATAGAAATGATGGCAAATTCGTTTCTTTTTGTAAACAAACAGCCCCTTGTTAAAACACCATTGGATTATGGTATGGAATACGAATCCCTTACATTCGAAACAGAAGACGGGGTGTCTTTATCGGCTTGGCTAATAAATGGAACAGGCAATAAGACCATTATTGTTAGTCATCCTGCTGCCTTTACCAAATATGGGTATTCCTTGGCGCACGAGGGTTCTGCAAAATCTGGTTATGATAAGGATGTGGAGTTTTTACCCTCTGTAAAACATTTGGTAGATGCTGGTTATAATGTGTTTATGTATGACCAACGCAATCATGGCGAAAGCGATTTAGATCCTAATAAAGGTATTCACGATCCGTATAAAGCTAGTCTGGATAATATTGCTGCAATTAATTTTGTGTCGAATCATCCGAGCTTAAAAAACAGCGAAATTGGTTTGTTAAGTCATTGCCAATCTGGGTATAAAGAAATGGTAGCTATGGCAGAAAAGCCAGAGATTTACCAAAATGTGAAAGCACTTGTGATTACGCAGCCTATTTATATTAGAGAGTTTTACAAAAATTTTGGAATACCAGATGAGGTAATAGATGCGCTTAAGGTGGTGTATGCCCAAAAGGGTGTTGACTTAGAGAAGCAAAATCCATTACTTTTTGTAGACAAAATAAACAAACCCACCCTTTTTCTTCAGAATGTAAACGATCCTTGGGCAACTGTAGAACACTCTAAAGAAATATTTGAAAAAATACCTATAGAAAAAGAAGCCATTTGGTTAGATGAAGATGCACATCGTTTTGTGGCCTATAATTGGTTTAATACTAACCCAGAGCAGTTAATTGCGTTCTTTGATAAGCATATAAACTAGAATGCGTACATTTAACCAATGAAGCCATTTATTCCTATTAATTCTGTTGCAGATGCGCATCGCGTTTTAGGTCTCGATAGTGCGGATCATCCGCTTATTTCTGTGGTAAATCTAGAAGACTTAAGGCTCGATGCGTCTTTTAGTAAGCATAAATATGTGTTTAACTTATATCATATTGCACTAAAAGTAGGGAAAAATGCTTCTTTTGGTTATGGTAGAAACTCCTACGACTTTCAGGATGGTACATTGGTTTTTATCGCTCCAGGACAGGTGATAAGTCCAGAACATGAAGATAAAGCTATTTCGGGATGGATACTTTTGTTTCATCCCGATTTATTGCGTGGTTCCGAATTGGGCAATAAAATAAATACGTTGAATTATTTTGCTTATAGTAGCAACGAAGCATTACATGTATCTAAAAAAGAAAAGACCATTATTTCTAATTTGGTGCATAGAATTCAGGAGGAATACAATCAGAATATCGATAACCACAGTCAAAATGTAATTATTTCCATCATTGATTTGCTTTTAAACTATTGTACCAGGTTTTACGAAAGACAGTTTAATACAAGAGCCAATAATAATAAAAAGTACATCCTACAATTTGAGCAACTTTTGCGGGAATATTTTAACAGCAATAAGCCTTTAGAAATGGGACTACCTACAGTGAAGTATTGTGGAGAGGCGATGCATATGAGCCCAAAATATTTAAGTGATTTATTGCGTAAAGAAACTGGCAGAAGTACGCTAGAGCACATCCACCAATATATTATAAATAAAGCAAAGAATGAATTGTTAGGTTCTAACTTAAGCATTAGCGAAATTGCCTATTCATTAGGGTTCGAATACCCCCAGTATTTTAGCAATTTGTTTAAAAAAGAAACAAAATTAAGTCCACGCCAGTACAGAAATATAAATTAGAAGTTATGTTAGTTGATAGCAAGTGCGCTGTTAGTGGAAGAATCCCCTTCATGCTTCATTTCTGCTAAGCGTTTTAGAATTTTTTTTAAGAAAATATACTAATTGAGAGGGAATAATTAAAAAACACGGCAACGCTATAGCACTTCATAGATAAAAATTAAAACAATAAATGCATTAGAGATGCTTTTTGTGGTATTGTTTACTATTCATAATCTAATAAACTTTGTGTGTAAGTTATTTCGAACGTTAATAAAAACCGCAGCAATTAAGGAAGGCAATTAACCCGTAATTTCTCGCATGAGCCATTCCAATGGGCCTCTTTTATACCGACTCCGCCAATACATGGCAAAAAGTATACAAATTGTACTAAAGAATAGGGCGTAAAATAAAGAAAACGCAAGAGAAAAATGCCCCATCCGATTTGGCCAGAAGATTTCTATAATTCCCATTCCAACAATTACATGTGCTACATAGAAGGTAAGGGCCAATTGCCCAGTGTGTTTTAGAGCTTGCGTAAAACCATTGCTTGCATATTTGTCTGCCATTAATATACAAAAACAAGTGATGGCAATGGCAAAACTACTGCCAATAAACATATATAGTGGTAGTGGAGGCATTGGATCTGTACCCAAAAGTACTTCTAACTCGTTTTGCTTATAAGCAATACCATCTGAAAAAAACCAAACTAGGGTGTTGGAAATAATTTGCAATCCAATAAATATCCCAGAACTCACTTTTAAGGCCTTTTTTATAAAAGCCTTGTTATGCAAATCATACCTGCCAAACCAATAGCCCAAAAGTAAGAATGCGGCCCATGGAATTACTGGATGAAAACCATTGTAAAACAAATTTCTAAAAAAACCTTCTGCTTGCCAAAACCCGATATACTCTAAGCGTTCAAAATCCCATCCTTGTTCATAGTTGAATAGCAGCATTAGGATAGGATACAACAGGATAAGTATAATAGCAGTATTAAAAATAATCCAGGGCTTTTTTTCTAATAATAAAAGAAATAAAAGCATATATATGCCGTAATAATGCAAGATATCGGCAGGCCAAATACTGATGTAAGAAATCCCTAAGAAAAACAAGAATATCGCTCTTTTTAAAATGGAGTCTTTGGTATTTCGAATTTGCAAGGGTGCCATAGAGGCTAAAGCTTTTTTACTAACTAATGCTAAGCCAATTCCAGCAAGCACCACAAAAGTAGCAGCAGCCTTTCCATCTAGCACGCCTACTATGTTTTTTAGCCATTGCGGTCCATGAGTGCCAAAAACTATTTTAAAATTTACAACTATCATACCAATTATAGCAAATGCCCTTGCAAGGTCGATACCTATAATTCTCTGATTTTTTACCATCTGTATCTAATTGTGTGTTTGAAAAACAATATGGAGTCTATATTGTGACGCAATATACATGTAATCTGATGATTACAAAAAATATAATTTTGTTTTTTAGGTAAAAACAGGAGAAGTAATCATGCAACATCAATTTCCCAAAGAAGATTCTGCCTAGGATTGAAGTTTCTTTCTTGATATTTCTCAGGATGGAAGGGATAAGGAAATTTGGCGATTTCCTCTCAAAGCTCTATTTTCATTTCAAAAAAAATACTAGATGATGAAATACACCATATACCCAATTATATGGTTAATATTCATTTTCTGTAATCAAAAAAGGGAAGTGAAAAAGGCAACCGTACCCAAGGAACTAAGCGCTTCAGCGCAAAAGGCAGCATTGCTCGAAAAAGGCTTTCAAGTTTTTGATTATAAAGATGAGAACACCAAAGACACAGCAATTATGCAACAGTATTTTATTGCTTTTTTAAAACGAGGAGATAATAGAGAACAAGATAAGGCTACAGCCGATAGTATACAAAAATTACACCTAGATCACTTAGGACGCATGTATGAATTGGGTTATGCAGATATCTCCGGACCATTTGGCGATGATGGAGATATATGCGGAATTACCATCTATACTACGCCTACTCTGGAAATGGCAGATAGATTGGCCAATATGGATCCGGCGGTAAAAGCGGGTAGATTAAAAATAGAAACGCATCCTTGGTGGGCTGCAAAAGGCTTCCCATTACGTTAAAAAATAGTAAGTAAATTTATATTTTTTAACAGAAACAAAAACTTATTCTTTTGCTTGTAAATAATTTTTGTTCATTGTACGAGGAGTCTTAATGTGCTGTATATCAATTTATAGTTGTTTTTTTGTCTATAATGCATTATATATTACTCATAAAAATATTCCTAAACCGACTATTAAGTATCTATTATTTAGGTGCTGATCTGCTTGCATATTAGTAAGAAAAAACCTATATTTGAGAAAGTCCTAAATCAATTATTATGAAGCCCCATAGACATATTTTATGCTTCACTTTTGCATTGTTGGCAGCTTGCGCTTCGGATGAATCTACAAGCATGGTTCCAGCACATGATGATGTGATGTTAAGCAATAGTGTTTTAAGGAAGATAAATTATCCTGATGATAATCAAGGTCTTGCTTATAGTCGAGCCAATCAAAAATTTGTTTATGACGACTTAAATCAACTCGCAGAAATTCATTTTGGTCCCTTGATTTATACGGTTAATTATGTGCATGATAATCAAATAGCATTGAATTTGGTGCAGCATGATTTGCAGAATCTAAAATGGTCGGATACGAAATTATTGATTTTTAAAGATAATAATTTAAATCATATACTTACTTATAGCAAATTTACTTCTAAAGACTATAGGATTGAGAGTAAAGATTCGATATCTCTTTGGTATCAGCAAGGTTATCTAACAGAAATAAGACAGTATAGTAAAATTTTACATCCAGAAATTTCGGATTATCAGCAGTATAAGCAAATCAATTTTCGAATAGAGGATGGCAATAGAGTAGCGGCGCATATAGAGGAAAACGGACAAAATCAAAAAAAGAGCTTTACTTTCGATCAAAAATCCTATTTGCCATTTAGTGATTTTGCTTTGGAATCCCCTGTTTATTTTGGTTTTTATCAATTGTTGATTCATGATAAATTAGGAAAAAATAATAAAAATAACATCCGCTCGGTATGCAACGCTTCTAACGATAGTTTGTATGCCAAGGATCGTTTTGAGTTCATTCAATATCAGTACGAAATAGATGATCATCATAGGTTGAAATCCATTGCTATGTTGGGTACTACCAGTGCCTTGAATCCGGATTTACCACAAAAAGAATTTGTTGGGCAAAAAACCTATTTTGATTATTAGTTTTGCTCTTAAATTGTTTTGGGTTTTCCTCAAAGAAATTAGAATAAGGACAAAAAAAACGTTTTGGTATGGCACACCAAAACGTTTTCGCATAACTGCTAATTGTCAATGATTGTTAAAGTAAGTATCAAATTTAATGCAGATCTCCCAATTCCTGCGTTAGCGTACTGTTAAAAACAGAAATTGTTTGTTAAAGTTTTGAGTTATTTGATGTTTCTTTCTACTATTTTTGTGCTTTAATTGATGTTCTATTAGCACAAATAATTTACATAAAGTTCCTCTGCAGAAAAATGCCATCCGTATACAAGAATATGGCGTTGGTATTTTTCCAGCTTTTACAACCAAATCATCTTGGAAAAAAGCCATAAAAAGAGGGCAAGTCTTGCTAGATGATAAATTAGCCCAAACTGGGGATTGGCTTCTTGGAGGCGAAATAATAGTTATACAAGCGTCTGAGAAAAGCAGCAATATATTCGAATTTCCTTTGTCTGTTGTATTGGAAGGCGACTATCTGGCAATCATCGAAAAACCTGCTGGTATATTGGTAAGTGGTAACAAATTTAGAACCATACAAAATGCTTTGCCACCAAATCTTCGGGAATCCACAGTGGCGGATGCCTGTGCTCCACAACCCATACACCGATTAGACTATGCTACTTCGGGTTTATTGCTTGTTGGCAAGACACATAGTAGTATTAGAGCGCTTAATCAATTGTTTGCAGAGAAGCTTATACAGAAAACCTATTGGGCAATTACCATAGGGGAAATGCATCGTACAGGAACCATAGACCTGCCTGTAGACACCAAGGATGCCATAACGGATTATAAGGTATTGGAAACAATGCCATCGGATCGATTTGGGAAACTAAACTTGGTAGCACTTTATCCATCAACAGGACGTAGGCACCAAATAAGAAAACATTTGTCGGGTATTGGCAATCCTGTATTGGGAGATAAATTGTATGGCGTAGAAGGAAGTATTCTTAAGGGAAAGGGCATGTATTTGCATGCTGCTGGATTGAAATTTAAGCATCCGTTTACTCAAGAAATTATAGAACTAAAAACAGATTTACCCAAGCGGTTTAGAAAAATATTTCCCAAGTAGCATTTTAATGTCTCTTATAGCACCGAAGTAAAGACTTGGGCATTAAATTTTCTTCACATACTGCGTAAGAATAACAATATGTTGTCCGTCTACTTTGCCTTCGATATAGGTTTCGTTGTCCGGATCTAGAGAAATACGGCGTACTGCGGTACCACGTTTGGCTACCATACTACTTCCTTTTACGGGCAAGTCTTTTATAAGTACTACGCTATCGCCAGCCTCAAGGGTAACTCCATTACTGTCTTTGTGTACAACTTTATCCGCATCGTCGTCTGCTTCGCCAGTTGCGGCTGCCCATTCGATAAGTTCTTCCTCTATATAGAGCATATCTAAGAGGTCTTGCGGCCAGCCTTCTGCTTTTAGTCGGTGTAGCATACGCCACGCAACAGCTTGCACTGCTGGGTGTTCGCTCCACATGCTATCGTTTAAACAACGCCAATGGTTGCTATCCATTTCTGTTTGGGCTTCTATTTGAGAAATGCAAGTGCTACAAGCGTATAAGTGTTCGCTAGCGTCTGCTTTGCGCTGGGGTTGCACCGCATAAATACTTAAGTTTTCGGTGGCACCACATAATTCGCATTGTTCGTTGCTACGCTTTTTGATTTCTCTTTGCATACTTATAAATTATGATTTTCGGCAAAAATACAGATTATTTATAATTTTCTATAGAGGTGAACAGCCCTTCGTCTCTACATCTGTCATTTCTTTTACAGCGATTTTATTTTTATACCCGCATAGATGGTTCTTGGCAAGGAAGGGCCATAGATGTAATTGCTGTCGCGGTTTTTGCCCTTATCGAAATCGTTTTGATAGGCATTAAATATATTTTTTATACCTGCGAAGACTTCTAATTTGGTATCTATAGTCTCTAAAGGAATGCCGTAGGTGGCCTTGGCACTAAGTTCCGAAAAGGCGTTGCTTTCGACATAGTTGTCGGTATCGAATCCCGTGTTTTCGCCGCCGAAGTGTGCCATGAGCATACTGCCGGTATACACATAGTTGGCGGTAATGTTTAGGTTGGGAATGCTAACCAAAGGGGTGTAGCTAAGGGTGGCATAACCGTAGGTGTTGGGCGTGCGAAGAAATTCCTTTTTAGCTTCTAAACCATCTATATTTACTACGGCTTCTTCGTATTCGCTTTTCTGTATGGTGATTCCTGCATCGATTTCCAATATATAATTGAAATTGGCTCTGGCTTCTAGGGTAATTCCTTGTACTATGGCACCTGCACCGTTGCGTTTTTCGAAGCGTTCTCCAAAGGCATCTTCGCCCAAAGGATGTTGGTAAAAAGCATCGTTTAGCTTGGTGTAAAAACCTTCTAGGGTAAAACCTGCAATTACATGATCGCTTGGTTTGTCGTAGTTAATAGATGCTGTAAAACTGTTGGAACGTTCTTCTTTTAAATCTTCCGCCAGACTAATTCGCGAGATGCCTCCACCAGCAAATGCGATATGCAAATCGGTATCAAAAGCTTGTGGGGCACGAAAACCAGTTCCCCAGCCAAGTCTGTATTGGGCGTTTTGGTTCTTGTATAAAAGAGACACTCTTGGACTAACAATAGCCTGGTCTAAGAGGTTGTGCTTGTCTATTCGAAAACCTGTTAGGAGATTTAGCTTGTTGCTAATGTCCCAGTCGTTTTGTATAAAGGCACCTAGGTTTCGTGTGGTCTGATCGATGAGGTAGTTGTATGCTTCTATTTTGTCTTCTACATCGTCGTAGATATATTCTGCACCTACGGACCATACGGCTTTTCCGCCTATAAACTGGTCTGCATAATGGTTGTATTGTGTGCCTCCTTGGTGGGTGCTTACTTTAGAGGTTCCGTAGGGCGGATTAGCTAGAAAGGCGCTTAACTCTAAGGCATTGTCTGGTTGTATGCCAGTATAATGATCTCTGAGGGTTTGTTGCCCGCCATAGTAGAATATAAGACTGTTTTTGTCGAAATTAATTTCGTAGTCGGCACTACCCATAAGCACATGGTGGGTACGTTCTTCGGATTGGGTGGTTAAATGTGCTGCTTTATCTACTTGTTCCCCGCCATAACGATATTCGTTTAAGCTACTGATACTTAGTTCTAATTTTTGATTCTCGTTTGGTAAAAAGAATAAATTAGCACCAAAGTTGTTGTTTTTTAATTCGGGAAGCTCGCTGTAATTATCGGCATTGGCATCGTAGAGTCCTCTTGTACGACGGTTTACAAAAAATGTGGCACCAGCATTTTTATTGGCGTTTACCAATGTAGCATTACCCGATAGGATATGGTCGTTGGTTTGCCCATCTATTTGCTGAAAAGTATAAGCTAATTCGTAGTTGTTGGTTTTGGGTGTTTTGGTGCGTATATTTACGGTGCCTCCTATGGCAGAAGAGCCGTATAAGGCAGAAACGCCACCACGAACTACTTCGATACGCTCTATCATATTGGCAGGTATTTGCTCCATCCCATACAAACCAGTTAGTGGACTAAAAATTGGTCGTCCGTTTATAAGAATTTGGGAGTAGCCTCCTTGTAGTCCGTTTATACGCAATTGGGTGTAACTACAGGTCTGACAATCCGTTTCTACTCGTAGTCCGGGTTGAAACTGCAGGCCTTCAGATACGGTAATAGCATTTACTTTTTCTAAGGTTTCCCCGGCTATAAGGTTTACAATTACTGGTGCATCTGTACGCCGCTTTGCAGTACGGGTACTGGTTACCACTATAGGGTCTAAAGCGGTAATATTTTCTTCTAAATAAATATTTAACGGCTCTTTGCCCGCCAATGGGATGCTTAGCGTTTGGGTGTAGGTGGTATACCCAAGTACACGAACTACAAGTGTATAACTGCCTTCTGGTATATTGGTTAAACGAAAATTTCCGTTTTCGTTGCTAGTTGTACCTGTATTGGTATTGCTGTTGCTTAGCAAAATGTTTGCAAAAGGCACTGCGCCGCTTTTAGATCGGATGGTTCCTTGTAGATTTTGACTATAAACTGCAAATACACTAAATAAACAAAGTAGGAAGATAGATGCCCTCATGGTTGTGAATTTTAAGCAAAGATAAATAAATTTTAGTCTTGTCTAAAAATATTTTTAATATTTTATTTAAAAATACTCTTCTGCTCGTTTTTATGTTTGTTTAATTTGTTTAACTTTGTTTGTGAATAGATAAACATTTTATCGGATTAGTGTATTATTGCCATGAAAGAAACTATTGCCTCTATTTATGCCTTAGATTTATATATATCGCACTTGGAGAAGAAAGAGTATTTACAACTTAGGCATTCTATAGGATTGCCGTGTTATAAACAGATGCCTTTGTTGGCATGGGAGGTATTTATAGAAGATTTTGACAAGAAGGTAGTAGCAGCACAAAAAAGTATGGAACTACAACAAGTATTGTCTTTTGCAAAAAAATATAAGTGGAAGAACGATCTAGAACATGCTTTTTCTCAAATAGATTACGAGGCTTTAATAATTACAGATAAGAATCAGAATATAATTTGGGTAAATAATGGGTTTACTGAAATGACAGGCTATACCAAAAAATTTGCTTTAAACAAAACACCTCGGTTTTTGCAAGGAGAAAACACTTCTATAGAAGCCAAAAAAAGAATTCGAAAAAAAATAACACAAAACCAACCTTTTCAGGATGTAATAGTGAATCATAGAAAAGATAAAATACCATATAAATGTGAGGTAACCATTATACCACTTTACCATAAGAAAACTACACATTTTATGGCATTTGAAAAAGAAATAATATAAAGACCATGACGATAGAGCAGAAAATGGAACGTTCCAAGACGACCATCTACAAAGCGGTATTTCCAAACACAACCAACCATTACGACACACTTTTCGGCGGAAAAGCCATGCAACTTATGGACGAAACTGCTTTTATAGCAGCTACCAGATATAGCCGCCAGCGCATGGTAACTGTAAGTAGCGATAGAATTGATTTTAAAAAACCCATACCAGCGGGTACTATTGTGCAACTAGATGGTTATGTAACGCATGTTGGTAAATCTAGTATGAAGGTTCGCGTAGATATTTATGTAGAAGAAATGTACTCCGATAAAAGAGAAAAAGCAGTTTCGGGCGATTTTACTTTTGTTGCCATAGACAAGAATAAAAAGCCAGAAAAAATTACTTGAGTTGTTCCTATGAACAGGATATTTAAAAAGCAATAGTACACATTATAGATTTGTTTTGTGCAAATTGAAATGATGTCTAGAAAAATTGTTCCATGTTCTTTAAACTGCTTTTTTAAAACCTTGCGGTTGATTTTTAACAGCACTAACAGACTTATGCCAAACACTTGCGCAATAAGCCTTTTGTAACAAAAGTAACAAAAATTGCCAACGCATGCGCCTATATTGTACGCAAATAGAAAGAACTAATGGCAAAAATTGTAGTACTCGGCGCGGGTATTTCGGGGCATGTTGCGGCCTCTCACCTGCGTAGAAAATTAGGCAAGAAACACCAAGTAGTGGTGGTTTCCCCAAACAGCAACTACCAGTGGGTACCCTCCAATATATGGGTGGGTATTGGTCGTATGAAATCTAAATCGGTTATTTTTCCACTGGCACCTTTGTACAAGCGCAAAGGCATAGATTTTAAACAGGCTAAGGCGCAAAGCTTTCATCCGGAAGGTGATGCAGAAACAGACCAAGGCTTTGTAAGTATAGAATACGTAGCAGGAGAACAACAAGGGAAAACCGAAAAAGTTACCTACGATTATTTAATTAATGCAACGGGTCCAAAACTTAATTTTGAAGCTACTCCAGGATTGATACCCGGAAAGAATAAAACCTTTTCCGTTTGTACCTATGGGCATGCAGACCATGCTTGGCAAGGACTAAAAGAACAAATAGATCGCATGAAACGGGGCGAAGAGGTAGCGATACTTATTGGTACTGGTCATGGCAAATCTACCTGTCAGGGGGCTGCTTTTGAGTATATCTTAAATGTAGAACAAGAATTGCGCCGACATAAAGTCCGCGATAAGGCTACCATTACCTGGATTTCGAACGAATACGAATTGGGCGATTTTGGTATGGACGGGATGCTACTTAGCTATGGCGGCTTTAGTATGAAGTCGCATGAAATGGTGGAAATGGTTTTTGAAGATAGAGGCATTAAGTGGATTAAAAGGGCAGGGGTGTATGCCGTGGAAGATGGGAAAGCACTTTATGAGACTCTAGACGGGGAAAAACATGAAATCTCCTATGATTTTGGAATGCTTATTCCTGCATTCTCGGGACATGGTTTTAAGGCTTTTGATAAAAACGGTGAAGATATAACCAGTAAATTGTTTAAAGGTTTTATGATAGTAGATGCAGATTATACTCCTAAACCTTATGAAGAGTGGCGTGCACAGGATTGGCCAGAGACGTATCAGAATCCGTCTTATCCAAATATTTTTGCACCAGGAATTGCATTTGCACCACCGCATACCATATCTAAACCAAGAAAAAGTAAAAATGGCACCGATATTTTTCCAGCACCACCAAGAACAGGTATGCCATCTGGTATTACTGCTAAACTGGTTGCAGACAATATTATAGATGCTATAAAATCGGGCGGTAAAGAACTACACCATAAAGGCTCTATGGCCAATATGGGAGCAGCTTGTATTGCCTCTGCCGGATATGGCAGTTTTACTGGTGTTGGAATTAGTATTACTACTTTTCCTATAGTGCCAGATCATGAAAAATATCCCGATTCGCAAGGGCGAAAACTGGGAAAAACTTTTGGCGAAATAGGATTGGCAGGACATTGGCTCAAATATACCTTGCACCACGCCTTTATTTATAAAGCTAAAATGCGACCATTCTGGTGGCTAATTCCTGAATAAAACTGAATATTATGACACAACGTATATCGAAATACCAACGCTTTAAAATGAAGAATCCGATACTGCAATTCTTTCGGTTTCTCTATCTGTCTATTAAAATAATGGTTATTGTTGCAGGCGGCCATGGGGGGACTAGGGGGTAAATAATTTCTTCTAAAAATATAGAGGTGCGCACGCTTAGGACAAATGCGATTGCTCTAATAGAGAAAATCGTGCCTTGCATGCGTGCTTCCTTGGTCTATAAGACCTAACTTAAATCTAACAAACGCATGGCGTTATACTCTTTAATGTCTTTTTCGTAGCTGGGGTATGCCAGCTTACGAGAGTATTTTGCAATGGCCATGGTTTTAAGGTGGCTGGCTTGTAAATTGTAGTTTTTTTTTTAAAATCTAACTTTTTATTGGTTACCTTTTGGTTTTCGGCTTCTAGTTTTTTCCAATTAGCGAATTCTATTCTTCCTTCGTGCGTATGGCTGTTTTGCTTGCATCAACTTATAAAATCGAGAGGTGAAGGTGGGACTGATACGTATGGAGTTTAAGATGTCTTGTTGTTCGTTATCAGATAATTACAGCACGGTTGTTGCGTTTTTGGACATAAGCATCTACAAAACCCATATTTCTTAGATATTATTTTTTTAATTTAGGGGGATTAAAAGTGTAGGCAACAAGCTAACCAAACGAAATCACAAAAAGTAGATTTAAGATATGAATAAAGTAATCTTAATTTTAATAATTGCATTATCCTTATTCGGATGTAATCAAGAAGAAAAGAATCAAAAATTAAAAGAA
>JAOXRU010000524.1 GCA_025800395.1 Flavobacteriaceae bacterium
CCTAAAAGCAGGAGAAACCAATACCCACCAAGTACAATTACCAATGTATGTAGGTTCTGTACGTACCATGGTAATAGCAAGCAATAGTAAAACCGAAGCCTATGGGTCTGCCGAAAAAGCTACCCCCGTGCGCAACCCACTAATGATGCTCACATCTTTAGCGCGACAAGCTTCCCCAGGGGAAAAAGCCATTATTCCCGTGACTGTATTTGCCATGGATTCGAAAATTAAAAATGTAGAAGTACAATTAAAACAAGGAACAGGTTACAAAATAATAGGTGCTTCCAAAAAATCGTTACGATTTACAGAAGCTGGAGAAAAAATAGTGCCTTTCGAAATTGAGTTTACCAAGGCTACACCTAAAACAAAAATAGAAGTTACCGCAAAAGGGCATGGCGAAAGTGCCAAACACGAATTAGAAATAGCAATAGAAAATCCAAATCCAATTAGTAGTAAACTATCGGAAGTAATTGTAGATGCAAATAGCACCCAACAAATACAATTAGAAACATTTGGCACCCAAGGCAGTAATAGTGCCAATATCGAAATTTCTGGTTTACCTCCAATGAATTTTAATGGACGACTACAAAACCTAATTCGTTACCCGCATGGTTGTGTAGAACAAACCACTTCTGCGGCATTCCCACAATTATTTTTAAACGAGTTGTTCGAATTATCTGCTCAAAAGCAAAACCGTATAGATGAGCATATAAAAGCAGCCATAAAGAGATTAGCAAGATTTCAACGCAGTAACGGTGGATTAAGTTATTGGGGCGTATCTCCTAATATAAGCGATTGGGGGACTTCCTATGCAGGACATTTTATGCTAATGGCAGAAAATAAAGGATATTTGCTTCCCCTTCAATTC
>JAOXRU010000528.1 GCA_025800395.1 Flavobacteriaceae bacterium
TAAATTAAAAGTAGTATCGCCACTAGCTGCTTGGTTTAAAGTAACTGTGCCCGTAATATCTGTAGGGCTGTCGCTTTCTATACCGTGGTTGGCTACGCTAAGAGTAGCGGTACTCTGGGCTTGCAGGTTTATACTAAAAAATAAAAACAAGAGCCAGAGGGCTGCTTGCCGTACTTTGGCAAGTGGCTGGGCTTGTTTTGGGTAGGCCAAATGGCCATACCGAGGTTTTGAGGTAAATTTACTTGTCATATCAAAGATTTAGAGAAAGTATCTTCCTCAAAAAAAAGGAACACTTTCGATTTATTAATAATTAAAATTGTAGTCTAAAGAGAAGAGAGTATTAATGCTGCATAGTTAGACGGTTTGGGGCTTATTCGTTTTGCTATTAATTCGTTGTTCAGTAGTAAAGGCCTAGGAGGCTCGACTAGCTGTAGTTTAATCGATAGCTAAAGTAACTTAGGAAACCATAAATGTGGAAAAAAAACTACGAAATGCAGAAAAATTGGATGTAGTTTAAAGGATATCAGGAAGAAATGACTTTAGTTGGTTGAATTTTTGATATGGCAGATATACATAATAATAGCTTTTTCTCTATCCTATGAATTTAATAAAGAACGCATTTAAAAACACCCTTATGGTGCTTGTATAGAATAAGGGGATTTTGGTTTTTTATTTTTCGAAATCGGGGAGGAAATCAAAGGGATAGAAAAAAGAGAGGGAAGGGAGTAAGTCCGAGATAAAATCTTGAAAATAGCTATGATTTTATTTTGTTCGGAGCGCGCAAATCGATAATTCTTGCATCTTCGCTATTGAGGTAACGCTTACTGCCTAAATAGCGCGAACTATTAAAGGCATCATATGCTGGATCTGAAGGGACGATACTATTGATATGTACATTTCCAGCAGCATGTATAAACTGGTTGTTTCCAATCCACATGCCAACATGAGTCACTTTTTGTTTTTGGTTCGCTGTGGCCTTTTTTCCAAAAAACAACAAATCTCCTACTTCTAATCCTTCAAATTGTAAATTTGGATCTACCGTTTCTCCTACGGCGACTTGTTGTGAAGCGTCTCGGGGAATTACAAACCCGTGCATGAGGTAGATGGTTTTTGTAAATCCGCTGCAATCCATGCCTTTGGTAGAAGTCCCGCCCCATAAATAAGGCCGTCCTAAAAGTGTGGTACTCGTCCGAATCAAGTCTGTTGCCTTTGGCAAATCTTGTGTAATCCAATCGCTGTACCGCATGCTCTCCTTTTTGGAAACATAGCCCAAACGACCATCTGGATATTGTACCTTATAACAATCATTTTGTTCCCCTAGAAACAAAAGTATACCTCCAAAAACAATATCGGATACGATCTCTTTTTGCAGGGGGCTTTGGTATACCAGCCCGCTTATGGCGGTATAAATTATTTTTTGCTTTTTTTCCCAATCGTTAAACTGGGCTGGAGTCATTCTTTGTATGCCACCATGATCTACCCAAGAAATATAACCATCTGGGGTTTGTACTTGGTAAAAATCGTTTTGATAATCCAGAACTTTTAAAGACATGCCCAATAAGCCTTGAGTGCCCAATTCTCCAGAATGCTTAGGATTGGAGCGTATATTGATAACCGAGTTTTTGCCGACGGCATAGGTCTTTTTTCCAACTACAGAGTCGGGTAGTACACGCACTTCGTTAATATATGGAATCTGTCTTTCGTCCAAGCTATCCAATAGACTTTCTAAAGCCACCTTCTCTGTGGTTTTACCTTGAATAAGAATTTTATTCTGCCCCCCAGTTTCCCATTCGATAGCAAAGAGTTTTACCCTTTTGTCTGGAGCGAATCGCATTTTTACTTTCTGAAGTGTTTCTTCTACTATTGGTGTGTGCTTGTTGCTATCTGTACAACTATAAAGTAATAGAGATAGGCCAATGCAGAGGATGCGGTAATGCGTCATAATCTATGGTGTTTTACTGCTTGCGCTTTTTTTAAACAAAAAACTAGAAGGGAAAGATACAAAAGTTATCCACTACAACCAATGGCAATAGATAGATGTGATGATTCTATTCTAGAATTGTTCAAAAACACGAAGGAATAAGGCATTGTAAACCGGGAAGTACTAGAAGCAAACTAGTTATTTGTAAACAGAAGCTTCTATTTTTTTGAATTGTTTTAAAAATCGTAAGAGAGGCCTATTCCGAGGTTTTGTTTGAATTGTGCGATAGCGAATCCATTGTCTGTTATGGTGCCTTGGGCATTTTTTACAACTTCAAATCGCACGTCATCATCGTATATCAGATGCGCGCCTAAATTGGCTTTAAAATATTTATTGATGAGAAATTGTAATTGCAATTCCCAATCAATATCGACATTGCCAAAGCGCTCCAAATAGTCGGAGTACAAATTGATTCGATGGTTTAGCTGGATATTTTTAAACAGCTCTTTTTTCCATGTATTGGTTACGAGTATTCCAAACTCTGCATCCATATTGCGTCCTTTTTGGATCCGATTTCCGGCTTCATCATAAACTGCTTTTTGAACGCCAAATGCACCGGCATCTGCCAATTCTTGACGCAATACAAAGGTGGACTTTAGGGTAACGGGACTAAAATAAAAATTAAAAGCTTTTTTATCCAAACTATAAGCAGTACCAGCTCCCAAAAACAAATAACCCGGTGCCATTATACTAGAGATGATTTTTTCTCTATTCGGATACTTATATCCATGGGTAAACTGGGTTCTAAAATTGAGTTTTACGGAGTAGTACCAATTCGAAATGGTATCTTGGCGATAGCCCAAAGTGGAGACAAACCTTAATTCGTCATCGGTCTTTTTGTATTTTTCGTTTTCTTGTACGTTTACTCCATATCGCATGCTCAAGGTGTTTTCCCATTGTATAAAGCGAAATAGGTATTTGCGTTGAAATTGCAAGACAGCCAAGGCGGCCACACTATTGTTACCACCAGCATTCCAGTTTGAAAAAGTGGATTCGTTTATTTGTACGGCCAGATTGTTGTTCTTTTTCCAAAAGCTCACCCCGTCGGTAATGGGAATCAAATAAGTTGGTGGCTGGGTTTTGGTGAGGATATTATACAGATCGGGTTTTTGCGCTGGGTGCATCATTCTCAAGGATTTGATTTGTGGAAATCGTTTGGGTAAGCGACTCAAAAAGATAGAATCTAATTCCACAAATTGACTTGCTACTTTAGGGGTGGCACAAAAAAGCAAAAGGATTACAATAATATAAAGATTGGGTTTACGATACATGCTGATGGAGGTTTTCGATATAGTTTAGGATGGTTTCCACATCTATGCCAGCATCGGCACGAAGTTCTGCAATGCTTCCATGTTGGATAAAACGATCTGGAACGCCAAATATTTTTAGAGAATTGGAATATTGGTGTTGGTGTAAAAAATCGGATATTGCTGATCCTAGACCACCTATGGCACTAGCATCTTCTAAACTGATTAAATGGGGGTAGTTTTGCGCAATTTGGTGTAAAGCTTTCTCGTCTAGGGGCTTTACGAATCGCATATCATATATACCAACATATGGATTTAATTGGTGTGTTTCTAAAAACTTTTGTAAGGTCTCTATTAAAGGCCCTACACCCAAAACAGCTATATGGCTGCCGTTTTTCAAGCATTCACTACGTCCTATTTCGATAGATTTCATGGGTTGTTGCCATTGTATATGCGTTCCTCTGCCTCTGGGATAACGTATGGCGATAGGATGTTGCAATTCTAATTGTGCGGTATATAAAAGGTTGCGCAATTCGATTTCGTTTCTTGCGACTGCTATGGTCATATTAGGAACACAACGCAGAAATGCAATGTCGAACAATCCGTGATGGGTTGCGCCATCCGCACCTACGAGTCCAGCTCTGTCGATACAGAATATAACAGGGAGGTTTTGTAGAGCCACATCATGGATCAATTGGTCGTATCCGCGTTGCAAAAAAGTCGAATATATGGTGCAATATACCTGCATGCCTTCCGCTGCTAAACCCGCTGCGAGGGTAACCGCATGTTGTTCGGCTATACCTACATCCCATGCTCTATCTGGAAAAGCTTCCATCATATATTTGAGGGAACTCCCAGTGGGCATGGCAGGGGTGATGCCAACTATCTTGGGGTTGGACTTGGCGAGATCTACTAGGGTGAGCCCAAAAACATCTTGGTATTTTGGTGCTTGCTGTTCCTGAGTTTTGGGTAATAAGGCCCCTGTTTTGCGATCAAATTTTCCTGGAGCATGATACACTATTTGATTTTCTTCGGCTGGTTTCAATCCTTTTCCTTTGGTAGTGATCAGGTGCAATAAGGTAGGACGGGTGTTTTTTTTGAGCTTTTCTAGTGTATCGAGCAATAATGGTAAATCATGGCCATCTATGGGGCCAACATAATCAAACTGAAGCGCTTCAAATAAGCTATTTCCTTTGCTTTTTGTCCCGTTTTTGACTTGGGTGAAATAAGCTTTCAAGGCTCCAATACTCGGATCAATTCCTATGGCGTTGTCGTTGAGTATTACCAGCATATTGGTATCTGTTACCCCAGCATGGTTGAGTCCTTCCAATGCCATTCCTGCGGCTATGGATGCATCCCCTACCACAGCTATATGCTGGCGTTGGGTTTTGTTTTGCAATTTGGCGGCCAATGCCATACCAAGTATAGCGGATATGGCTGTAGAACTATGGCCTGTACCAAAAGCATCATAGGTGCTTTCTTCCATTTTTGGAAAGCCGCTGATGCCATTCCATTGGCGATTGGTGTGAAATTGATTTTTGCGAGCTGTGAGTATTTTATGGCCATAAGCCTGATGGCCAACATCCCAAATAAGTTTGTCCTCTGGGGTATCAAAAACATAATGTAGTGCAATAGTGAGTTCTACCACTCCCAAGCTTGCTCCCAAATGCCCTTCTTTGGTGGATACGATATCGATGATAAATTGACGCAAATCCTTTGCCAAGGCAGTTAATTGCCCTCGATCTAATGCCCGTAAATCTTCGGGTTCCTCCAAATGGTCTAATATAGGATATGCCATAGCCACAAAGTTAATTAATTCGAAATAATGAAAGTGGGCACCATGCTAAAATCTTAAACCAGAGAAGAGGCTTGATGGTATTATGGGCGTATTATTGTGGTTTCTCTATTCGCACTTACAATCGCCGCAGCCCTTATTTTTCTTTTTTTTGAAAACAAACCTGTATTTGCTCGGGATTAAAAAGGTGTTTACCAAATAGGCAAATGCCAGAAAAACGATAATATAACTAAGGAGATTTTGCCACATATTATTTCAAAATTTGGTATGCTACTAGAGCCGCTACATAGGCGATGGTTGTCATGGCTATAAACTGATATACAGGCCATTTCCATCCATTGGTTTCTCGTTTCACTATGGCTAATGTGCTCATACACTGCATGGCAAAGGCATAAAATAGTAAGAGGGAAACGCCTGTTGGCAAATCAAATAAGGGTTTGCCATTGTCTGGACGCAGATCTGCTTCCATTCTATTTTTAATGGTGTCTTGGTCTTCATCACTCACGCTGTAGATGGTTGCCAGGGTGCCGACAAATACTTCTCGGGCGGCAAAACTAGTGATCAGTGCAATGCCGATTTTCCAGTCGTATCCCAAAGGACGAATGACTGGTTCGATACTGCTTCCTAGTATTCCAATATAGGAATGTCGCAATTGGTGAGCGGCTATCTGCTGTTGTAGATCTTCTTCGTTTAGATTTTTGCCGTGGGTGGTGCTTACGATTTCTTCTGCTTTGTTGAATTGATCTCCTGGTCCGTGGGCTGCCAAAAACCAGATGACTATGGAGATGGCTAAAATAATTTTACCAGCTCCAAGGACAAAGCTTTTGGTTTTTTCCCATACGGTGAGGCCTACATTTTTGGGTAAGGGGGTCTTATAGTTGGGTAATTCGATGAGAAAGAACTGGCGATTTGGACTTTTAAAGAACAGTTTGAGAAGCCAGGCGGCACCCAAGGCTGCGGCAAATCCAAGGAGGTATAACCCCATGAGGCTAAGTGCCTGAAAGCTGATGCCAAACCAACTACCTTCTGGGATTACCAAGGCAATGATGATCAAATATACTGGTAAGCGAGCGGAGCAAGTAGTAAAGGGTACTACCAAAATGGCGATGAGTCTTTCTTTCCAGCTATCTATATTGCGTGCGGCCATTACTGCGGGTATGGCACAGGCAGTTCCTGATATAAGTGGCACTACGCTTTTTCCGCTTAGTCCGAATGGGCGCATGATACGATCCATCAAAAAAACTACCCGACTCATATAGCCAGATTCTTCTAGTATGGAGATGAATAGAAATAAAAAGGCGATTTGTGGAATGAATATGACCACACCACCTATTCCAGCCACAATACCATCGGTAATCAAATCGGTGAGGGTTCCGGCTGGTAGTATTGTTTTTAGCCATTCGCTCCATGCAGCAAATTGGGCATCTATAAAATCCATTGGAATCCCACTCCAATCGTAGATTACCTGGAAAATGATCAAAAGTATGGTGGCAAAGATCAGATATCCAAATATTTTATGGGTGAGTATACGATCGAGAGTTGCGGTAAGTCCTTTTGCTTGATCTGGTTTTATTTGGAGGGCTTTTTTGAGGCAATCATTGATGAACTTGTAGCGCAAAACAGTTTCTCTATGCTGCATTTTTTTGAGCGCTGTCAAGCTTTTGGTATTAAAGCTCTCTGCAGATTGGATGAGTTTCTTTTCTAGCCTTGGGTTTTGAAATTCTTCGGTGATCACCACCCAAAGTTTATATAAATTTTCCTTGGGGAAGGCTTGGTTCAGTTTTTCAAAATAGGTCGGATCGATGTTTGAAACTTGGGTAGCGGGTTTGCTAGATAAGTCTTTGTAATTGCCGATAAGATTTTTTAGTTCTTGTATTCCTGTTCCTTTACGAGCGGAAACTAATGCAATTTTGGTATCTAGGGCTTTTTCGAGAGCGACTATATCTAATTCGATACCTGTACGCGACATTCTATCGGCCATATTGATGGCTAGTATAGTTGGGATGCCCAAATCTTTGATTTGGGTAAAAAGCAATAAGTTGCGTTTGAGGTTTTCTACATCTACGACTACCACGGCTACATCCGGATAATCGGGATTGTTTTTGTTGAGCAAAACCTCTTTGGCGACACTTTCGTCTAAGGAAGTGGTATTGAGACTGTAGGTGCCTGGCAAATCTAGCAGTTGTACTTTGGTGTTTTTGTTGATGTAAAAGGCACCTTGTTTTTTATCAACGGTGATACCGGGATAGTTTCCTACTTTTTGGTTTAAGCCAGTTAGTTCATTAAAAATGGAAGTTTTACCCGTGTTGGGGTTGCCGATCAAGGCTACTTGTATTGGCTTGCTCATGATTGGGGAGAGATTAGATCGATGTCGATTTCTTTGGCGGTTTGTTTGCGAATGGCAATTCGCGAGCCATCTACCAATAAGTATAAAGGGTCTTTTAAAGGAGCGATGTGTAATAATGTAACTTCATTTCCTGGTAGACACCCCATTTCTAGTAATTTGATGGGTATGGTTTCCAAAGATAGTTCTTTAATAATTCCTTGTTCTCCCTCTTTTAAATCGGCAATTGTCGTTCTCAATGTTAATTTAGATTGAATTCAAGCAAAGATAAGAAAATAACTTATTTTGTTTCTACTAAAGTGGGTATAGGCGGCGATAATGAGGATTTTTTTTCTAATTTTTAGAATTGTAAGCGAAATGGCAATTGGTTTTGTGTTTTTAGAAAAAAAATATCCCATGGTATTGGGAGGGATGCCCAAGAAAAAGAAGCTTTACTTCGTGGCTATTAATAGGAAGGTTTTTGGGTTTGGTATAAAGTATATGGGCATTTCAAATGGTGGTTTCAGGGATGATGTTAAAGCGCTTGATTTGTGGTGCTTGTCACATTGTGAATAACTCCATGATTTTTCTTTTGGAACTTAGCCTTTGGAGATTTTATTTTTGTGGTCTTTTAGGTATGAGAAAATTAGTAGTAGGGGATAAGCTGTATCAGGTACAACGCGATGGTTTTGACGATTTTGCCCGGTACAGCTTTTCGGAAGTAGTGAAGTTGACCAAGACTTTGGCGATTCTCAAAAACGGGGTGCGATTGCGCAACGAGGCTAGAGCATCTTTTTTGGTAGAAGATGTTGGTTATCCCGTATATCGGGAGCGCGGCAATCATTGGTATTTGGTAAGTATAAAAGTCGTACGCAAGGCGCAGGTGGAGCACGAAAAAATACGGGCATTCGATTGGTTTGAAGCCAAGGAGTTTTCATTGGACGAAAAAATGGCTTTGTACAAATTGTTTCACAAATAACGATACCTCCGTATTTGATGATTTAATTCCGAATGGGTAATGGGGCTTTTTACTGGTAATTGGGCTTCATGTTTCTTTGGGTAATTCTTGCCATATAATCCTGAATAAACGCTTTGCAACGGGTTTCGATCTCTTGCATGCGTTGGTTTTTGTTGGCGATGAGATTTTTGGATAGCGCCAAGTCTTCCGCGGCGTAGAATCCGATACTATTTTTTCCATCGAAGACGCAGGTATAATCTTTTTCCATAAAATAGTAAACATTGCCAGAGCTGGTCATCACAAAAGGAGCTTGGTCTTTGTCGTTTAGTAAGCTACGTCCCCAGCTTCTAAAGGGTTTTTGGTAGCCTATCATATCCATGATGGTAGGGAAGATATCGATTTGCTGTGCCAATTGCAGGTCTGTGCCTTGGTATTTCTCTGATGGATGGTAGAATAGTATGGGAACTGCAAAGCGGTTGAGGGCGTCGCTATAGTGTTTGTAGTGGATTTGGTTGACATGATCGGCTGTAAACACAAATATGGTATTGTCGTACCAATCTTCCTTTTGGGCTGCTTCGAAGAATTTTTGCAGGGCGTGGTCGGTGTATCCTATGACTTGGTGCATGGGGATATCGCCTTTTGGGAATTTGCCTTGGTATTGTTGTGGGACTTTAAAAGGATCGTGGCTGGAAACGGTAAATACGGTGGCCATAAAAGGCCCTTGCTTTTTGTCTAATTCTTCTTTCATGTATTGCAAAAAGGGTTCGTCCCAAATGCCCCAAATGCCATCAAAATCGGCATCGTTGTTGTATTCGTTTTTTCCGTAATAGTGATCAAATCCCAGTATGGTGGAATAGCCCAAGAATCCCATGGAGCCATTGGGTGCACCATGAAAGAAGGAGGTGTCGTATCCCATTTGGTTGAGTTCGGACACCAAACTACTGGTTGGTTGGTTGCTAAAAGAGGAGGAAGTGTATGCGACCTTAAAACTTGGGATACCACTGAGTACAGAGGACATACCGTGTATGGATTTGCGACCATTTGCATAACTATTGGGGAAGACGAGGCCTTTGGCGGCTAGTTTGTCTAGGAATGGGGTGTAGCTTTTGTAATCTGTTATGTTTTTGTGTTGGTTGAATGCGCCCCAATATTCTCTTCCAAAGCTTTCTAATATAAAAATGATCACATTGGGTTTGTTTAGTTTGGTACTGTCTTTGGCGTATTGTTTTCTAGGTCGTATGCTTTGGTCTATGGTGGCTTGGGACACGAAGTTCACCCGTTTTATCTGTGTTTTATTGATGGTGCGGATAAAGGCGAATGGGGTATTGAGAACGGCATCCGCATGGGTTGGTTTTTTTACATGTCTACTAGCATCTACCAAGGTGATGGGTCTGGTGCTGTATTTGAAATCCCCTCGGATGCCACCTATCATAAGGGTGGGGATGAGTAAGAACATGAGGATAGAAGCTAGGATATACGATTTTTTTTGAATTCCCTCATAAATAGGTAGGCGTATTTTTTTGTACAGCCAGATCCAGAGGAAAGCGAGGAGGAAGAACAGCAGGAAGATATGCCAAAAATCTTTGAGGAAATGGAGGAATAGCGCGGAGGTATTGCGTTCGTTTTCGAGTTCGTTGGTTACGAGTATGGTGGTACGGCTTTGGGAGAAAGGGTAGTAGCCAAAGTCGACAAAATTGAGTGCATATCCCAAGAGGTTGGGGATAAAATAGAGGTAGAAGACTACTTTTTGATAGTTAGGTCGGGTATTGATAACCAGGGGTAAAAAGCTAGCGAGGATAAACAAGGCATTGAGATACATAAGGGCTGCAGTATCGAATGCTAGTCCGTAAAGAGACACATCTAAAAAGCTGGAGAAGTCGTCTATTTGTATCAGGTGATTGTTGTAGAGAACGAATAATAATCTGGCGATGAAATAGAAGAAATAAGCTAATAGCAATCGGTATGCGAGGAGTTTTAATTCTCCTAGGCGGAATGTGTTTTTCAATGCGCTTTGTTTTGAAATGATTGTGGCAAAGTTAAGAATCAATTATGAATATTCCATTTCTCTAGTACGAATCTTGGTGCTTGCTGCTTTGGAAGCGCCCCACCCACCCACCCCCTTGATACATTTTGAACAGACTACCGTGGAGTTGTAGATTTTATACATGGCATACTATAGCGCAATGCTATAGTGTTATCTATGGGCTATTCTCGTTGTATTTGTGGTATTTGCATGAGGGATCGCAACGGCAGCTTTTTGCCCGGATGCCATAGTAACCTGAGTTCGATATAAATAGCCCTTCAAAGCCACGCCTAGCCTAAGAAAATCAAAATAAACTGTGTGCGTAAGTTATATCGAACTCAGGTTAGTAGTACTTGCCCGAGGAAGCGATTTTATGAGCTCCCGCAGGGCTAGTACAACTTGGCATCTGGGTAAAAACTATAGTGGAGCGCCCGGTAGCCTTTGGCTTGTGCCAAGTAGGATGGGGATTGCTGATATGGTATAACTGTGGGTGTGGGTACGGCTTGTAGGTGATAGTGGCCAAGGGCTACATGCCCCAATAATAATACCATTTCTAATTTATAATCACCCCAATAAATAGCCTTTTTTTCCTTTCTATTTCTTTTAGGGGCATTTCAAAATAGAAATGGTTTAAAAGAAGGGAAGTTTGGGTTTTATTGGGTTACGTTGATGAGTTCTCGGCGGTATACGGTGAGCATTTTGGATTTGGAGACGAATCCGTGGTATTTGCCATTTTTGATGACGGGGAGGTTCCAGGCGCCGCTGTCTTGGAATTTTTGCATAACGGATTTCATGCTGTCTCTTTCGTACACAATTACGTCTGGGGCGTCGGTCATATACATGGATACGGTGGTGCTGTTGTATTGTTCTGTTTTGAACATGCTGTCTCGTATATCGTCTAATAGTAGGATACCGATGAGTTGTTTTTTGCTGTCTACTACGGGGAATAGGTTTCGGGAGGATTTGGAGACGCCTTGGTGTAGCATTTCTCCGAATGGCATATCGGGATGTAGTTGTATGAAGTTGGTTTCGATGACATTGTCTAGTTTCATGATGGTGAGCACGGTATGGTCTTTGTCGTGGGTGATGAGTGCGCCTATTTCTGCTAGTCCTTGGGTGTAGATACTGTGTTCGCAAAATCGTTTGGTGATGCTATAGGATATGGCTGCGGTGATCATGAGTGGTACGAATAGGCTGTAGCCTCCGGAGATTTCTGCGATGAGGAATATGGCGGTAAGTGGTGCGTGCAATACCCCTGTGATGAGTCCTGCCATACCGACTAGGGTAAAGTTGGATTCGGAGACTTGGAATCCTATTTGGTTGATGATTTTGGCGATGATGTTTCCTAGTGCGCTACCCATGACTAGTGTGGGGATAAATATTCCTCCGTATCCTCCTGCGGCGAAGGTGAGTGTCATGGCTACTGCTTTGAATACGGTGATACCACCGAGCAGGAGTACAACGATCCAGATATTGTGCATATAGTTGTTGAGTGGTGTTTTGCCTATGGCGGTGATATGGTCTCCTCGCATGAGGTTGTCTATAAAGGAGAGTCCTTCTCCGTATAGTGGGGGTATAAAGTAGAGCATGCTTCCGATAATGATACCGCCAACTAGGAGTCGGTGCCAGTCTCGGTGCAGGTGTTTGAAGAGGCGATTGATGCCGAAGTACATGCGTGTAAAGTATACGGAGGCGAATGCGGTGCCGATGCCTAGTAGGATATAGAATAGGGTGTCTTGTATGGCGAATGGGTCGGTGGTTTTGAAGTTGAAGAGGTTTTCGTTTCCGGTAAAGAAGTAGGAAGTAAGCACTCCGGATATGGATGCAAAAAGCAGTGGGAGCAGAGATACTAGGGTGAGGTCTAGGCTAAAAACTTCTACGGCAAATATAATGGCAGCTATGGGTGCTTTGAATATGGATGCTATGGCCCCAGCGGAGGCACATGCGATGAGCAGGGATTTGGTTTTGGGATTGGAGTGAAATAGTGCTGCCAGATTGGAGCTGATGGCTGCACCAGAAGCTACTGCTGGTCCTAGGAGTCCTACCGATCCTCCAAAACCTACGGTAAGCGGTGCGGTAATGAGGGGTACGTATATGTTTTTGGTTTTGATATCCCCTTGTTTTCGTGAGAGGGAATACAGTATGGTAGATATGGAGTTTCTCATGGGTTTTCTGAGTATAAACTTCATATACAGATATACGAGTAGGAGTCCTATGGTGGGGAGTACGAAGTACAATTGGTTTTGGGAGAATACGATTCCTTTGTCGAGGATCCATTCGATATAGTGGGTAATATTTTTGATGGTAACTGCTGCTAGACCAGCTATGAAGCCTACGAGTACACTGAGAATAAACAGGAAGTTTTTTTGGGAGATATGTTTGTATCGCCATTTGAGAAAACTAGTGAATATTTTTTTTGTGTCTTTCATGATTTATTTTATCCAATAAGCGCTGATAATCGCTTTGGTACAATTGCCGAATCGATTCTACATACGGTCGGTGGTTGTACCTATTGTTTTGATAGTCTTCTAGTGCTTTTTGTGCCCATAGCTGTGCCAATTGCAGGCTATCTTGTTCTAGAGCGATCATTGCTTTATAGTAATGTGCGTCTGCATATTGGCCTTCGCCATACTTCAAAACTTTGTCAAAATTAACTAAAGCATTTTTATTATCCTTGAGATCCTTATAAGAAATTCCCCTAAATAGAAAAGCATCTACTTCCACCCAGTCTTCACCAGTATTTTGGCTGATATGCTCTATGTGTTTGTCTAGCCAATGGATGGCTTTTTGGGGATGATGTAGTCCGAGATAGCAGAGTCCCCTCCAGTAGTCTACACTATGCCCAAATGGGGCATCGGTGAACTGTGGTGTGAGGCTATCGGAGGCATTGAAATCGGCTATGGCTTTTTCGAAATCCCTATAGAACCACATATATAGATAGCCACGATCGGGTATATGGGCTTTGGGATTCCGTGCAACTGCTTGCTCTATGAGGGGTTTCCATTTGCCTGGCAGTCCGGTTTTGAGATAGTGGATACTCATATATCTGTAGGCTGCATCTAGGCTAGGGTCTAGCTCTATGGCTCTGGCATAGGCATTCATATAATCGGCGCTACCTTGGCTTTGATGACTGGCATGGGCCATTGCTCTGGCGGCTTCTTGTTGTTGGTTGCAACTTGTACATAGCAGTACAAGACTAAGGCAATATGGCCACAATTTTTCCATGTTCTATTCGGTATCCTATATACATATTATAATCGTAAGGATTGTTGAATTGGTTGATGCCAATTTCCCAATCTTTCATTGTTTGGGTGATCTCTAGGAGGGTTTTTCCTAGTTTTTGATGTTTTGTAGTAGGCTGGAGTTCTATGGTATAGGTTTCTAGGAGGTATCTTCCGGGTTCTCCTTTGCAATTGACGACAAAACGGATGTAGATATACGCAGTGTCGTCGAATTGGTATTGGGCATATGCTTGGAGGATTTTGGTTCGAAAACCATCCTTATCAGTTTGGTACGGGAATTTGCGTGGGTAGTAGTATTCGAGTATAAAATCTTCGTTGCAGACTTGGAAGTTGTCTGCTTCTACGGCTAGACTGGGATCAATATGGTTGGCTTTGTGGTGGAAAGCCCCTTGGGATGGTCGATAGCGATAGTTGGCGGTATACCATGCATAGGCAAAATAACTACTGGCTCCCCACAAGAGTAAGAGCAGGAAGTAGTAGAAGATGGTAATGGGTATTTTGTTTTGCATAGAGTAAAAATACTTATTTTTTGATATATCTGCTATGCCTGAGTACCAACGGTATGGAAACAGGGATGAATGTTGGCGGGGATGGCATATACCATTTTTAATTTAAAATGCCTTAAATAGAAATGGTATTATATCGGATCTTCACCTTGCCATTCTGTATAGAATTGTTTTAGGAAGCCTTCCATGTATTGGTGTCTTTGTAGGGCTATTTTTTTGGCAGTGGCGGTATGCATTTTGTCTTTGAGCAGCAGGAGTTTTTCGTAGAAGTGGTTGATGGTGGGGGATTGGGAATTTTTGTATGCTTCTTTGCTCATCTGGAGGTTGGGTGGGATACTGGGGTCGTATAGTTTTTGGTTTTTGAACCCACCGTAGTTAAAACATCGTGCTATGCCCACGGCGCCTATGGCATCTAGTCTATCGGCATCGCGCACGATTTGTAGTTCTAGGCTATCGGCAGGCGTTCCGAAATGGCCACCTTTGAAGGAGATATTTTGGATAATATCCACGACTTGTTGGATGGTATGGGGTGGGGTGTTTTGGGATTCCAAAAAGTCTCGTGCTATTTTGGGTCCAATGGTTTCGTCTCCTTGGTGAAATTTACTATCCGCTATATCGTGCAATAGGGCTCCTAGAGCTACGACTGTGCGGTCTGCTTGTTCGTGTTTTGCGATTTGCATGGCGGTGCGATATACGCGTTCTATATGAAACCAATCGTGACCGCCCTCGGCATCTTTCAATTGCTTTTGTACGAATATTATGGTGTTTTGTATGCGGGTGTCTTGGTTCATAGGTGTTGTTTTTTTCAAATGTAGGGATTAGAGTTGAGATGATAGATGATAGTAGAGACGAACGGTCGTTCGTCTCTACTAGTCATTAGTTATTAGGGAAATAGGGAATAGTGACTAGCGAATAGTGTTTCTGATTTTCATATTATCAAATTGAAACATCACCATCGGAAGGATATATCCTTACGTTTCAGTTGTTTGTAAAATAATTTTTCTTGGTGCTGGCTATAAGGTGATAGGGTTAAAAAGTTATAAGTATTTAAAGTTGGGAGTGTAAAGTTTTGAATAAATCATCAAATTGATATTAGTTATTTGTTATTAGGTTATTGGTTATTTTGAAAATAGCGAATAGTTTTTCTGATTTTTAAAGTATCAAATGGATAAGGTGATACGCTTACATTATTCAATCTCTATAATCATGTAGGGGCGTATAGCAATACGCCCACAGCCCAAACCATAGACCCGCAGCCCAGATGGATATGACCATGTTCTTTAGAAGCAAGTATTCATTAATATCAAATTAAAAACTCTAAACGGTAAGGGCGTATTGCTATACGCCCCTACAATAGAAATCAACCGCCTATAGAGGCAAATAATTATTAGGTACAAGGAGATACGGTTAAAAGGTTACAAGGTGATAAGGTTACAAGGTGATAAATTTTCAAATTGAAGCATCGCCATCGGAAGGATATATCCTTCCGTTTCAGTTGTTTGTAAAATGATTTTTCTTGGAGCTATATTCATTGAATAATTGTTACATTGGTAGGGCGGATACATGTATCCGCCCTTACAGGGGGTACATTGCGATATTGTTGCATTAATATCGCACGTTATTAGGGAATTGGTGGCATGCTGCCTTTGTGATATAGATAGTCAGTAATAGAAAAAAGCCGCAGCTGTTTGCGTAAATAATTAATATAGCTTATTTTCGCTTTTATACTAATTAAATACATTTATTATGAAACGATTCCGCTTTTCTCTGATGGGGGGGGGTAAGTAAAACCTTTCGAAGATTTCTAATTTTAAGCATAACAGCTATTGTTTTTGTTCTCTATTTGGGGTGTAGCAAAGAGCAACAGCCAAATGAAGAACCTTTACAAATACAAAGAAACATACAAACCGTTTCTTTAGATGAAGCAAAATCGTTTTTTTTATCAGACCAAAAGAAGAGAAGCAATCTGTTTGCAAGGGGAGAAAACGATTTGAGATTAACTCCCGATTGGAATACGCTACAGCAAGACGAACTTTTCGAGATCGATCATGCAAAGCTAACCTTGGCAAATGTAAGCGTAAATAGAAAAGGAAGCTACAAATCGAAGCTTATTTTTATTAAAGTGGGTAAGCAGACCAAAAGTGCCATTTACACCATATACGAAGATGAGGTTTCTACAGATGGAGAACTAATTAGAGGGAGGGTCTTTCTCAATCAGACCAACGGAACTTTTATAGACGGCTATGTAATAGAGAACGGAAAATTTGCAAAAAGGTATGTAGTTAACAGAAGACAAGTACAAAAAGCGGGATTCTTTCTGGCTTTGTTATTACAGGCAACAACCGATGATGAAGATTGTTGGAACACCGATAATTTGGAAGGAATGGGGGATGGTGTACACCTAGATAACGTTACGGTAACTGCCAAAGGGGGAGGAGGAAGTAGTTCTTCAAGCGATTATTATTCTCTTATAAGAGCTTGGAACAACAGCCAAGATACCGGCAGCGGAAAGAGCGGTACTGGTGTTGGCGGCGGTAG
>JAOXRU010000534.1 GCA_025800395.1 Flavobacteriaceae bacterium
TGCACGAAGAATACACCAGCAACAATTACAAGGTGTGGCTGCCATAGCCCCAGAAGTAGCTGCAAATTTATACCAACTAGAAATATTGGCAGCTAATATTCAAAGCATTCATAACAATGCTACCCGTTTTGTATTGTTGCAAACCGAGAATCATGCCGTTCCAGAGTCGGAAATAAACAAAGCATCCTTGCGCTTTGCTACAGACCACAAAAGAGGAAGTTTAGCAACGGTGCTTAATGTAATGAGCGATTGTAATATGAACATGACCAAAATACAATCGATGCCCGTTATAGATAATCCATGGCAATATGCATTTTTTGTAGATGTTACTTTTGAGGAGTATACCGAGTTCGAAAAAGCCAAATCGATATTGCCAATTATGTGTAAAAATTTTAAAGTTATAGGAGCCTACAAAAGCGGAAATAAATGATTACTACAGCAGATAGATTAAAAAGTGTACAGGAATATTATTTCTCCAAAAAGTTGCGAGAAGTAAGGGAAATGGTGGTTGCTGGGAAGCCCGTAATAAATATGGGAATAGGGAGTCCAGACTTACATCCTTCGCCAGAGATTATGAAAGCATTACAAGGAGCCATGGAACACGATATAGCGCATCAGTACCAAAGTTATCAGGGTTTACCTGCGCTAAGAGAAGCCATGGCCAAGTTTTACGAAGATCATTTTCAAGTGGAGATAGATGCGCAAACAGAAGTGTTGCCGCTTATGGGTTCTAAAGAGGGAATTATGCATATTAGTTTGGCATTTCTTAACAAAGGAGATCAGGTGCTAATACCCAATCCAGGATACCCAACCTATAGCTCGGTAACCAAATTAGTAGAGGCTACACCTATATACTACGATTTGAAAGAAAGCAATGGTTGGCTTCCCGATTTTGATGCCTTGGAGCGGATAAATTTAGAACAAGTAAAGTTAATGTGGATTAATTATCCGCACATGCCAACAGGGACCAATCCAACCGCTAGTCTATTTAAAAAATTAGTAGCTTTTGCTAAAAAGCACCAAATATTGCTTGTAAACGACAATCCTTATAGTTTTATACTAAACCATAATCCAACCAGTATTTTAGAAACTGCTGGGGCAAAAGATGTAGCTTTGGAGTTAAACTCCCTAAGCAAAACCTTTAATATGGCAGGTTGGCGAGTGGGGATGATTTATGGTTCTGCCTCGCATTTGCAAGCCATTTTAAAAGTAAAAAGCAATATGGACTCTGGTATGTTTTACGGTATTCAACAAGGAGCTATAGCAGCATTAAAGAGCTCCGATGCATGGTACGAGACCATTAATGCCGTTTACCAAA
>JAOXRU010000541.1 GCA_025800395.1 Flavobacteriaceae bacterium
TAAATTAAAAGTAGTATCGCCACTAGCTGCTTGGTTTAAAGTAACTGTGCCCGTAATATCTGTAGGGCTGTCGCTTTCTATACCGTGGTTGGCTACGCTAAGAGTAGCGGTACTCTGGGCTTGCAGGTTTATACTAAAAAACAAAAATAAGAGCCAAAGGGCTGCTTGCCGTACTTTGGCAAGACCTTTAGACCGTTTTTGGCATTGCCGCAAACAATGCGTTTGTAAAGAGGTAATGTTCGTTATCATAGTTGTAGATTTATAATAAAGTAGAGCCTGTTCTAAAAAGAAAAACTCCTTTTCAGTTTAATAATGTTTTAAAATATTCAGATGTAATGTGTAGAAAGTATTATTGTTTCATAAACAAGAGCGGTTTGGGGGTTAAGTGGGTTGCTATTAATATTCTATTCCGTAGTTTACGTTTTTGTTAGGGTAACCTAGCTGTAGTTATACCATTTTAAAATTACTAGTATTGTTCTAAAGCTAAATTAGCATAGGACCTCGTAAATGCGGAAAAAACACTACGAAATGCAGAAAAAATGGGTGGGCTTGCAGCTTTTATGCTGTTTCTTAGAACATAAATAAACCATAAATCCTATTGCACCTCCTTTTGTATAGCTTTTCTATAATTGCACAAAACTGCGTGCTATAAGAAAATTTCTAAAGAAAAGAAATGTTGTATTTATAACGTTTTGTGAAATAAATATTAATTGTGCGAATTTGCAGGAATTGTAGAGGAATAATCCCTAATTTTGTGCCTCTGTTTTACAAATAGTTATTTTAAAAAACAAAAACATGAAATTAGCAGTAGTAGGGGTCACCGGTATGGTTGGCGAAGTAATGAGGAAAGTATTGACGGAGCGCAATTTTGAGATTACCAAATTTATACCCGTGGCATCGCCACGTTCTGTAGGAAAGAAAATCGCATTTCAAGGACAAGAACACACTATCGTAAGCATGGAAGATGCCATCGCAGCTCGGCCCGATATTGCTATTTTTTCTGCTGGCGGTGGAACCTCTTTAGAATGGGCACCAAAATTTGCCGCAGTAGGCACCACAGTTATAGACAATTCGTCGGCTTGGCGCATGGATCCGACCAAAAAATTGGTCGTACCAGAGATCAACGCCAAGATATTGACCAAAGAAGACAAAATCATCGCCAATCCCAACTGTAGCACCATACAATTGGTAATGGCTTTGGCGCCTTTGCACAGAGAATACACCATGAAACGGGTAGTAGTTTCTACCTATCAATCGGTTTCTGGCACTGGGGTAAAAGCGGTTCAACAGTTGGAAAACGAAATAAAAGGCGTGGAGGGAGAAATGGCCTATCCTTACCCTATTGCCAAAAACGCTTTGCCACATTGTGACGTATTTGAAGACAATGGCTATACCAAAGAAGAAATGAAACTCGCGCGAGAACCACAAAAAATATTCGACGACAAAACCTTTTCTGTATCTGCAACTGCAGTGCGTATACCTACAGCAGGAGGACATAGCGAAGCAGTGAATGTCGAGTTTGCGCAAGACTTCGAACTAGGTCATGTTCGAAAGTTATTGCACGACACTTCTGGTATCGTCGTACAAGACAATACGGACACCAATACATATCCGATGCCAATGTACGCCCACGACAAAGATGAAGTATTTGTAGGTCGTATTCGAAGAGATGAAACCCAAGCAAACACTTTAAATATGTGGGTAGTTGCAGACAACTTGCGCAAAGGAGCCGCTACCAATGCGGTACAAATTGCAGAGTATTTGGTAGCAAACAATTTGGTAAAGCCTCAATAATCATGAGTGTAAAAGCTCCATAGGAGCGTTTTTTTGTATATTGAATCCGCAATGCACCATATTTTGAGATGGTTGCCTTGCGGATTTTTAGATCGCATTGTTTAACCACAAGTAGTTTTGCTACTTTAAAAATCTCCCATTACAAGAATACGCAACACCATTTTACGCATCCTTTTAGGATTGGTATTTGTAGTCTTTGGAGCCAACAAGCTACATCCGCTTATGCCCGCCCCAGAAAATATACCCCAAGCTGCCAACAACTTTATTGCTACACTTAGTGCAACCGACTATATGTGGCAGGTATTAGGTGTTTTTACATTCTTGCCCGATTATTACTTCTAATAAACGTGAGTTCGATATAAATTATCTTCACAGAAGCCTTATAAATAGTGAGATTTGGATTAAAAAGGAGCAGGTTAAACCACATTGCCATTTCTAGTTTAAAAACACCCCAATAAATAGCACTTTTTTCCTTTCTATTTCTTTTAAGGGCATTTTATAATAGAAATGGTATTCGTGCCAATAGTACTAAACATTTTTATGTTTCATGTTTTCTTAGATCCAGCAGGTTTGGTAGGCCCATCTGGTTTACTTATACCATTATACTCATTTTTCTAATTTTCCAAAACTGGAAACACTTTAAAGGACTGTTTCGTTGAAAAAAGCAGAAATCCTTATTTTCAAAATTTTATAATGGTAAAAAAATGTTAAAACATCCAAGGAAAGAAAACGAACAAGGGGTTTTTGATATCTTTAAAACTTCGCAACTAACAATTAACATTTTATGAATAAATTACTTTTAGGTTGTGCGGCATTAAGTATTTTTGCCAGCTGTAACAATCAAAAAACAAAAGAAACAGTGCAATATCCTACCACCAAAAAAGTAGATACTGTAGACACCTATTTTGGAGAGCAAGTATCTGATCCATATCGTTGGCTAGAAGACGACAGATCTGAAGAAACTGCTGCTTGGGTAAAAGAGCAAAACAATACAACCTTTGGGTTTTTGGCCAAGATTAATTATCGTGAAAGTTTGAAACAGCGTCTAGAAAAAATGTGGAACTACGAAAAAGTAGGTTCTCCTTTTGAAGAAGGCGATCACACCTATTATTATAAGAACAACGGCTTGCAAAACCACTATGTGCTTTATCGAAAAGACAAAGAAGGAAACGAAGAGGTTTTCCTAGATCCGAATACTTTCTCAGAAGACGGCACGACTTCTTTGGCTGGATTGAGTTTTACTAAAGATGGAAGCATGGCGGCCTATTCCATTTCTGAAGCTGGTAGTGATTGGAGAAAAATCATCATTCTAAATACTGCAGACAAAAGCATCGTGGAGGACACCTTAGTGGATGTAAAGTTCTCTGGCATTTCTTGGTTAGGAAACAAAGGTTTCTACTATTCTAGTTATGATAAACCAAAAGGAAGTGAGTTGTCTGCCAAAACAGACCAGCACAAAGTGTATTTTCACCAATTGGGCACCCCACAAAGTGAAGACCAAGTAATTTTTGGTGCTACCGAAGCAGAAAAACATCGTTATATAGGCGCTTCGGTAACAGAGGATCAAAACTACCTATTAATTTCTGCTAGTGTATCTACTTCAGGAAATAAATTATTCATCAAAGATCTAAATCAAAAAGACGGGAAGCTAGTTCCTATCGTAGACCATGTAGAAAGCGACACTTACGTCATAGAAAACGTAGGTTCAAAACTGTATATGGTAACCAACTTAAACGCACCAAACCAGAAAATTGTCACCGCAGATGCATCCAATCCAGGGCCAGACAATTGGGTGGATTTCATCCCAGAAACAGAACATGTTTTAAGTCCTAGTACAGGTGGTGGCTATTTCTTTGCAGAATATATGGTAGATGCCATTTCAAAAATCAAACAATTTGATTATAATGGTAAACTAGTAAGAGAAGTTGCACTTCCAGGCATAGGAACTGCTGGTGGATTTGGGGGTAAAAAAGAAAAGAAAACGCTTTACTATTCTTTTACCAATTACAGTACGCCATCCGTTATTTACACCTATGAAGTAGAAAGCGGAAAATCGGAACTATACTGGAGTCCAAACATCGATTTCAAATCAGAAGATTACACTTCAGAACAAGTGTTTTACACCTCTAAAGATGGCACCAAAGTACCCATGATTATCACCTATAAAAAAGGCATGGAGCGCAATGGGAAAAACCCAACAATTCTATACGGGTATGGTGGATTTAACGTAAGTCTGCAACCCTATTTCAGTATTACCAATGCAGTTTGGCTAGAACAAGGCGGAATATATGCTGTTGCCAATTTGCGCGGTGGTGGAGAATATGGAAAAGCTTGGCATGATGCAGGTACCCAAATGAAAAAACAAAATGTATTTGACGATTTTATAGCTGCAGCCGAATATTTGGCAAAAGAAAACTACACTTCTCCAAGCCATTTGGCAATACGAGGCGGATCTAATGGCGGCTTGTTGGTAGGTGCAACCATGACGCAAAGGCCCGACTTGATGAAGGTAGCTTTACCTGCGGTAGGCGTTTTGGATATGCTACGTTACCACACCTTCACAGCAGGTGCGGGTTGGGCATATGATTATGGCACCTCTGAGCAAAGCAAAGAAATGTTCGATTACCTTAAAGGCTATTCGCCAGTACACAACGTAAAAGAAGGAACTATGTATCCTGCTACGCTAATAACTACAGCAGATCATGACGACAGAGTGGTGCCAGCGCATAGTTTTAAGTTTGCAGCCGAACTACAGGCCAAGCAATCGGGAAGCAATCCTACCCTCATCCGCATAGAAACCAATGCCGGACATGGTGCTGGAAAACCAGTAAGTAAAATTATTGAAGAAGCTGCAGATATCTTTGGCTTTACCTTATACAATATGGGCTATACCGAATTGCCAAATAAGGCTATATTAAAAGATTTTAAAGAGTAGAAAGAACATTTTTTTAAGGCGACTTGGAAAGTTTCTTTTTTGGTCGCCTTTTTTTATCAGACCGTTGCTAAAGCGCACTCTTTTTGTATATTCGCACCAATATTTTCCTTATGAAAGTAACAGGTTTCACCTTTATAAGAAATGCGGTAAAATTTGACTATCCTGTAGTGGAAGCCATTACCTCTATTCTCCCTATTTGCGACGATTTTGTAGTAGCAGTTGGCAATTCGGACGATGATACTTTAGGACTCATCAAAAGCATTGATCCAAATAAAATTAAAATCATAGAAACGGTATGGGACGACAACCTAAGAGAAGGCGGCAGAGTGTTGGCGGAAGAAACCAATAAAGCTTTTGCAGCCATACCAGAAGACACAGATTGGGCCTTCTATATACAAGGCGATGAAGTTGTACACGAAAAATACCTCGACAACATAAAAGCCGCCATGGAAAAGTACAAAAATAACGATAAGGTGGATGGTTTGCTTTTTAACTACCATCATTTTTATGGTTCCTTTGATTATGTAGGGGTTTCTTCCAATTGGTATTTCCATGAAATACGGGTGATCAAAAACAACAAAAACTTCTATTCGTATAAAGATGCACAAGGATTTCGCAAAGATGACAACCAAAAACTGGTAGTAGCTCCCATAGACGCCTATATGTATCACTATGGTTGGGTGCGTCCTCCAGAAAAAATGGGTTTGAAGCAAAACAATTTTGAAACCTTATACCGTAGCGATAAAGTAATTGGCAAACAATTGCCAGCAGAACAATTTACTTACGATACCCATCTTAGAGAATTAAAGCTATTTAATGGAACACATCCTAAAGTAATTCAACATCGAATTGCGCTAAAAAATTGGAAATTTGAGATTGATATTTCCCTCAACAAAACCTCTTTGAAAGACAAATTCAAATCTTTTTTGAAGTTTAAATTAGGTATCGATACCTACTATAAAAACTATATTGTAGGAAAATTCTAAGCTCGTTTACTGCCAATATTTGCGACAAAAAGAAGCAATTAGGGATAAAAAAGTAGTTTTTAGGGATAAAACTTTATTTCTAAAAAAAATCTACTTTATTGGTTTTTTTGATGAATATATCCTTTATATATTTATACAGGTTAATTCTATTTCGAGAACATAAAAAAACTGAACGAACTCTTAGGATATAATCAATTGTTCACAAAGCAATGTTCCCGAACACCATGCAGGTTTCTACAGCCTGCATGGTTTTTTTATGGCATTTTCTTATCTTTAGGCTATGCAATTACCGACATTTGTTTACGCCATTATACAATCTTTTGAAAGCCATTCGAACCCAAATATCGCTGCGCAACAACAAGCCTATATGAGAGATCGTTTTCTGTTTTTAGGACTAAAATCCCCTTTGCGCAAAAACTTACAAAAGCCGGTTTTTCAACAAAACAGATCGATGGACATCGCAGATTTACCACAAATAGTGCCCTCTTTTTGGCAATTGGATGCTCGCGAATACCAATATACAGCCATGGAATGGGCAGCTTCTTTTAAAAACAACTACCGCAAAGAAGATATCTATTGGATGGAAAAATGTATTTGCCAAAAATCGTGGTGGGACAGCGTAGATTTTATTGCAACGAATTTGGTTGGCAATTATTTTCGATTATACCCAGAGCAGATTTTGCCCTATGCCCAAAAGTGGATAGACTCCAATCATCTTTGGCTACAGCGCACTGCGCTGTTGTTTCCTCTCAAATACAAAAACGAATTGGACACCAAATTGCTACAATATGTGATTGAAAGCTGCATCTCCCACCAGGATTTTTTTATTCGCAAGGCCATAGGATGGATTTTGAGGGAATATAGCAAAACCAATGCCGTATGGGTAAAAACCTTTGTAGACCAACACCCCAAACTCTCCCCTTTGAGCAAAAAAGAAGCACTAAAGTGGCTTCAAAAAAAAGGCATATAGCTACAAAAGTTGCTATCTTTGCTACCTATGTTGGTGGTAAAGAATTTGGAATTTTCCTATCCCGAAAGGGATACTGTTTTGGAGCACATTAGCTTTGCTATAAACCCTGGTGACCATTGTAGTATTATGGGGAGTTCGGGCTGTGGCAAGAGCAGTTTGCTAAAAGTACTCTATGGCCTATTGGACTACCAAGGAGAAATCTCCTATAAGAATCAAAAATTATATGGCCCCATTCGCAACTTAGTTCCAGGCCATGATTTTATGAAATATGTCTCCCAAGATTTTGAACTGATGCCCTATACTACTGTGTCCGAAAACATAGGACAACATTTGTCTGTGTTTGAACCCAAGGCAATGAAAAATCGAATAAGAGAATTGCTCCAACTCATCGATATGGAAGTCTTTGCAAATACCAAAACAGCATACCTCAGCGGTGGTCAAAAGCAAAGGGTGGCTCTGGCAAAGGCACTTGCACAGCAGCCAGAAGTATTGCTATTGGATGAACCCTTTGGACATATCGATAGTTTTAAAAAAAACGAATTGCGGAGAAAACTCTTCCGCTTTGTCAAAAAACAACAGATTACCACTATAGTTGCTACCCACGACAAAGAGGACGTATTGCCCTATGCCGACCAGGTCTTGGTTTTGAAAAACAAATCTATATGGCAAATGGCAAGCCCCCAAACCCTCTACACCCAAAAACCCGATTGGTACACAGCCAGTCTATTTGGCGACATCAGCAAACTAGAAGGATTGACTACACTTTATTATCCGGAAGAACTCGAAATATGTACACGCAGCACGTTCAAAGCCCGTGTTACTGCTTGTGCGTTTATGGGTAGCACCTATTTACTGCATCTCCAACAAGGAAACAACACCATATATATATATCATCATTGTGCTTTACCCAAAAATGAATTGGTGTATGTGCAACCCAAAAACTAATCGTGTTGCATGCCGCATATCGTTTTTTCTTTAGCAAAAACTACCACTTGCCCAATGCGCTTAGAACACTATATTTGCAAAAAACTATTTTATGGGACGTATCCATTTACAAAATATCCGTGTATTTGCCTATCACGGTTGTTTGATCGAGGAAGGAAAAATAGGTTCGGACTATCGCGTAGATCTCAGCGTCAAAGCCAATTTGCAGGCTTCTGCCCTATCGGATGATTTGCAAGACACTATAGATTATGTACACCTCAATAAAATTGTAAAGCAAGAAATGGCGATTCGCTCCAAATTGTTGGAACATGTTGCCAAAAGAATCATCGATAGAATCTTTGCCGAAACCCCTCTTGTGGATAGTGTAAAAGTAAAAGTTTCCAAAATAAACCCTCCAATTGGTGGCGATGTAGACCAAGTTTCGATAGAAATGCAAATTTCTCGTTGAGTCACACTATCATTGTTATAGAAAATAGTAAAAACATAGTATCTTTGTTTATACAAATACGGCATTGTGGCTGAATGGTTAGGCAAAATCCCGCAAGGATTTCTATAGTGGTTCGAATCCACTCGATGCCTCTAAAGTTTTTCAAACAAACCTTAGAGTCTAAAAACCATAGCTTTCTATTTAACGTGAGTTCGATAGAACTTACGCACACAGTTTATTTTGATTTTCTTAGGCTAGGCGTGGCTTTGAAGGGCTATTTATAGCTCGAAAAGATCACTACGACGCATAAGGAAAGACAAAATAAATCTATAGAAAGCCTTATAAAAAGCGAGAATTTTAGGAAGATGGAAGCTGTTTTTGAAAGGCGTTTGATAATAATAATTTTCTCTAAAAAAACTAAACCAAACCATTTCGGGTTTAGTTTTTTTTGTTTAAATTTGCTGCCCTTATGGCATCGTGGCCGAGTGGCTAGGCAGAGCTCTGCAAAAGCTTGTACAGCGGTTCGAATCCGCTCGATGCCTCAAAAAGCTGTTCCTTTTGGAACGGCTTTTTTTGTTAATCCATTTCTATTTTGAAATGTCCTTGAAAGAAGGATCAAACCGAAATGTTGTTTTTGGCAAAAAATCGGGTTCATCTAAACAGGGGATTACTGCTTTACTTTACAGGGCTGATTTTGATGGTTTCATCCAACCTATCGCGAAGTTTTTCTTTTTGTTCTGGGAAAAACCCTTGTACAACCAACAACAGCCCAAAACCGAGTATCATAAGGGCAATGAGGCGTTTGGTTTTAAATATCCTACGTGGAGTGAGTTTGTTTTTTAATTTTTTGGACAAAAATATTTTACCCAAATCGGTTACAAAATAGCTTACCAAAATGGTGCCGAGAAAAACAAATACCCCCTGTGGCGTATCGCTGACCGAATTGGCGATTACAATAAAGCCCAACCAACCTAACAACACACCAATATTGATAAAATTGAGTAAAAAACCTTTTACAAACAATTGCCCATATTGCTTTTTTTGCACTTCAACGGCCTCATGATGCTCTCGTAAGATTTGCCGATAAGATGTTTTGGAAGTTTTGAGATAAGACACCAATCCGTAAATCACCAACAACACCCCGCCACCAATTATAAAATTGGGATCATCCTTGATACGCTCTACCAGCTTATTGGTAGCATAGAAAGCCAATCCTATATATACGATATCTGCCAATACCACCCCCAAATCGAAGGCAATTGCACTCCGAAATCCTTTTGTAATGCTGGTTTCGATAAGCACAAAAAATACTGGACCAATAGTAAAGGCCAGAATAAATCCTAAGACACAGGCTGTAAAAATTTCGTGCATAAATGTTGTATCCACGCAAAGTTACAAAAAACAGTCCTAGTTTTCTATAATTCTTCCGCCTAATATCGTGCGTTTTTTAAGGGATTTTGGATTGCCATATACATAGATGGTACCACCTGCTTTTGCCTTTACAGACATGTACTCTGAGGCGTACACATAGGCAAAAGCCCCTGTATTGCAATACACTTTGGCCTGTTCGCTTATACATGCTTGCCCTTTGTAGAAACCTCCTGTATTGGTGTTTATCTCTTGGGTTTTGCTTACCCCTTTTGTGGTCACCAGGCCACCAGATACACTTTTCACCAATAGTCTCTGAGTATCTACCTCTAGCTCCAAAACTCCAGCTTCTTGGGCCTTGAGCTCCAAATTTACGTTGCTACGAATGGGAAACTCGGAATAAATCTTGGCATTCTCATTTACATCTATCACCTCCAAAGGGTATTTATAATGCAATTGAATAAAGGTATTATACCCACTAAATGATTTTTTGAATCGCATGCGAATCTTTAGCACGCCTTTTTTGTTTACAAATACCACATCGTCGGCATCCTCGCCGCTGACAATAGCTTTGTTTTCTTCGGCCGGTATCAGCGTAATCGAAATCCCATCAAAGGCCTTAATCGATTGAAAAGCGCCTAGCTCTGTTGTCACAGTTCCTTGGGAAAAAACGAATTTTCCCACCAACAAAAACAATAGCAAAAAAATAGACCTGGGTGTTCTCATAATTATAATGTTTCTATTTTGTTTATTTATCAAAAACCATTCCATCCTTTACAGTTTATCGATGACCTAAGAGCTCAAAATCTAAATGTCGTTTTATTAAATCGGTGTTTTTTACTCTTACATACACCTCATCTCCCAATTGGTACATATTTTTGGTTTGGGATCCAACCAAGGCGTATTGGGATTCGTCATATTCGTAATAATCGTCTTTTATACTGCGTATGCGCACCATGCCTTCACATTTGTTGTCGATGATTTCCACATAAATTCCCCATTCGGTTACCCCAGAAATAACACCAAGAAAATCTTGATTTCGATGTTCTTCCATATACTTTATCTGCATATATTTGATAGAAGAACGTTCGGCACTAGCCGCCACCGTTTCCATATGCGAACTGTGTTTGCATTGCTCTTCTAAGATCTCCACCTTGGCACTTTTCTCTTGATCGAGATAGCGTTGCAGCAAGCGATGTACCAACACATCTGGATAGCGTCGTATCGGAGAAGTAAAATGGGTATAATAGTTAAAAGCCAAACCATAATGCCCAATATTTTCGGTAGTATAAGCTGCCTTACTCATCGATCGGATAGCAAGAGTATCTACCATATTCTGCTCTTTGGCACCTTGTACATCGGCCAACAACTTGTTTAGGGACTGAGAAATACTGCTTTTGCTTTTGAGATTGAGAGATCGTCCAAATCGGGAAATAAGCTGGTTGAATTGCATCAGTTTATCCATGTCTGGTTCGTCGTGTACCCTATACACAAAAGTAGGCGCTGCTTTTCGTTTGCCTATAAACTCCGCTACTTTTCTATTGGCCAAAAGCATAAATTCTTCTATGAGCTTATTGGCGTCTTTGGACTCCTTAAAATACACCCCTAATGGTTCTGCATCTTCATTGAGCTGGAATCGCACCTCTACTTTGTCGAAGGAAATAGCACCTGCATGCATACGCTTGGTACGCAACTTTTTTGCCAATTCATCGAGTTTTAGCATGGCCTCTTGTATGTCTTGGGATACGGTATATGCACCTTGCGGACGAATAGAGATTTCTTTCGGAATATGGTTTTCTCCGGTTTCGATGATATGTTGTGCCTCCTCATAGGCAAATCGTGCATCGGAATAAGTAATGGTTCTACCAAACCACTGATCGACCACCTCTGCCTTATCGTTGAGTTTAAAAACCGCTGAGAAAGTGTATTTTTCTTCGTTGGGACGTAGCGAACATGCAAAATTGGACAATACCTCTGGTAACATGGGCACTACCCTATCTACCAAATATACCGATGTCGCCCTTTGGTAGGCCTCTTCGTCTAGTACAGTTCCTGGTTTTACATAGTGAGAAACATCGGCTATATGCACTCCCAGTTCAAAGTTTCCGTTTTCCAACTTTCTATAACTCAACGCATCATCAAAATCTTTTGCATCCTTTGGATCTATAGTAAAAGTAAGGATATCTCGCATATCTCTCCTTTTAGCAATTTCATCGGTCTGTATACTGGTGTCTATATTTTCGGCATATTGTGTAACCTCATACGGAAATTCGTAAGGCAAGCCATATTCGGCAAGTATAGAATGAATTTCTGTATGGTGCTCCCCTGGTTTTCCCAGTACTTTTATGATGCGTGCATAAGGAGATTGCGCATTTACAGGCCAATCGGTAAAACGCAGCAAGACTTTGTCTCCATCTTCTGCATCGGCTATATGTTCTTGGGGAACAAAAAAGTCGACGTACATTTTGAAATCGGTTGGAACCACAAATGCAAAATTCTTTTTTCGCTGCACTATGCCCACAAATTCGGTTCGTTTGCGCTCCAATATCTGGGTGATTTCTCCCTCCATTTTTCTACCCTTTCTACGTCGTGGATATACATATACTTCTACCGTATCGCCATGAAAAGCCTTGTTGATGGATTTGTTGGGCACAAATACATCGTGTTCGAGTTCTTCGCACACCACATAGGCATTGCCATTGCTCGTTATATCTATGGTGCCCTTAAAATGGTGCTGTCTTGGTATTGCTTGGTATTTGCCTCTGTCGGCTATGGTTATTTTTTGTTTCGCAGCCAATTCTCCAAGTTTTTTGATCAGTTTGTTGCGATCGTTGGTACTGGTAATTCCTATTTTGGCGGCAATTTGTTTGTAGTTGAAAGCTTTTTTGGGGTCGTTTTCTAAAACGGAAAAAATCCCTTTAGTTATTTCATAAGAGCGCTGTTTTGAAGCTCTTTTCTTTTTCTTTGACATCGAATATGTTTTCTATCTAGTAAAATACGAATTTTAACTGGTATGGATAGAAAATGTTAAAAGTTAAAGTTTTCTTAAAAAAAATGTAACAATATCAAAATTCTATCGTCTTTATAAGTAAGTAGTCTTATAAAATCATGAAGCGAAGTTATAAAATAATTTTGGTATTTGTACTCATTTTCCTGCTTGGTATTGGATTTTGGATCGGGTATGTGAATTATAGTTATGACAAAAAAGAAGCTTCCAAACCCGCACAAACCGATAGTGCTATGCTCGCTCCAAGGACTTGGAAGGGCTAATAAGGCTTAGTCTCTGTTATCTTATTTGCTTTTTTATCATCATCCTATTTTTTTTTAGTGTTATTTTTAGATAAAAAAATAAGAGTTACTCGTGTCCTCCAAAAACATCCTTATATTTATAGCCTATTCGGTTGTTTATGGCAATTAGTATTGAGATTTTAAAATTTGATGAGCTAGACATCTATAGCTTATATGCGCTACTGCAATTGCGCACTGCAGTATTTGTGGTGGAACAAGATTGTATCTATCAGGATTTGGACGGCAAAGATCACAAAGCCATGCATATTCTTGGCAAAAAAGACGGGAAAATTGTAGCCTATACCCGTTTGTTTGCAGCAGGTGACTATTTTAAAAATCCGAGCATCGGCCGGGTGGTAGTTGCCAAAGACCAACGCATGTATGGCTATGGCCAAGACATCATGCGTGCTTCTATTGATTACACAAAAAGGTTGTGGCCAGAAAAACCCATTGAAATATCTGCACAACAGTATTTGCTTAAATTCTACAACAGCCTAGGATTTAAAGAAGTAGGCAAGGCATATCTCGAAGATGGGATACCGCATTTGCGAATGCTACTCTAAAGGTTTTTGGCTATATTCCATCCAACTACGCTATTTTTCTATCCATCTCTAGCTATATGCTATTGGTCGAATCTGTCGTCTTATTTTAGGTATTAAATCGTACATTTTTCCAAAAAGAACTCTAGCTTAGATGAAAATTCCCAGGAATAAATACTTGCTTTTATTGGCTTTTGGTTTGGTGTTGGTACTAGGGTATCGGCTTACCACCGTACGCCTACATCAGATGGATATCCACCAAGAAGACATGGCAGTGATCGAATTGTTTTGGATCATCAATGCTGGATTATACATACTATATTATTACCTCCAAAAACCCATAAAAAAACAAAACTAAAAACACCTTGCCCAAAGGGTGGACTAAACTTACTTTTATGGATAACAATAAGCCAATCAGTGGCCCCAAATATTTGGCCACAGCATTATTTGCGATTCTATTGCTCAACATCCTGTTGCAGCATTTTTTTGGCATTTGGCAATAGTAGCTTATTCTTGAGCATGTCCTATAAATGATCGCATCCATCTTATAGCGGTTTCTACTACTTTATCGTCTATTTGATAGGCTTCTTTTCCCAATTTTCCTTTTTTTAGATAATGATTGAGCTCATCAAATAGATAACAACTAGCCAAAGGATGTTCCAAGGCTTCTATTTTGGCCAATACCCGATGGCTGTCTATTTTGTCGTCTTTTTCGCCTAGCAATACCAAAAAGGGCTGTTTCAGTTTGGCGTATTCGTCTTCTATATCTTCTCGCAACAATTGTCGATACCAATTCCAATAAAACGGGGGCATCATATGCTTCAATCGGTTTTTTTTGAGGTATTGCTTGGCCTTGAATTCGATGATACTATCTTGGGTGTTTTCTGCTATAATCTTGTTGATAGCCAATACATGTTTTGCTCTTTTTCGCTTGCTATCGCCTCTTCCTCCAAAGCGAAAAGCGGTTCGGATTCCTGACTGATCTGCCTGATAGGCCAACGCTTCTGCCATATTGGTAGCAGGACAAGCCATAAACACATAGAAATCCGCTAGATTTTCTTTTTTGAGCGCATTGAGTAACACTATACCTCCCAAACTATGCGCCCAAATGCCCATTTTTTTTCCTTTTAGTTGCTTCTGTTTTTTCAAATAATCTGCAATGGCCAGAAGTTCTGTGTCCAATCCTTGAGCTCCTCTTGTAAAGGTTCCTGTGGAATTCCCTACTCCCCTATCGTCAAATCGAAAAACCCCTATATCTGCTGCTAATAGTTTTTTGGCCAATTTGCTATGTGCGCTACGTTTATCTGGCCCCGAACCAGGCAAAATAAGGATAAAGCTATCCATGTTGTTCGGTATTTCTAGCTTACCCGAAATCACCACTGAAGCTTGTGGTACGGGTATGAAATGTTCGCTTTCGATTGGTTGTGGATATACAGAAAAACAGCACAAACCAATCCACAGGCTTTTTAAATACATCTTTGGTTGTTTTAGTCCTTTCAAAGGAAGCTAATTTGCCAAAGCCTTCAAGCCAACAAAATGCTAAGAAGGGTTAAAGAATGTTAAGAATAGTAGCCGTCTGGAAGTAATTTTAACATTTACTTTAAAAGCTTACTATACTTCCCACCATCCGCCAACAATGCAGTAGCTTCTTGTATGGCTACGTCGGCAGTAAGATAATAGGTGTACAATCCTTCTCTGTAGAAATATCTTTTTACCAATTCGTCGTTGATAGCTCTTACAATTTGCGTTTTGTACCTATCCAAGCCTTCAATTTTGTTTTGCGTTATGGCTGCAAGTAGCTCTTCATACTTTGTATCCAATTGAGGGTTTGCTTCCTTGGCATCTGCTTCTCTGGCTTTTTCCAAATGTTTCTCGCTTTTGGTTTTATAGGAAAAGGAACTATTGGCTACAAATTCTTTGAATTGGTTGTAGTGGGAATTTTCAAATCGGTATTGGTGGATGGTTTCAAATTGGTTGTTTTGCACAAATTCGGTTGCAAAATCAAAAATAATCTGATTTCCTTCCAAAGCTTTGAGCAAGGCATTGCTTTTTAGGGCTTCGACTTCTACATCTGGCAATACGCCACCACCATCGTAAACCTTTCTTCCGTTGCGGGTTTTAAATTCCTCAAAATTCTCGTTGCGTTTGGCTTTGCCGTCTTTGTCTCTATTCCAATAATCTAAAGACTGTATGCATCTGCCAGAAGGGGTGTAATACCTAGAAATCGTCACCTTCAACTGGGTGCCATAAGTGAGTTTCATAGGGCGTTGTACCAATCCTTTTCCAAAGCTTCTCGCTCCCAAAACTACGGCACGATCGAGGTCTTGCAATGCTCCAGACACAATTTCACTAGCCGAGGCCGAACGGCCATTTACCATTACTACTAATGGAATGTGGGTGTCTACTGGCTTTTTTCTGGTTTTATAGGTTTTGTTGAATTTTTGCACCTTGCTCTTGGTGGTTACTATGAGTTCGTCTTTTGGCACAAAAAGATTGCAAACTGCAATGGCCTCAGACAACAATCCTCCAGGGTTGCCTCTCAAATCCAATACGATACGACTAGCACCTTGTCCTTTGAGATCGATAAGGGCTTCTTTGGTTTGTTTGCTCGCTTTGCGATTGAAGCGGCTCAGCACAATATAACCTGTTTGCGCATCTATCAGTTGATAAAACGGTACGGCATCCACCTCAACATCCTCTCTTTTGACGGCAGTAGTTTGGGTTTTTCCAGCTCTTTTGTAAATCAAATTTACCGAAGAATTTTTGGCGCCTTTGAGCAGGTCTAAAGCATCTTCCTTAAAATCGGCCACCTTTATTTCTCCTATTTGTATGATCTCATCTCCTGCTTTCAACCCCGCTTTGTCTGCAGGATAGTCTTTGTAGGGTTCGATCACTACCAACTTGTCTTTATAAGTGCGGATAAGTGCCCCTATGCCAGAATAAGCACCTCTATTGCGAATCTTGAAGGCCTCCACATCTTGTTCGTTCATAAAAACGGTATACGGATCCAACTCACTCAACATATTCTTGATGGCGGCATCCATCAGTTCTGCCGGATTGGTCTCATCCACATAGTTCATATTGAGCTCTTTAAACAAGGTGGTGAAAATTTCGATTTGCTTGGCAATTTCGAAAAACCCGCCTTTAAAACTCGATACCCCCACCAACAAAGCCAAGCTTACTATGGGAATCCAAATGCGTTTTTTTAAATACTTCATTGTGCTGTTATTTCAACTACGTACAAATGCTGTACATTTATTATTTTTTATTTCTTTTTTTCCATTTTCTTCTAAACCACCATACCAATACACCCACCAATAGGAGGAATGGCCAGATATACAATAGCCCTAAAAAGAAAGACGACAAGGCATTGAAACCACTAGAAATGGCATTACCCATTTTCTTTGCGTAGGACACATGCACTCCAGAACCTTTGGCAAACTCTTGATAGAAGCTAATATGTACAGTACTATAACTTACCTGATTGCTCAAATATTTTATGCGGCCTTGTTTTGCCTCAATTTCTTCTCTAATATTGGCCAATTCTCTTTCAATTTCCAACATTTCCTTTACATTCTTGGCCTTCTTTAGTAACTCCAAATACCGGCTTTCCAAGGCTCTTTTGGCTTTTAGCCTGGCTTCCAAATCTATAAATTGCTCGCTTACATCTTGGGCACTTATATCTTTGGTATCAAATTGTGCTACTCCATTGGAAATCTCTGCGATGAACTTAGAAAATGCAGCATTCGGAACCCTAATTGTCATTCTACGCTCCATCCGATACGACAATTTTGTGGTCTTGTCTTGTTGCATATAGCCACCATAGGTTTTTACCGCCTGGGCAATTTGCGTATAGGTGGTATCCATATGCTGGGATGGAAATTCCAGCGTACTGGTTCTAATGATTTTCTTATCTTTTTTAGGCCCAGCAGCCGTTTTTGCATCAGCAGGCCCTTCTTCATATTCATGAACTGCGTCCACCATTGCCCTATCTGGCATCTCCATATCGGTGTGGGCGCTTTTGTTTGGAGAATTGGTGTTTTCGCAACTGACAACCAATAAGAATACTAAAACCGTAAAAAGTACTTTTTGCATCTTCTTTATTTCGAAACTTTTTCTACAAACAACTGCAACAAGCGTTCCATTTTTGGCGCCAGTTTTTGGTAGGTAGTCTTTTCGTTTCCAAGATATAAAAATAACACATCATAAGATGTTGTAATCTTGTTAAAATAAGTGTATTGCTGTAAACGATAGCTTTCGCGTAGGAGTCTTTTTATTCTATTTCTTCTTGTAGCCAATCGTACTTTTCTTTTGGGAACCGCAAAAGCCGCTTTCATCAAAGGTTTTCGGTCTTCTTCTACAGCCAGATATATCATTTTCAAAGGAAACTTCTGTACTTGTTTACCTTCCAAAAACAATTTCTCTATTTGCTTTTTGCTCTTTAGCTTACTCGACTTATCCAGCCCATTTATTTTCATGTGGCTAAATTAAGGAAATACTCTGGTCTCTTTCTTTTTAAAATCAAAAAACCCATTTAGACTATGATACATAGACCTCATATTTCATAAACTTTATTCCAAAATTCAATATGCTATATTGCAAACTGTAATACCATTTCTAGTTCAAAATCACCCCAATAAATAGCCCTTTTTTCCTTTCTATTTCTTTTAAGGGCATTTCAAAATAGAAATGGTATAAACCACAACTTTTGATAAGTTCACAACAATTACTTTTTTGATTTGTAAGATTTTGCTTGCTTTATGTGGTGTTTTTTAAAGCAGTATGACAAAACCAGTATTTAACATAGTAGATGGTACTACCTTTGAGTTTAGTTTGGTTGGAAAGTGGATACAGGTAAACCCCAACTGGAATATGTATAGCAATGGAGAGATACCCGTTTATGTATTTACAGAGGAGGAACTACACTATTACAATTTTGACACCTACAGTAGAAGTGTCTTATACCACAGGCACGAAAACGAATTGTGTATTCCAGAGGCATGTTATCAGTATTTGTTTTACTATCGAGATCGGTTTTGTTTGTTTTTTCACGATCTATTTGATCCTTTTTATCCTATCCGAGAAGATTTTTTACGCATTCTTCCAACCGAATCCGACATTTCGTTTGAAGAACTTGCCACCAAGACTTTGTATGCACCTTACGAAAGTTTTGATCTAGACGAGGTAATAGAATTACAGCCTCCATACCCAAAAGATGGCACAAAGCGTCTGGATGGTTCTTATGACGAAAAAGAAATCGTCTACCGTTTGGAAGCCATAGACGATTGCTGGATTATTACCAAGTACTACGATGGGTATCGGCATGTGTGTTACCCTATTTGGTATATAGAAGACCAATCGGTGCATATATTAGGCGTAGAAACAGAAGAGACTTTGGCCGATACGCTCACTTATGAGACGGATGAATAATACCAGTAATTTAAAATGGTAAATGGTATAACTAATACTACAAAAAAAGGCCGCCAAATGGCAGCCTTCTCTTAGCATTATTTTGCTTTTTATTTCTTCTCGTACAAATTGTTTTCGGTATGTATATCTGCCATGAGTCCGGAAGGATCGATACGGATGGCCTTAATAGCCGATTTCGCCTTAGGAATTTCAAAACTATAGGTAGGATATCCCCAAGCCCAATCTGGAAGCACTTTACGCTTTAGATTTGGATAGGCGTTTTCTTTTTCTCCACGCATACGCGCCAAAGCGGTATAATAAATCATTTGCGATCCATCTTCAAACTCCACCAAGATATCTAATGGCATAGGAATTAACCCTATACGCTTCATCGTTACCTTAGTGGTATTTCCTTTGTCTTCTACACTATCTATAGCATAATCGATGGTATTGGTGGTTTTGGTCCAATCGGTTAAATACCAATCTAAGTGAATCCCAGAAACCTTCTCCGCGGTACGCTTGATATCGTTTGGAGTAGGGTGTTTAAATCTAAAATCGTTATAGTACTTTTTAATGGTTTGCAAAAGCTTGTCTTGCCCAATAACATAGCCCAACTGTGATAAAAAGATAGAGCCTTTGCTATAAGCAGAAGTTCCATAAGCCCCATTTAGCGTATAACGATCGGCATGGGTAGTTTGTGGATGTTCGATGCCAGAAGTGGCGAGATATCGATAACCGCGATAGGTACCTTGCAGCGGATTGGGATCTTTGTTGCCCATAACCTCGTTTTCGCACAAAGTAGATATGAAAGTTGTAAAACCTTCATCCATCCACTCGTGCTTGCTTTCGTTGGTAGCCAAAAGATGTTGGAACCAGGTATGTGCCAATTCGTGTGCCGTTACCCCAACCAAGCTACCAAACTTACGATGCCCAGTGATAAGGGTAAACATGGCGTATTCCATACCGCCATCGCCTCCTTGAATTACCGAGTATTGCTCCCAAGGATAGTCGCCAATATTCTTTTCAAAAAACTCCATCATGGCCACTGTTTTTGGCTGTAGTTTTTTCCAATTTTCGTTGTATTTTGGATTGTCTTGATACAAAAAATGCAATACAGGTCCATCAGGAACTTGCATAGTGTCGTGTATATAATCTGGGTCTGCGGCCCAACCAAAATCCAAGACGTTTTTGGCTTTAAAATGCCAGGTGAGGTTTTTTCCTTTTGGACGTTTTACCTTGCTCCCAGTAGTTTCATACCCATGACCTACTGTATTTGGGTTTTGCAATACTCCAGTACCACCAACTACATAGGATTTGTCTAAAGTAATTTTTACATCAAAATTTCCCCAAACTTGGTGAAATTCTCTTGCGATATATGGGGAAGTATGCCAGCCTTCAAAATCGTATTCGGCCATTTTGGGATACCATTGTACCATAGAAAGTTCTACACCTTCTCTAGACTGTCTTCCAGAACGGCGAATTTGCAAAGGTACTTGCCCATCAAAAACCATATCAAAAGTGGTTTTTCCTCCCGGAGGAATTGGTTTATTGAGCTTTACTTCCAAAACAGTGCCTTCTATCTGATATTCTAAGTTTTTACCATCTTGCTTTAAGCTTTTTACTTTAATAAATCCAATTTCATTTGGCTTTAACTTGGCTATTCTACTCTCGTACTTAGGCGCTTGTTTTGTGCCCAAATTGTTTACCATACGCCTATCTGGGTCTTTGATGGTTTGCAAGCGAATATCCATCTCACTGCCAGGCTGAAAGGCATTGAAATACAAATGGTAAAAGACACGATCTAAAGTGTCTGGAGAATTGTTGGTGTATACCAATTTTTGTGTGCCACTATAATTAAAAGTGTTCACATCCATCTTCACATCCATAGTATAATCAACATGCTGTTGCCAGTAGGACGTATTGTTTTGCGAAAAACCAATCGCCATGCATAACATGGCGATTGGAATGAAAAACTGTTTTTTCATATTATTAGGTTGTTAGATTTGTACTAATTAAAGGCTTACTTTTCCGCTAGCTACTTTGGAAGCTAGTATGAGGGCATTATATGCATTTACCATTTTACCAGTAGTAGATACTTCGGCTAATTTGGCAGTAGTTCCATCGCCCAAGCTCACGCTGGTTTTGGTAGACAAGCCAGACTGCATGATTATCTTTTTAACCTGTGCTGCCTTTAGTTTTGGAAATTGCGAACGCACCAATGCAGCAACACCCGCTACTGCAGGAGAAGCCATAGAGGTTCCTTGCAAAAACTCATATTTGTTGTCTGGCGCTGTGGAATAAATTTCTACTCCAGGAGCAAAAACATCTACATCGTGACTTCCATAGTTGGAAAAGTTAGCAACCAAATTGCCACCATAGGTAAAATTGAGTGCGCCAACAGTAAGGAAAGTATCCGAAAACTCCGGTCCGTTGTTGTACGCATCGGTTGGATAGGAGTTGGTTTTATCGAGGTTTGCTGCATCGTTTCCTGCTGCATTTACAATAAGCACATCGTGTTTTGCTGCGTATTTGATAGCGTCTTCCACCCATTTTTTGTTTGGAGAGTAGTCTTTACCAAAGCTGGTATTGATCACTTTTGCACCATTGTCTACTGCATAAATAATTCCTAAGGCTACATCCTTATCGTACTCATCGCCATCTGGTACCACGCGAACTGCCATCAACTGTACATTGTTGGCTACACCGTTCATTCCTTTACCATTGTTGCGTTCTGCACCGATGATACCTGCTACGTGTGTACCGTGTAAGGCGTGCTCCATATCGGTGATTACATCTTTGTCTCCATATACTTTTACAGCATAATTGGTGTGGTCGTCTCCCAATTCTTTTCTTCCGTCGAAGTCCTTATTGAGGTTGTAATTTAGCATACCAGCGAAGTAGTCTATCCCTCCTTTGATTTCTTCCAAAAGATCTGGAATAGATTCCCCATACTGAAACATTTGAGAAATCCCCATAACGGCCTTTTTCAAGCCCTCATCCTCGGTTTGGATAGCTGCCACGTCTTCTTTGGTATAGGTGTCTTTTTTGAGGTGTTTTTTGATCGTTTCATGGGCATCGGCAACACCCTGATACATTTGCTCATAGCGGGTTTTGTTGTTCATCGACTCTTGGTAATCCTTATCATATGCCGCTTTTGCTGCTGCAAAATCTGGATTGGACTTATCGCCACGTATAATACGCGTCATTTCCAAAGTTTCGTGTACTGTAGGTCCGATAAAGTTCCAGCCATTTACATCATCCACAAAACCATTTCCATCATCGTCTTTACCGTTGTTTGGGATTTCTTTTTTGTTGGTCCACAACACATTTTTGAGATCTTCGTGATGGATATCGATACCAGAGTCTACTACAGCAACGATAACAGAAGTTCCTTTTTTACCTTTGATGATTTCGGCATAGGCCTTGTCGACACTCATACCCGGGATGGTATCTTTTACCAAATCGGCATGAAACCAGTTTTTCATCTCCTTTTCGGTTAGCTCCGAAGCTTTTCTAGGGGTATTATCTATATTGGCAATAGGTGTAGACAGTATTTCTGTGCTTCCACAACCAACTAAAGCGGTAGATGCCAAGGCGGCAACACCCATCAATTTTAAAATTCTCATTAATTATGCATTAAATATTAATAAACTCGTTAAATGTATGTATTTGGTTGAGACGCACCCCTTTTTCGGTATGTTTTACCGTGCAAATATCGTTGTGTGCGTCGTGCTCCAAAAACAAATATATCTCTTTGTCGGCAGCTTGTTGCATAAAAGCCGCTTTTTCGTCCATAGACAACAGTGGTCTGGTATCGTATCCGGTAACATATGGTACTGGTATATGCCCAACGGTAGGGCAAAGATCGGCCATAAAAGCCAAAGTTTTGCCTTTGTAATGGATATGAGGGATCATCTGCTTTTCGGTATGTCCGTCTACAAACAACACATCAAACCCCAATTCGCTATTGGCTTTAAAATTGCCTTCCGCAGGGCGTTGCATAAAACACAATTGTCCACTTTCTTGCATGGGTAGTAGGTTCTCCTTCAAAAAGGATGCCTTTTCTCTAGAATTGGGTTTGGTAGCCCATTTCCAGTGGTTTTCATTGGTCCAAAACTTAGCGTTTTTAAAAGCAGGTTCGTATCCTGTGCGGTCTTTGTTCCATTGTATGCTTCCACCGCAATGGTCGAAATGCAGATGCGTCATAAACACATCGGTAATATCGTCTCGGTGCATGCCTATGGCCGCAAGTGACTTGTCTATATTGTGGTCTCCCCATTGGAAGTAATAGCCAAAAAACTTATCGGACTGCTTGTTTCCCATACCAGTATCTATAAGGATACGTCTGTTCCCATCTTCGACCAATAGCGATGTAGCCGCTATATCGATCATGTTTTTCTCATCTGCTGGATTGGTTCTATTCCATATGGTTTTGGGTACCACACCAAACATCGCCCCTCCGTCCAGTTTAAAATGGCCGGTTTCAATTGCATACAAATTCATAGTAGGTGTTTTTTCTCAAGGAAGCACACGAATACTGTCCTAAAGGCTGTTAATAATTGCAAATTACCAAAAACTAGCCGCTTTTACTCCTTTTTATATCGCTAATTAAGTTTTTTTTAACAGAATTTCTTGATTCCGCTTAAGCTTATAATAATACGCTAATAGTTTTGATTATAATTATCAAATGCTTATAATGGAAAATATGATTCAACACACTAAAAGTATCATATTTATTTACTTATTTATTCAATTGTTTATTTCATGTAATGGAAATGGGCAAGAAAAAAAAGAAGGAGTTTGGTATTTTACGAAGTCCAGGCAATTTGTATTAGATCCCAAAAATGAAATAGAAACTCTTTTTGATTACAAAGATCAATACATTGTCCTAAGGAATGACAGTATTTTTTATGCAATAGGTGATACCATTACTCCTACATGTTTGGTAAATGGGGATTTGAAGAAAGAAAGCTTAGATTTTAATATAAATGGGAGTGATGATGACAGGAAAAGGATAAAAATGTTCTTAAAGGATACACTTAATCTGGATGAAAAAAATTTTAAAGGGCTTTATAAATTGGATTGTAACCCTCCAATGAATAAGCTTTTTGATTTTGGAGATAAATTTTTGATTAGAGAGTATGGAGTTTATTATCATGTCTTTGAAAAAACAAAACCTTTACCCCAAAAAACCAAAGACGGTAGATTGGAGATAGAAGACCTAGAAACTTACAATTTACCAATAGATTATGACAAATCCAAATCATTAACTTTTACGCCAATTAAAGGTGTTTTGTCCGAAATTAATATGGAAAACCTTAGCATTTTAAAACTTCCTATGATTTATGATTTGAACCCTATTTTGATTAGAGGGCATCATCCAAGAGGAGATGAACAATATTTTTTAGCCATTTTCAATAATCAAATGCAGATGTTAGATTATATGAGAATTATGTACTTTGAGGAAACTGAACAGGAAGATGATTTCGGAGTATTATTAACAAGTTTTTCGATTAATAAAGATTATCAAATTACTATTCAAAAAGAAAAAAGTTTAATAAACAAAGATTTAATAGCGAAGAAAGAATATCTGATAACCAAAGAAGGTAATATTGAAAAAATAAATTGAAATTAATAATTTTTTCATAACTGATTTTCATTAGGAATGCGCTCAAGCACTAATAACGGATGATCGTATTTACAACAAGCTAGACGAAGCCACCGAATATTATTAAAAAATAAGGAATGGAAGTAAAGAGAATAGTGTTTTTAGTGTTATGTATTTTGAGTATCGCATGCAAGCAACAAAAACAAGATGGTTTTAAAAATCAAGAAAAAAATACATTTCAAAAATTAAATTGTAACTCGAATGAGTTCAAAAATGATTTGGCATGCAAAAATATTCGTATTAAATATTGCCATGAAGCATTAATATTTAGCATTCTTCAAGGAAATAAAATAGTTAGTTTTGATTTTCAAGATTATTTTGAAGGAGGAGAAATACAATTGTTCAAACTTGAAAATGATTACTTGATTTTGTTAGAAGCGGACGATTATTATACCTCTAGTTTCACTGTTTTTCTCTTTAGTAAAGAAGAAATGTATTTCATTACAAGTTTTTCCCTAGATCAACCTAATGTTGAAGATGTGGGAGTTAAAGAGGAGATATTTAAAACAATATTGAATGAAGAGACATTAGAAATATATGGATTTCTTGATGAAGAATTAGAATTTAACGAAAAGTTCAATATCAATCAACTACTTAAGATAACCAAAAAGGAAGACAAAGGCTGTCTTTTTGCGGAGAATCTTTTGAAATTAGAACAAAATGGCAAATTGAAAGTTTCAGATAACTGGCAAGGTCATTACCGTTACTTAACCGATGAAGGACATACTGCTGGTGGTTCTTGGACAGGTGTTTATCATGATTTTTATATATCAAAAGATTCTGTTATTTGTCGCCAAGAGGGGTATATGGCTTATAACAAAATATGGTATTTAGCCCAAGAAAATAAAGATACTTTAGAATTGTATAGATATAAGGAGTTAAATAGTGGCACTTTTTATAAACAAGTTAAAAAATCATTACTCTATTGGAATAAAGGCAGTCTATATTTAAAAGAAGGAAAAGAGCATATAAAGCTGGAGAAACGGGGCGACAAAAATTAAAATTCAGTAAGACTATTAAAACGGATATTGGACAAAAGTTATTTTATTAAACCCCACCCTGCTCCAAAACCCCATGAAAAATTGCCTAATGGAAAGGCATCTATGGTATCGCAACCTGTATAAGCAACGGATACTTATCTGGGCATGTCTATTTGGCTTATAAAAACCATCTTTGTAGAAAGACGAAGCACAAATACAAGGGGCTGATAGAGAGGAAAATCGAGATAAAATACTATATTTGTGATCATACAAGCGGTTTCCCTATAGCCATCGAATAAACAAATAGACAGCTTAATATTGAAACCATTTGATTTGACCCAGTATGCTCGAAAGGTGGCCACTAGCCTGCAGGACAAAGACAGCATAATACTCAAACACAACTTGGATAGCTTTGAGCTAGCTCCCGACAAGCAAGCCCTATATGTAAACAATTGGCAGCAAAACAACATTAGCTATATGCGCAATGTACAAAAGCTCCTAGGATACCCAAAGGAGATTTTTAGCAGTGAAGTGGTGCATGGCAATATCCATCCAGAGGATTTGGATGTGGTGAGTCGCATCATTCGCGCTGTGGTAGATCATTATACCACCAAAGCCTTGGTGAGCACCGATTCCTATTTGTTGCTCACTTATAGAATTCGAAAATACGATGGCTCCTATCTCAAGATATTGCGGCAATCGGGTGCTTACCAATCCGATAAAGAAGGCTATTTGATCAGCAATTGGTCTTTAATCACCGATATAGAGTTTATCTCCAACAACAATATGGTCGAATGGGAACTCAACGGCAGGGAGTTCGATAGGGATTCTTTTCGCCAAGGCATATATAGGGAATTTCAAAATTTCTTCTCCAAACGCGAAAAAGAAGTGATTCAACACTTGACCCTTGGCGCCACTAGCAAAGAGATTGCCGATAAATTATTCATTAGCCTGCATACGGTACATACCCATCGCAAAAACATCTTGCGCAAAACCAACTGCACCAGCAAGGAGCAATTAGTGTCTTTTTGTAAGAAAAATGGGGTTTTGTAGCGGGTACCCCAAAACCATCAATTTTTAGCCTCTGGCTGTATGGTGACATGGTGGATACCGTATTGGGTTTGCAACTTATTGGAGATTTCTTGCACAAAAGTAGCAAATTCGACCAAATTCAAATTCTCGGCAAATTGTATTTGTGCTTCCAAATGGGTTTCTGTCTCGTGCAGCTGCCAGATATGAATATGAAACATTTTGGCCACCCTAGCATCGGCTTCCACAGTTTGTTTTACCGCTTCTAGGTCGATATGATCGGGTGTAAAAAGCATGAGCACTTTGCTAGATTGCAGTAGTAGCTTGTAACCCGCTACTATCAGGTATAGGGCTATAAGTAGGGTGAGCACGCTATCTACCCAATACCAGCCATAAAAATGCATGAGAATGCCACCTAGCAAAACCGCTACCGATGCCATGGCATCGGTGAGCAAATGTAGATAGGCCGATCGCATATTCATATTGCTTTTGGCGTCTTTGTGCAACAAAATTACGCTTGCAAAATTGGCCAAAACACCCAGTATTGCTAGCGCTATAACAATTAGGGATCCTACCTCTTGCGGGTGCAACAGCCGTTCTATGGCTTCCCTGATGAGGTAAATAGCAACTACAATCAAAGAAGCCGCATTTACAAATGCTGCTAATATTTCGGCTCGTTTGTAGCCAAAGGTTTTGCGGTTGGTCGCCCGGCGATGGCTAAGACGATCTGCGATATAACTTACCAACAACGAAAGCACATCGCTGAGGTTGTGCAGGGCATCGGATAGCAAACTCAAACTCCCAGACCACATGCCACCTACAAATTGCCCAATGGTAATGAGTATATTCAATCCAATGGCCAACAAGAGATTTCTGCCTGTGCTATGGTGATGGTGCGACAATTGTTGAGATTTATATACAAAAATAAGAAAAGCACGCTCGAATACACCAAAAGTCTGTATAGGAATGGCTCCAAATTACATATTTGCTTTGGTCGTATCATTTTTTTCTAGGTTTGAATCATCGTCTTTTGGGAGAATTCCAATTCAAACCTATACGCCAAAGAAGCTTGGCAAGCTCATTTATGGTAATACAAAGAGCAAAACAACACCATTTTCCTACCAATCTACCATACCCATAAAAAGCGGACAGTGTCAAACCTCTTCATGTTTAAAGAAAAAAGGTATGCAAAACCAAAAGTGAGAAATCAAAAAAACCAGCCGAAAAAATTCCATCGATAGGGAAAACAACTGCAGCGGATGGCGCTAAGAACAAATCGGAATTTTGCCTATACGATTTTCGTGTCTACCGCCTTCAAAATCGGTTTGCAAAAAGGTTTTTACCATTTCCAATGCTTGAGGTAGGGCGGTGTATCGGGCTGGGATGCAAATAATATTGGCATTGTTGTGCAGACGAGCAAGTTGCACAATTTCTTTGTTCCAACATAGTGCAGCACGTATACCTTGGTATTTGTTGGCCGTCATGGCCACCCCATTACCACTACCACAAATGAGGATGCCAAAGTCCACCGTTTCGCTTTCGACCAATCTCGAAACAGGATGTACAAAATCTGGATAGTCCACACTCGAAGTATCGTCTGTACCCTGGTTACTTATTTCCACATCCATAGATTTGAGCATGCCGATAATCGAAATTTTGTATTCGGTGCCCGCGTGATCATTTCCTATTGCAATTTTCATAATATTGGTGTTTTTCCCTCCAAAAACAGCTTTTGGAAGCGGTGGGATTATTTGTTGTAAAACTACTCTTTTTTTTGATTTGAAAAGACACTTTTAAAAAGAGTTGTTAACCTTGTAAATAACAATGGAAAAATTTTTGCTATATCATGCAATATTTATTTAAAAACATCGATTAAACGCAAAAAATCAAAAATATTGTATAAAATTTGTGTATTTCATCGAATAAATAGGTTTTTAAACGATTAAATTCAAAAACTTTTATACTTTCGAATCAGATCATAATTAAAACCCTCCCATCATGAAATATTATTACCTACTTATTTTGCTAATATGCGTGTCTGCCACCAACGCACAGGAAGTGACTGTAAAAGACCCCAATTTTGAACAAGCACTTATCGATTTACACATGGATAGTGGCCAGATCGATGGAAAAATAGATGCCACCAAAGTATTGTATGTGCGCAATCTCAATATTTCCAACAAAAACATTGCAGACCTAACTGGAATTGAGGCTTTTGCCAACCTCGAAAACCTCAATGCCAGCGGGAATCTACTAGAAAAAGCCAATTTGACTGGCAATTTGTTTTTGAAAAAAGTGGTATTGTACGGCAACAAACTACAGACCGTAGATGTGTCTTCCAACGTATGGCTGGAGCGCCTAAATGTCTATCAGAACGAAATCACCCAAATCGATCTGAAAAACAATCGCAACTTGTCTTATCTTGCCATTGCCAACAACGAATTGACCAACCTCCATCTTGTTTCCAACAGAAAATTGGAGACGGTGTATTGCCAAAACAACAAGATCAGTAGTCTAGATCTTACCGAAATGCAAGCACTGAAAACACTCAATTGCGAAAACAACAACCTCACCAATTTGATCTTGACCAATGCCAAAAACCTAGATAGATTGGTAGCAGCCAACAATTTTTTATCCCAATTGACCACCGAGACCAACTTAGGCTTGGCTTATACAAATCTGATGTTCAATACCATAGAGCAATTAGATTTTTCCAAAAATCAGAATTTGAACACCCTCATTGTTTCCCACAACCAACTAAAGTCCCTCAACATCCAAAACGGACAGAACGATAACTTGGCGATTTTTCAAGCAGAAAACAATCCAGACCTAGAATGCATCACAGCAGACGATAGCGTAGTAAGCGCCACCATATCTAGCAACCGATGGAACAAGGATGCCGATGCAGGATTTGCCCTAGACTGCGCCGGAAACGAAAAGATAGCCCAAAACAGCTTTGAGGTATTTATGAACGACAACAAAACCTTAGATGTACAAAGCCCAACCGCAGGAGTAGCCAACCTATACACCCTAGGCGGCACCCCAGTCATCCGTTCCAAAGTAGACAAAGGACCACAACAATTCGACCTAAGCAAACTCAACAACGCCATCTACATACTCAGTATCGTAGGCACCGATGGTATTTACACCAAAAAAATCATGCTCCAATAGACTGTGAACCCGTTTTTGCACCCGCCCAAGGTCAAAAACACCAAGGGAAAACAATATCCCTTTCCCAAGAGCTGATTTGATTGCTGCGCGAGTTTGCGTACAACTGCCTATAGGAGAACTAACAACATTTCTCGATCCTATAGGCAGTTTTTTTGTATACCCCTCTTTTGCCTCCTCCCCAAGGTCGTCTGCCAAAGAGGGTCGGGCCATACGCTTGTAGTTTCTGCAAGCAAGCAAAAGCTTTACTAGCTAGTACGGGGGCTTCCTAGCGGTCGCCTCCGCCTAGCAAGTGCAGCTAATGATTGCTTCCAAAAAGCTATCGCTACTACCCCTTATACCAAGACCATTTTACTATAAAGCGGCGTAGATACTCGATACATTTAAGAGTTACTAGGCCATGCACGCCCAGAAACCACCATGATTTATACCCACGTACAGCAATACCATTTAGAGCGCATAACCAACAACTTAGATTTAATAGTTCTGGATTACCAATCTCAACAAAAGCAAAAAAACATCCGCATAACCCAGAATTCTCCCTGATTAACATCTTATTTTCTACAAAAAACAATTATTTGGGCTATTATCCTTGATTTTATAGAAATAATACGGTGCGTTTGGAGACAGACTGCCGTTAGTGGCAACACAAGATAAGTTGGTGATTTGAATTAAATATGTTAATTTTGAGTTCAAAATTAACATATTTATACAATGAAGTTTGAAAATCCGCCAAGCCCGTTAATGACTGACAAGTTAATTGATGACTATTTTGATAAGACTTATTCGGGTTTTTTAAAGACATCTGATGATAAATATTACTATTGGGATGAACTTAAGCATAGAAAAAAAATCCCTTATAACGACCCTCTCAAGGCTTGGAGTTTAATAAAACTTCACAGAAGAGGTAATTATAAAAGACTGAAATTTGGAATAGAAGAATTTAATTATTGCTTGACAGATAATATTCAAGAAAACCTTCACGAATTTGACTTAAAACTAATTGGAGGGCTTTACAGAAATCCAATCACACCGTTTCATAGAGCTGAATATCTAAAGAATTCCATACTGGAAGAAGCAATCGCAAGCTCACAAATGGAAGGAGCAGCTACTACAACTAAAGTAGCATTTGAAATGTTAAAATCAGGACGTAAGCCGAGAGATGAATCTGAACAGATGATTTTCAATAATTTACGCAGCATTAAACTAATTACTGAAGAAATTGACAAACCTCTTGATTTTACTTTAATAATTGAATTACATAAAACAATGACTGCTAATACCAGCGCTGAATATTGTGCTGGGGATTTCAGAAAAAAACAAATTTTTGTTCAAGACCACGTAGATGGAGAAATTGCGCACAGACCACCAGAAGTAAAGTTTGTAGATAAGTATATGACTGATTTGTGTGAATTTGCCAATTCAGATAAACCATTTATACACCCAATCATTAAAGCTTCAATTATTCACTTTTTAATTGGATATATTCATCCTTTTATGGATGGAAATGGAAGAACAGCTAGAGCGTTGTTTTATTGGTTTTTAGTAAAAAAAGAATATTCGTTAATAAAAAATATTTCTATTTCAAGAGCAATCTTAAATTCTAGAATTCAATACGACAAAGCTTTCTTAAAAACAGAAAATGACAATAATGACATAACATATTTCATTAATTATTCCATAAAGAGTTTAAGAGTAGCATTTGAAAGCCTTATTAAATATAGAGATAAAAAGAAAAAGGATATTGAGCAAGCTAATTTAGTTTCCTATAAAATATTAGACAATGGTCTAAATAAAAGACAAGCTGATTTAGTTGGATATCTTTACATAAAAGAAAAAGGCAAAGTCAATATTGCTTCATATTCAAAAAAGCATGAAATAGTCAGGCAAACAGCAAGAAAAGACCTAAATGAATTGGTGAATATTGGGCTTATAAATGAAGTTAAAGACGGGAGGAGCGTAGTTTTTAGAATTACTTCAAAAGAACAAGTAGATAAGTTCATTGGAGAATAAGTACTATTGCCAATCGAATAGACGGCTCCACTAGTAATTGACGGAGTGTGCCTTTTAATCCTTGAAAAAAGCAGATTTTGAGAAGCTTCTAGAGTTTCCCCACACCAAAGGATGCGTGCGGGAACAGGGATATGTTTTTGCGGCTTTTTAGCGCTAGAGGGTTTGGGGTCAAGTTGCTATTTTTGGCCTATAAATAGCCTTTAGAATTAATTATCCGTGCCAAATCTACTTTTTAAGAAATTTCCTAAATATCTGCAGATATAATCCAATTGGTGTATATTTAACTAAAAACTAGGTGGTTTTGAGACAAACTGCCGTTGCACGCATGCCAAAACTAACATTCTGTAATGAAACAAACATTAATATTTACACTTTTTTTACTTGCAATAAAAACATATTCACAAGAATTAGAAAAGTGGATAATTCAAAAGCTCGACACTCAAATTGAAAAATATATCGATGGTATTTCGCCAGGAATAGCAGTCGGAATTGTTAAAGAAGGAAATGTTGTTTTTAAAAAATATATTGGTTATTCTAATCTTGAACACGAAATTAAAATAAATGAAAACACAAGGTTTAATATAGCTTCCAATGCAAAACAATACACCGCCTTATGCATTTTGAGATTGATAGAACAAGGAAAATTAGCTTTAGATGATGACATAAGAAAATATCTGCCAGAATTGTATCGAGAAATAAAACACGAAATTACAATATCAAACCTTTTAACACATACAAGCGGAATTAGAGACGTTTACGGACTATGGGCATTAAAAGGGAAAGATTGGTATGAACTTTTTATAGATAACGATGATGCGATTGAACTTTTAGCATCTCAAACAGATCTAAATTTTCAGCCTAGTAAGGAGTATTTGTACAGCAATTCAAATTATATACTGCTAACAGAAATTATTAAAAAAGTTTCTGGAACTAAATTTAAGAATTTTTCTAACTCATTATTTGCAGAATTAGGAATGGAAAATACATCTTTTCTTACCAATTATATGGCTATAATTCCAAATAAGGCAAGACCTTATGGAAATTGGAATGGTTGGCGAGAATATCCAGTAGTAACCGAATTAAATGGTGATGGTGCTTTATATACAACTTTAAAAGACCAAATGAAATGGGAGCAAATCATTCAGCAAAATAATGGCAAAACCTTATCTGCTTCAACAATTAAAGAAAGTCAATCAACATTAGAAGATATAGATTTTAACAATTACGGATATGGATTAATGTTCGGCAAATATGAGGGTTTAAATTACACGTATCACGATGGTAGCACAGGAGCTTACAAAGCAACATTTTTTAGATTTAATCAACAGAATGTTTCGATAGTCATAATGTCAAACAACGAGAATGTACCAACAAATTATTTAGCACAACAGTTGACAGATATTGTTTTTGAATTAGATATAAATAATGAGAAATATCCATCAAGTCCTAAGAAGACAGAAAGACTAAAAGACTTAAAAAATGTGGTGGGAAATTATCAAAACGAAAATGGGACTATAATAAAGATAAGTGAAAAAGATGGTTCTTTATTTAGAAAGATTTATCAACGAAAACAAGTAAAAATGATAAACGAGAAACAAGGCTTGTTTTCTTATGAAACAAACGATAAGCTTAAAATGAATTTTTCTAATATTGGCACAAAACGACAAAAACTGACTTTATATTTAGCCACTCAAAAACCAAGCGTTTATTATAAACTACCAGCTGAAAAAATAGAAAATGGTTATAATAGGAGTATAAATGGAACCTATTTTAATGAAGAAACCGATACAGAAATTGTGATTGAGCACGTCAAAGATGATAATTACAACATTATCAAAAATGGAAGAAAACGAGATGGAAAACTCATTACAAAAGACTATCTAAGAATGATGAGTTCTTACAAAATTCGAGTTATTAGGGATGAAACAGGAAACATAAGAGGATTAAACTTAGAAAACGGCAGAATTAAAAATGTCATTTTCAAAAAGCAGACCATCTAAATAAAAAGATGGAGAATAGGCCAGCGCACAACATTTTATAAAAATAATAGCGGCTTAATCGCTTAAACGGAAATAAATCCTATAAATCAAACGGTAGTAACAAACCAAAAAGTAATCGCACAAAATCCACTGCTATCCTTATAGGAGCCCGTCAGACTGTCTCAAAACCTACCTTTTTAGGAAACCTATACGGGTAGGTGCGTTTGAAATTTTTCAAATATAAACCTCAAAAGGGTAAAACGAGTTTGGAGACAGACTGCCGTTGGGTGTAATTGAAAAAAAGCTTGATTCTTGTTTATTTAAGCAATTAAAAAGCCGAAAGGTTTTCGAAAGTCACCATATTGATTGGCTAAGCAGAAAGGATAAATTGACGTCTGATTAACCAAGCGGATAAAACGAAGTGGAACATACCGATTTTGACATGGAGCATACAGCAAAAATCATTGATTGGAATAGTGGAATGGGAAAAACAAGCTGAGAAGAAAAGAGTCTATTGTTCGAAGCTTTAAAGATAAAAACAGCTAAAACAGTTCTAACAAGATTAAAAAACAACTGTACATAACCATTGGCTATATGCAATACGGTTTTTAGTTTCTAGCCAAAGTTTAAAGGCTGTCATTATCGCTTACAATTTTGTAAATTAGTATTTTAAAACATAAAAGCGACAAAATTGCTCGCTAGGCAAGGTGCATTTGGCAACTAGTAAACGCTTGTCAGACCCTACACTTCGCATAGCCGAGACCATTGTGGGTAATGGAATTCAGCATTCAATAAAAGGTGCAATGAAAAGATTATTATTCAAAATATTATTTCTCCTATTTACAACATCGTTATTCTCACAAAACCATGGGGACATATACTTAGGTGTTCTTGAAACAAAAAATGTATCATCTAAAGATACTTCTCGGATAAAAATTCAAAGAATATTATTCAGGTTTGAAAATAACGAATGGTATTCTTTGGAAAATGATATTTCAAATTCTACATTATATCCATCACAGGCAAACTGGATTATAGCATTTGATGGGAAAAATATAGGTTCTTTTGGTTCTAATATGGCTCCTATAAAAAACAAAAATACACCATGGACATTTCCAAGAGATGCATATCACATCCCAAGCAAGAAGGATTTACCTACTATTGGAACTCCTTCGATGGAATTTTCAGGCTGGGTAGGTTACGAACAGCCAAGACCATTAGTAACTGTAACTGCCAACAACTACGCTGACCCAGAACAATGGAAACCATTTAAACCCGCTAGGAAAGAAATTGCTGAATTGGCACCTCTTTACGAAGAACATTTCAGGAATATGGAGTTGCGTTGGGTGGATACCGTAATTCACTCCAAACTCGAATTTGGGAAATCATACATTTCATCCAAGTCAGATAAATTGTTACAGATTGGGATATTGGATTCCGTTAATGGAAAAGAACACATATCTAATCGAATATGGATTTATAAATCAAAATCGGGAGAAATAATTAACCTTTCAAAGGCTATAGATTTTCCATTTAAAGGACATGGTGATTCAGAGGTATCAAACCTATATCTATTGGATGCCGGGGACTATGACAATAATGGCTATAGTGAAGTGGTTTTTTGGATTGATAGGTACAATGGAAATGGATATGCTTTGTTTTATAATAATTTTTCAAGTCATGTATCTTTTGATTGGAGTTATCATTAAAATAAAACCACTGCCCACAACAAAAAACATAGCGAATTTTGCATATAGTGCTTAAAATGAGTGTGATAGCATTTTAAAAATATAGCAGTATTTTGAAAACTTGAAGCTTTGAAGTGCCAAACGACACATATTCAAGCCATTATACATAAGAAACCAAACTAATCAAAAAAATATTAATGGAAAAAAATCAAAATTATTTGGAGTATATGGTGAAAAATCCGTTGAGAACTTTCTTAAACTAATAGTGTAGTCTTCCCTTTTTTAGACCCCTTCCAACAAACCCTTAAGTAAGCAATTACTAGCTCCGAATAAATTTTTTTTTTACATTATCAGTACGCAAAAAAAATTTAAAGTTCTTGTTTTGTTTTCTGTAAGAACTTTACTGCTTTTAAGATCTGTTATGTTATTCTTATCATACCATTATAAAGCCCGAAAGCTATGCCAATAGCTTCCATTATTAATATAAAACGGAAATTTGGAATTGGTGATGTTCTTTGTTGGGTGTGATTTTAACAAATTATGATCAAAAAAAATACAAAAATGCAAAAATCAATTATTTTTTTAACCATCATGTTACTTGGACTAAGCTCCTGTAGTAACGATGACAATGGCAACACAGCAACAAAAGACATTTTGATAGGTGTGTGGTATTACTTCTCTGATGAAGGGGTTGAACTAGACGAATGTGAAAAAAAATCCACTATTACTTTTACCGAAGATGGGAAATACAGTTCTATACAATTAGCAAAAGATTTTAATGGTAATTGTGTAGATGACTTTAAATCATCAGGAGTTTGGGAAAATATTGAAGGGAACAAATATAAGTTTAAACTAGATGATGAAGATGAATTTAATACCTTCGATGTTATATTTAGTAACAATAACAATACTATGGAAGTTGACGATTTGGTGTTCAAAAGAAAATAGAATTTATAACCACGGTCAATACTAGTATCTAAAATGGCTGCGCCAAAAAATTCCATAATAAAGAGCAAAAGAATCGTAACGATAATGATTTGGACACTGAGTTTTATAACCTTTATGAAACCGAAAAAATTGGAGAATTAAGAATAAAGTACATTCGAGAAAACAAAAACAAATTTATAACTGAATAATAAGACACAGTGGCTAACACCGACAACCCTTGCACAAGCCCTTTTCATCCCTCAAAAAACACATTTTGTGAAGCTTTTAGTGCTAGAGGGTTTTTAGACAAGTTGCTTTTTTTTGCTTTTAAAAAGCTTAAAGAATTTATTTTCCTTGCCACATCTATTTTTTAAGAAATTTCCTAAATATCTGCAGATATAATCCAATTGGTGTATGTTTAAACTAAAAATGAGGTGCGTTTGGAGACAGACTCCCGTTGTGCGTTAGCTATAAGAATCTGAGATATACACCCTCATATCTCAATAAATTCGTTTTTTTAGGAATATAGAACAGTATATTGTATTTTTGTTGCTTAAAGTGAGATATAACACTTTGTATTTAAGTTTAACGCAATGATACATCTTGAAAATTTCATATCAGGTCGATTTCAAAAAAGCCATACAGGATATGAATTTTTCGTTCCTACCAAAATAAATGATGTTTGGATTTGGGATGACCCCAAATTAAATCAACTAATAGAAAAAGCGGCAATTAAGTTAGGTGAATTAAATTCATTTTCTAAGTTAGTTCCTAATATTGATTTATTTATTCAACTCCACGTAACAAAGGAGGCAGTAGTATCCAGTAGAATTGAAGGAACTCAAACTAATATGGATGAAGCCCTAATGGATGAAGACGAAATAGCACCTGGACGAAAAGATGACTGGAAGGAAGTTAATAACTATATTAAATCATTGAATATCGCTATAGAACAGCTACAAAAACTTCCTATCTCATCTCGTTTGTTGAGAGAAACACACAAAATTTTGTTAGATAGTGTTAGGGGAGAACATAAACTCCCAGGTGAATTTCGCTCAAGCCAAAATTGGATTGGAGGAAGTAGCCTATTAGATGCTACTTTTATTCCCCCACATCAAGATTATGTCGGAGAGTTAATGAGTGACTTGGAGAATTTCATCCATAACGAAGATATTAATGTTCCTAATTTAATTAAAATAGCAATTGCCCATTATCAGTTTGAAACAATCCATCCATTTTTAGATGGAAATGGAAGGATAGGTCGCTTGTTAATTACTTTGTTTTTAGTTGATAAAAGAATATTAACTAAGCCTTTGTTGTACTTATCGACTTACTTTGAAAAAAACAAAAGTTTGTACTATGACAACTTGTCTTTCGTAAGGACAAAAAGTGATATGAAACAATGGTTGAAATACTTTTTAGTTGGAGTAATTGAAACAGCACAAAAATCTTCTCAAACACTATCCAATATTTTGGAAATGAAAAACATACTTGAACTAAAAATCAATTCAGAATTTGGTAGAAAAAGTCAAAATGCTATGGTTTTACTCCAATACTTATTGAAGAAACCCATAGTTAACGTTAATCAAGCCAAAGAAGAAACAAAATTAAGCTATAATGCAGCTAATTCATTGATTTCAGACTTTATAAATGCCGGAATTCTCAAAGAGGTTACTGGCTATAATCGAAATAGAGTCTTTATGTTTGATGATTATCTTAAAAAGTTTTGGGGGTAATGGAATAAAGCCATCAGAGAACAATAAGTAGTAGCGGTATAAGACAAAAAACAAACTACACCCAACACCGACAAGCCTTGGTGCCGCATCCTTTTGGAACAATGAAAAAACAATGGGGATTTGACCATATACTTACCAAGAAAGGCATTAAAACCAGCCAGTGCAGATTTTGGAATCATTGCACTAGCATACCATCTAAAACGAATGTTTAATCTAGGTTGGAAGCCCATTGTAACATTTTAGATGTTCAATCGTCATTACAAAAATACCCATAATGACTAATCCAATTTTCAGCTTTCTATTGCTTATCGCATTCACAGCCACATTTAATTCTTGCAAACCAAGCAACCTCAGTTCTAACCACACAGAAACAACCAAACAAATTAACCAATTTGTTAGCGACCTGCATAACAAAGGCAAGTTTAACGGAAATATTCTTGTTGTTAAAAACAACCAAACAATCTTTAAAAAATCATTTGGCTATAGCAATGGCCTAAAAGAAAGATTATCAGAAGATTTTAAATTTGGAATTGGTTCTATTTATAAAGAATTTCCAGCTGTGGCCATAATGCAACTTTCGGAACAAGGCAAACTCCACCTTAATGACAACATTTCTAAATACTTACCGTATCTTCCAAAATGGGCAAATACCGTAACCGTTAAAAATCTACTGCAATACTCAAGCGGATTGCCCAAAGTGAATTTTGGTAAATACTTTTCTACCAATACCGCTATCCAATCAGAAAATATATTTAACGACATTAAAAGCATAGAAAATTTGGAGTTTGAACCAGGTGCTAACTATATCTACTCCAACAACAATCCTTTTTTACTAATAAAAATAGTTGAAAGTATAAGCGGCCTAGCATTTGACACTTATGCAAAAGAACATCTTTTTAGTCCCTTCAATCTAAACAATACAGTATTTAAAAAACAGTATCCTTATACGGATATGTCTAAAATGGCGATGCCAATAAATGCAGATTTCAAAAAAGATCCTTATAAAATAAATGTGCCTTCGATGTTGTTAACATCTACTACCGAAGATTTATACAATTGGATAAAAAACTTGCATAATTTCAAAATTATAAACAGCGAATCGTTACACTTTTTAACCCAAACAGCTAATTTAGATAACAAAGCTATGCAAGCACCTCTTGGTGATTGTACTCTAAAAGATCGTAAAATAACAACACATTCGCATCATGGTTCGGCGGGAAATTACGAGTGTTTAATAGAACGAGATAATTTGAATGATGTAACCATAGTTATTTTAACCAACCAAAAACATGGGAATGTATTCGATATTTCAAAAAAAATCTCTAAAATAGTTGATCGCAAAGCTAAAAAGCATAATTAACGTGAGTTCGATATAAATTATCTTCACAGAAGCCTTATAAATTACATAAAAGAGCAAAACAAGATTATACTTCAAGATATCTTGGAGAAAAAGTGTTTTTGGGCAAACCTACTAATGGTGTAAAAACTAACTTACAGTTGTATTGGGATACAGAAAAATTGCTTGTAAAATATAGTATGTTTGCTAACGGGTATTTATTTGTAAGAAAGAATAACAAAATTAAAAATCCTCTTGAATAATGAAAAATAGTTTAATACAGTGCACGCTTCTAACCACAATTTTATTTCTAACAATAAGTGCGTTTTCGCAACAAAGCAATATTAACTATGATGAAATAAAAGAAGATTTGAATGAAATTTTGAATGATATTTCTAACAATTATGTCTATTTAAACGAAAAAGATGTGGATTTGGATTGTATACGATCGTATTACACAAATCAGATAAAGCATATAAAAACAGAAGAAGAAACCGTTTTGTTTTTTGAGTATCTATTAGATGAGTTTTACGACAATCACTTAACCTTACACACCAATAGAAAATCTTCGTATCGTCTATTTGCACCAATATATGCAACCATTTCAAATGGCAAGCCTGTAATCACCAACGTATGGCAAACACAAATAGAAAACCTACACCAAGACATTATTGGAGCAGAAATACAAAGGTTTAACGACGTAGATATTAATGAAGCTATCCACAATTTCCCTACATATTGTAGCAACAAAACCAATCCTGAAGTAAGAGAATGGATAATCAATAAAATATTATCCGGCAGATACAATCAACCTAGAATTTTAACCTTAAAATTACCTAATAAGGAGGAAGTTGAATTAGATCTAGATGCCATCAAAATAAAAAAGAACAGTGCGCTTTTATCAGCAAAAATTATAGATAGCATTGGCATTATAAGAATAAACAATACATTAGGAAACGATAATTTAGTTACTCAATTTGATAACGCATTAAATTCGATGAGGAATACCAAAGGGCTTATTATTGATTTGAGAAACAGCCTTTCTGGAGGCGATAGCTACGAAGCCCGCGGTATAATGAGTAGATTTATTACCGAACCGAAACCTTATCAAAAACACGCATATACAGCCACATCTAAAAATAATCCCAATGTTAAAAGAAGTTGGATAGAATACGTTAGTCCACGTTCTATTGTTTATAAAAAACCTGTTGTGGTATTGGTTGGTCGTTGGACAGGAAGTATGGGAGAAGGTTTGGCTATTGGTTTTGAAGGCATGGGAAGAGCCCATATTGTAGGTTCCGAAATGAGAAGACTTGCAGGAGAGGTTTACGATTTTAATTTTAAACACCAAACGTATGGCTATAAGTTATCTACCGCTAAATTGTTTCATATAAATGGAACACTACGCGAAAAATATATTCCGACAAACTATGTGAAGCAGCGCACAATTAAAGAAGATGAATTTTTAAATAGAGGAGTTCAAATCATAAAAAAATCAAACACCCAAACAGACAGTATTTTAAAAGAAAAATTAGAACGTCTTGGTGCAGAAGACCAAACACTTCGATTGATGTTGCCAGAAGTGCAAACAAAATTTGGAAGAGAATCAACAGAATACAAATACGTTTGGTCTCTTATAAACCATCAAGATAGTATTTGTGTGACAGAATTGACAAAAATATTAGATACTTATGGATGGTTGGGTAAAACCAAAGTTGGGTGGAAAGCCAACCAAGCTATTTGGCTTATTATACAGCACGCAGAAGTAGGTGTGCAAGAAAAATACTTGCCATTGCTCAAAGCATCTTACGAAAAAGGAGAATCTGAAGGCTGGCATTATGCTTTTCTTCAAGACCGAATTTTAATGTATAAAAAAGAACCTCAGATATACGGAACCCAAGCCATTTGGGATAAAAAACTACAAAAGAATAAAATTTATACCACTAGAGATATAAAAAATGTCAATATGCGAAGAAAACAAATTGGTCTTGAGCCTCTAGAGACATATGCCAAAAAAAACGGCTATATTCTTAATTAAAAAGATAAGAGTGTACTACCATTATCAGTAATAGGGTAAATCAGTTTTTTGCTCTAGTCTTATTTCAGTACGAGACACTTCCAAACCACCCGCAATTTGTATATTTATCGTCCGAAAAAAATGCTTTCATTTTAAAAACAGAAACTATTATTCATAGCACATCCTAAAATATGTATTTGGAAATCATAAAAAATATCGGGATGATAGTTACCTTTTTAATGGTGCTGTTGTCTGTGTTTCTGTTTACGGTAAGAACCAAAAACAAAATTTCTAATGTACTATTTGCATGCTATTTGCTGGTAATCGCCTTTGATTTAACCGGTTTTTTTACAGATGTTTTTATGCAATATCCTTTAACGAAAAACCTAAAATTGACATCGAGTTTGTTGCAGTTGCCATTGTTTTTTCTGTATGTGCTTTCGGCTTGTTTCAACAATTTTAAGCTCAAAACAAAACATCTGTTACACGGCATTCCGTTTGCCGTTTTTATAATAATTTTTGGGCTTACCGCTTTTTCAGATAGGAGTCTTTTGCTGTACAATATCCTGGGAGAACTCCAATTTTTCGTTTATATCATTGCAACATTTATAATTTTAAAACGCTATAAAACCATTTATTTAGAAAATTATGCCAATTCAAATTACGCAACCTACAATTGGCTGTTTCAAATTACCTTGCTGTCTTGTTTTGCACATAGCTTTGTAACCGTACGTTCGTTTTTATCCAATTCAGAGTATAGAGAACATGTTATATTTTTAAATGTCATTATAAGCTTAATTGTTTTGGGCGTAGCCATCTTTTTTGTTTTAAAAGCCCTATACCAGCCAGATTTATTTACAGGTGTAAATTCGAATATACATCCGATAAAAGCATTTAAAGAAGAACCTCTAAAAAAGGACGAAATAGAAAACGAACACTTACATCTTCTTACTGCTGTAATGGAAAAGGAAAAACCCTATTTGGATGAGGAATTGACACTGCAAAAATTGGCCAAACAACTCGAAATTCCCGAACGAGAACTTTCCATATTAATCAACCAATCTTTAGGTAAGCATTTTTTCGATTTTGTAAACGAATACCGCATTAAGCATGCCAAAAAACTATTGAAAGACTCCACAAAAAAAGAGCTTACGGTACAACAAATTCTTTATGAAGTAGGTTTCAACTCAAAATCTTCATTTTATACCGCATTTAAGAAAAGCACCCAGCAAACCCCCTCTGCATATAGGAAAAACGGGGAAATCTAGTAGTGCGACTTTCTTTAGAGCTTAAACAAGCTCTTAAAAAAAGGTTCGATTATACGTAATCGGACGTTTGAAACAGATCATTCCTTCAAATTTGTTTAAAAAAACAAATCATTATGAAACATCTAGCTACTATACTCTTACTGATATGCGCTATCGTACCCAATCTAGGACTTGCCTGCAGCATGTATAAACTCACCAAAAACGGAAAAACAATCGTGGGGAATAATGAAGATTTCCTTAGTCCAAATAATCAATTTTGGTTTGAAAAAGGAAACACAAACACTTTTGGAGTAATGTATATGGGGCAGCTAGATAATTTTGCGCAAGGTGCAATTAATGAAAAAGGATTGGTTTTCGACGGATTTTGGGAACCTTATTTGGAAGTAAAAAATACAGCTGGAAAATTAAATATTCCTATACAAGATGCATTAAAGAACATCATGCAAACAATGACCCATGTAGAAGAGGTTCGTACGTATTTAAGCACTGTAAATTTGAGTGTTTTACATGACGGACAACTGGTTTTTGTAGACCAATCGGGAACCTATTTAATTATTGAAGGCGATGAAATGTTTATAGGCGATGAATCGGAAAAGACGTTTTCTAACTTCTACTATTCGCAAATTCAATCTGTAGATGATGTTGCTTTGCCTTACTTTCAAAAGGGACAAGATTTCATTAAACGCACAAAACAGCTGCAAACGCTAGATTATTGTTCTGAAGCCATGTCAAATTTTGCACAAAATAGAGTGGCGCCAACGCAGTATACCACGATTTACGATTTGGAAACCCTCACCGTACGCGTGCATTTATTTCACGATTTTTCGGATTATATTGAATTGGATTTGAAAGAAGAACTGCAAAAAGAAAATTATAGCACTATGATTGCCGATTTGTTTCCAGACCATGCTAAAGGGGTTCTGCACTATAAAAAATACAACAATCCGGAGCATCCAACCCTACTTTTGGAAGAATTGATTGGAGACAACAAGATAACAGAACAAGAATTTGTAGCACAAGGTTTCGATAATATTATCCATCAAATTGGATATGAATGGTTATATGATATTAAAAAACCAAAAGCAGCTATTAGAGTTTTTAAATACGGCTTAAAATTAATGCCAAATAATGCGAAATTGTATGACAGTTTGGGCAAAGTATTTTATCTAAGCGATGATTGGGATAATGCAACCATTAGCTACGCAAAATCTCTTGCTTTGAACCCGAAAAATAAAAATGCCATTGAAATGATTACCAAAATAAGTAAACAATTGGAACAGCCTACAAATTAATGTGCTATTTATAAAATCGAATATATTGAAATGGACCAACACCAATATCATTGTTTTAATTCTGATCTTCGGATGTTTTTCTTGCAAAACCAAGAACAAAACAGAACCCCTAGCAGACCAAACAACTTTAAACGTTTCGGCCAATTTAGATGTTGACCACTTAAATATTTGGGTTAAGAACCCGAAAAAAGCAAAAGAGAAATTGGTGGATATTGGCTTCACTGCTGTACCCGATTCCCTTTCAGAAATCCATCACGGACAAGGAACAACTGGAAGATATTTTCACTTTTTAAACGGCTATCTCGAATTGATTTTTGTTTTTAATCCAACAGTATTTGAGCGAAACAACGCCATAAATAAACATGTAGATTTTTTAGAAAGAGCCAACTTTGCACAAAATGGGGCATTGCCTTTTGGTATTGCGTTAAAATCAGAAGATTATAAACCCGAAAAAATACCTTTTGAGAAAGTGTGGTATCACCAAGATTGGATGGGTAAAAACAATGGTATTTACGCTGCTAAAAACTCAAAAACAAACCTTGGCGAACCATCCATTTTTGTAGTCTATCCAGAAATAGAATCCAGAACATTTGAATCCTTATCCAAATTAGAGAACTTTCCTGGCGAAGAGGACTATTGGAAAGCGTTTTTTAAACATCCAAATGGCGCAAAAAAGATTTCAAAGATTATGATTACATCAAACCATTTAAATGTAAAAACCCAAACCATCAGAGCGCTAAATAATATGGACAATGTGGTCATCAAAAAAGGCTCTGAACAGCTCATGGAGCTATATTTTGATGACACTATTCAAGGAAAATCCTTTGACCTAAGACCAGAATTGCCACTAATTATATACCTATGATAAAAATAAACTACAAGCAGTTATTCTATCTTCTAATCGGCTTTATGCTATTTGGTTGTAAAAATACCAACGAAAAAAAGCCAATTGCAGAAGCAAGTCCAAAAATGGATGTACAGCAATTTCAATCCATTGTAGATTCCATTTATAGCGAAAACCCCAATTCTATCGGAATGATGGTGCATATAGAATCGCCAAAGCATGGGATTTCTTGGAGCGGAAGCTCTGGCTATGCAAACATAGAAAAAACAGCGCCCTTACAAGCAGACCAACCCGCATTAATTGCCAGCAGTATAAAAACCTATGTGGCGGCGGCTATGTTGAGATTACAAGAAAATGGCAATTTGAATATAGAAGACCCTATTTCAAAACATCTATCCCAAAAAACTGCCGAACTTTTAAAAAACGATGGTTATGATATCCATCAAATTAAAATCAAACATCTATTGTCGCATACCAGTGGAATTGCCGATTATGTAAACGACGATTATTTGGATTTTATCCATAAAAACCAAACCTACAGATGGACACGTGACGAACAGTTGAAACTAGCGACAAAAGTTGGCGACCCTTTGGGAAAACCCCAAGAGTTGTTTGCATATGCCGATGCCAATTATTTGTTAGCCACCGAAATTATGGAACAGAAAACCAAGCTGCCTTTTTATACGGCTATGCGCAAATTGCTGCAGTATGAAGACTTGGGACTTGGCCAAACTTGGTTTCCCACGCTGGAAGAACAACCAAAAAGCGCAAAACCTATGGTACATCAATATTGGAACGAGAAGGATTGGGGCCAAAGCAAGTTGGACTTTGATTGGGATTCCCAGCAGCACGATATTTCTTGGGACTTATATGGTGGCGGTGGAATAGCTACAACTATGAAAGAGCTGGCGCAGTTTTCGTATTATTTATTTAATAAAAAAATTGTTGAAGATGCAGCTGTTTTAAAACTACTAACTACCGATGTTGCAACCAAAGACGAAATCCCAAAAACCTATAGACTTGGAATTGCAGATGCGCAAGTAAAAGGTTTACAGAGCTTTGGACACGGTGGGTTTTGGGGAACCATGGTGTTTTATATTCCAAAATTAGATACTGCAATTTCGGTTTGCGTTTTGGAACGAAATGGGAAGATGAAACCCATAAAAGCTTTGATGAATGCGTATACCAATGCACTGACTAAGCATATGTTTGGGGGCAAAAGTGTGGTTACAGAAGGGTATTCGCTTTACAAAGCAAAAAATAGCAAAGCAACTTTGGTTTTGTTTCCTGGTGGCGGAACCAATGCAGCATACACCAAACAAGAATTTGACATTGTTGGAGCGGCAAATGCCCATAATATTTCGGTGTTAATGCTAAATTTTAATCGTCATCTATGGATAGATGCAACCGCCACAAAACAATTGGCAAAACAACTAGAGGCCATTTTTGACCAAAATCATTTGAAAACCAAAGATCTCTTTATTGGCGGCATGTCTATTGGTGGCAATGTAGCCTTAACCCTTTCAAACCATCTGCAACAAAACCATACAAATATTGCCCCAAAAGGCATATTTATTGTGGATTCGCCTTTGGATTTGTATGCGCTTTATGAAAGTTCCAAAAAAGATATAGCCAATCCAAAATTTGATAAAGAAAGGCTTGCAGAGCCAAAGTGGATCGTCCATTATTTTGAAGAAGCATTTACCAAAGATTCCTTGCTGCAAAACATACAGAAAGTATCCCCTTTTACTTTACAAAACAGCTATACCAGTGTATCCAGTTTAAAAAATACTAAGGTTAGATTTTACACAGAACCAGACAGTTTATGGTGGAAAGAGAATAGACAAACAGATTTTGAAAGCACCAATGCGTATACGATTCAGCAAATAACCAAAGCTTTAAAAGCCCAAAGCTGGAAGCAACTCGAATTGATTGAAACTACAACCAAAGGCTATAGAGCAAATGGAGACAGACATCCTCATAGTTGGTCTATAGTGGATATTCGTGATTTGCTGGATTGGATGATGGAATAAAAATGTGTGGTCACAAAGGCAAGCCTTGCACCTACCCTTTTGATTCTAAAAACGAGATGTTTTTCGCAAGGTTTCAGTGCCAGATGGGTTTTAGTTGGTATTTAGTCAAGCTTCTTTTTTGCTTACAAAAAGCCAATAGAACTAATTGCCCTATCCAAATTTACTCTTAAAAAAAGTTCCTAAACATCTACTTATATCATCCAATTGGTGTATATTTAAAGTGAAAAATTGATAGTTTTGAACCCGCTCCCTGAGGTAACTTTTGATTTAAAATTGAAATTAGGAAACAACATATTAGCCATCGTACTATTTATAATTATTGGAATTCCAATTTTTATATTGTTTTTGCCTGTAATGATTGTCCTTTATCCAATCCGCTATTTTCAAAGAAAACGATTTGAAAAAAAATACGCTGAATTTTTGTCAGAGAATAGCGGAAAGAACTTTTTCTGTTACAACAACCGAAAGAAATCAAAAAAATATATTGAGGACAAAATCATACCCCGTCTAACGGGCGAAGTTGAGATTGTGTATCTGAATGGAAAAAAAGTGGAATCGGATTATAAGGCTGAATTTATTTCGGAGGCACTTTACAAGCTCAAAACCTACAGTGGATTCCCTCACCTAATGAAAATTCGGGATGGAAAACTGATTGACAAATCCATCAACAATCCATTTTATAACGTACTAAATATGAATCAGCCGAAAGACAAATTATTGATCAAAATCCATGGGTTCTTTGAGCTGGCTCAGATAAACAACTTGGATAAAACTCTCTCCCAAAAGCCCTAAACCGCATCTATAAAAACACCTTGCAAATATAGCCATATTGCAACCCCAAATACGAACAAGCTATTCTTCATTTCACAGACATCCTAGAAACACTCCAATATCCAAAGACAGAAAAGCCCACAAAATAAATAATGCTGATTATAGAAACCTTCGGAAACCACAACTCCAAACTTGCTTCTTCATTGCCTATAGGGTAAAGGCTCAACATATTGTAGGCATAGGGAAAATACAAGGATTCTTCTGCACTATATACGATCAATCCTGTGATGACCAAAACCATTCCTATACCAAGCGGAATAATAAAGTTTTTGATGCGAAAACTCAACAAAAACTGTATGCCTAATATGCCTAGTATGGCCAAAAAAGATCTAAAAAGTAGCAACATAGGCTTTTGGTAATCTGGAGTATGATCGATCAATCCAAGTTCTGGATGTATATAGCCCACCAAATTGCCAGAAACAAGCATGGCACCAAAAAACAACAAATAAGTAAACAAAATAAGCCCCACAGCCACCAATAGTTTGCCAAAATAGATGCTCCACTTGGGGCTTGGAAGAGAAAACAAGTATTTCATAGCAGAAGACTTGTGTTCTATCTGTATGATAAGACTGGTAATGAGTATGATAAAAAACGGCACCAGCAAAGGAGAGGCACTCATGATTTGATCCATTATAAATTTATTCCAAGGATTGACACCTTCCCCAGGCACTAGCGATTTGTGTTTAAAAAAGTAATACAAAAAATAAATGATAGGAATAAACAACGCACTAATAATGGATAGCCAAAGCGCAAAGGTGTTTTTGAGTTTTAAAGCTTCATTTTTGATACTTTTAGAGAAATAATATACTTGGTTCATCTTCTTAGTTTTCAGTTAGTGACAGAAATAATTCTTCTAGATTGTTTTGTATGTTTATTTGATAAATATCTAAGTCTTCCTTGCGGATATTATCGATCAAATCCGGTATCGCATCTTTGCCGTCCAAAGCGATATGTACTAGGGTTTCATCTACTATAGTGACATCAAATTGGCGACCAATGGCATCGTATAGTTGGGCAGTATCCTTGGTTTCAATTGCAACCACCAGATGGTCATTTTGAGACGATTTTAGCACTTTAACGGTGTCCTGAAATATCATTTCCCCCTGTCTGAGGATGCCAACATGCGTACAGGTTTTTTCTATTTCGCTTAGCAAATGACTAGATATAAATACCGTGATGCCATAGTCCTTATTCAGAGATTGGATCAACCTGCGCATCTCTATAATTCCTTTTGGATCTAAGCCATTGGTAGGTTCGTCCAATATCAAGATTTCGGGCAAGCTGAGCAAGGAAACTGCCAGACCAAGGCGTTGTTTCATACCAAGGGAATATTTCTTTACCTTTTTGTGCTTGGCGTGCTCTAGTTTTACAATCTCCAGTACTTCATCTATTCTTTGGAAAGAAACCGCTCGATAATTTGCAGCTATTTTGAGATTGTCCACAGCACTCAAATGTCCATACAGAGAAGGGTTTTCGATCAGAGACCCTATTTTGGATAAATGCGCGATTCGGTTGCCTTTAAAGGACTTTCCAAATAGGGCAATCTTCCCACTATCTTTCTTTAGCAAACCCAAAAGCAGTCGGATGGTGGTGGTTTTACCAGAACCATTCGGACCCAAAAAGCCATAAATACTTCCTTTGGGTACGCGTAGGGCCAAATTGTCAATATCTGCTTTGGCAGATTTGGAATAGGAAAAATGCAAATCTTGTGTTTCAATTATATACTCGCTCATAATATCCATTTAACATTCTCGACGAGCAAATCTTCATTATGTTACAATCAATAATGCATCAAAATGCATTTTATAATCGAAATGCTTTTGTCTTTACCTAGCGCAAATACCAGTAATTGAGGTTGTTATAATTAATTTTTCATAGAGGAAATTTTCCGCTAAAAAAATCGCAATAGCTGTGTTTATGCAATCCAAAAACAACAAGCAATACGATACTTTTGAATGCAAATTCCAAAAAATACGAGCTAAAAATCATTGCAGTCAGAGGATGTCAAAATATAAAACAAGCGCCACCAAGGCACTATCATAAGCAAGCCAAAAAAACATTTCAATGGAGATGTCCAGAGGTCCAAACTCCCTTAAATTTTGTAATTTGCCAAAAACACGCAAATATGCAAGAGCATAACAACCATATCCATTATGTCGAATTTGGAGCAGCAGACCTGCAAAAGATAAAAGAATTTTACAGTCGGGTATTCGACTGGAAATTTACCGATTATGGACCCGACTATACTGCTTTTTCCAACAGTGGATTGGAAGGCGGTTTTGAAAAAAGAAATACTCCAGCAGCCCAAGGATCATTAGTGGTTTTGTATCATCAAAATTTAGAAACCGTACAACAACGCATCATAGAGGCCTCGGGAAAGATATCCAAGCCCATATTCTCTTTTCCAGGAGGTAGAAGGTTTCATTTTACCGATCCAGCTGGCAATGAATTAGCGGTTTGGTCGGATGCAATGGAGTAATTTTGGAAAGAAGCATAATGAACGTGTATTCGATATAACTTATGCATACAATTTATTATAAACTTCTTAGGCTAGTCCTGCCTTTGAAGGGCTGTTTATTGGGGTAATTTTGAATTAGAAATGGTATTAAGGGATAAGCTGCATCTTTTTTGATCCAATCTCACTATACCTAAGGCTTCTGTGTAAATAATTTATATCGAACTCAGGTTAATTTATATCAAACTTACCTTAAGTATATTTTTAAATGCTACTCATATATAAATAGCATATCCTTATCTACTCTTCGAATCCTGTGTTGCGAGAATTTCAAATAGGGAATTACAAAAATGGTATATCCGTAAGCAGTCAAATACCGTCTTCATGGCTTTTGCTTTTGGAAGAAAACGGCAAATAAAGCAAGGGCAAACTCGCTCTCCAAGACTATATAAATTTGGCTAAGGCCAAAGTCTTGTATACCGAGTTTGTCCTTGCAAAACCATGGCCTATAATCCAAAAACAAAAGCCATGAAAACAAATTCTTTTTACTTAATCGTGTCCGGATCTAGACATTTTAGCAATGCCAAACTATTGGAGTCCCATCTAAACCGTGCATTGGACAAACAAGCAGGACTCGAAATCCTTATTGGTGGCTGTAGCGGCTGCGATGCACTAGCAGAAGACTGGGCAAAGAGAAACCAGGTACCATACCACATCTTCCTGCCCGAATGGTACGCCTACGGACGAGCAGCTGGACCTATACGCAACAAACAAATGCTACGCCTTGCAGACGGCCTATTGGCCTTCCCGATAGGCATCTCCAAAGGCACTAGAGGCACCATAGCAATGGCACAAAAACGCGGATTGCCAACAAGAGTAGTAGAGGGAACTTAGGTTTCCTCTTTTGGCTGTTGGTTAGATGAGAGGATTAAATCCATTCAAAACCTATTAACCTGATTTAACGTGAATAATGGATAAAAAAAAGTGTTTTTATTATAGTTTATTTCACTGTTTTTCAGTAAATTAAACAATAAAAACACTTCTAATGCTTAAAGATAAAGTTACTGAATTCTTTGTGAAAATGGACGATTTTTGCAAA
>JAOXRU010000587.1 GCA_025800395.1 Flavobacteriaceae bacterium
ACAAAACTAAAAGTAACTAAAAACCAAAGGGATGCAATATAGAGAAAGCTTAACTTAATGACATTGAGCATTAGCTACGGTTTCTTTTTATCCCGAATTACGCATTAGAACTTCGTTATGAGGGTGGTAAGTGCAATAAAAACAAGTACTTTATTGCTTTCCGCATAGAACCGCTATGGTTAAAGCAAAAAGCAGCGCAGTCTCTTGTTTTTGAAGCAATTTCCATACGTAATAGATTTTCTAATGCGCAATTCGGGATTTATTGAAATAGAAAGGAAAAAAGGGCTATTTGTTGGGGTAATTTTGAGCTAGAAATGGTATTGTGGTTTAAGCTGCGCCTTTTTAATCCAAATCTCACTATTTATAAGGCTTCTGTGAAGATAATTTATATGGAACTCACGTTATTTAGAAAGTATTTTTCGGTACTTGATGAAAATATGCAATTATTCTGTAAAATTTCATTTTCTCCTAATCCAATACATTTCTGGTTTGGTTCTCACCAAAAAAGTCTATAATATTGACATATGAATTTACTAGTCAGCCTTATGAGAAGCGTTATTATTATTCCTTTGTGAGAATGATAGATGTTATTTGTGTTGTCAAAAAAACCTATATCATGGATTGGAATGATATAGGTTTTTTTGTAAACACTTGGTTTTGAAATGTGTTTATCTCTTGACTATGATAAAAAAATTTCACTAAGCTACTGATGAATAGTCTGTTGTGATATGAATCTGGGGTTTGAGTTTAAAAAAAATATCAAAAACGAAACTATAGATGAAAAAGTTCAAAATATTTTTGATATATAATTAAAAATCTGAAATAATTAACAAGAATAATGAGATTTAATAAATACAGCAGGGCAGTGACTCAAGATCCAACCCAACCGGCAGCCCAAGCTATGTTGCACGGTATAGGATTGACTGAAGAAGATTTTGAAAAGGCTTTTGTTGGCATTGCTAGTACAGGTTATGAAGGGAATCCTTGTAATATGCACTTGAATGATCTTGCAATATATGTAAAAAAAGGCGTTCAAGATAAGGATTTGGTTGGATTAATCTATAATACTATCGGTGTAAGTGACGGTATATCGATGGGGACTCCCGGTATGCGATTCTCTTTACCATCGAGGGATGTAATTGCGGATTCTATGGAGACTGTGGTACAGGCTATGAGTTATGATGCATTGGTTACCGTAGTTGGTTGTGATAAAAATATGCCTGGCGCACTGATGGCGATGCTTCGATTGGATCGTCCATCCATTATGGTTTATGGCGGAACCATTGCCTCTGGTTGTCACAACAATAAAAAATTGGATGTAGTTTCGGCTTTTGAGGCTTGGGGTGAAAAAGTAGCTGGAACCATGAATGAGGCGGAATACAAAAGTATTGTACAAAAAGCCATACCAGGAGCAGGGGCATGTGGCGGGATGTATACCGCCAATACAATGGCTTCTGCTATAGAAGCACTTGGTCTATCATTACCATACAATAGCTCCAATCCGGCAGTAGGTGAGGAAAAAATTTCAGAATGTGAAGCTGTGGGTGCTGCAATGAAAATACTCATAGAAGAGGACATAAAACCAAGTGATATCGTCAATAGAAAATCTCTAGAAAACGCCATTCGTTTAGTTACTGTCATGGGAGGATCTACCAATGCAGTATTACATTTTTTAGCCATAGCTAGGGCAGCTAATGTGCCTTTTGATTTGGATGATATTCAAAAGATAAGCGATGAAACCCCATTTCTGGCGGATCTTAAACCCAGTGGTAAATATTTGATGGAGGATGTACATAAAATAGGTGGTATTCCTGCAGTGCTCAAATACATGTATAAAAAAGGCATGTTGCATGGAGATTGTCTCACTGTTACTGGGAAAACTTTGGCAGAAAACTTAGAATCGGTACCGGATTTGGTAGCCGATCAGCAAGTGTTGAAGCCTTTGGAAAATCCGATAAAGGCGACAGGGCATTTGCGTATTTTATATGGAAATATTGCCAAGGAAGGTGCTGTTGCAAAAATTACTGGTAAAGAAGGCCTGCGTTTCGAAGGTACTGCAAAGGTGTATAATGGTGAATTTGCTGCAAATGCTGGTATTCAAAAAGGCGAGGTAAAAAAGGGAGATGTGGTGGTTATTCGTTATGAAGGGCCAAAAGGAGGTCCAGGAATGCCAGAAATGTTGAAACCAACCGCTGCAATCATGGGAGCTGGTCTAGGTAAAGATGTGGCCTTGATTACCGATGGAAGATTTTCCGGAGGAACTCATGGCTTTGTGGTTGGTCATATAGTACCAGAAGCTCAAGATGGCGGGAATATAGCATTGATAGAAGATGGGGATAGAATTACTATAGACGCAGAGACAAATCGTATTTCGGTAGCGGTTTCCGATCAGGAAATGGCAGTTAGGAGAAAATTGTGGGAACAACCGCCACTCAAATTCAATAAAGGAGTGTTGTATAAATACGCTCATACGGTGTCGTCCGCCTCGAAAGGTTGTGTTACAGATGAGTTCTAAAATAAAACAGCAATAAGAAAAATGAAGACTATGGAGTCATATGCTAAAAATGAAAAAAAGGCTACCAAGATGAGAATTACTGGAGCAGAAGCTGTCATTCATTGTTTGCTAGCAGAAGGGGTAGATGTGTTGTACGGTTATCCCGGAGGTGCTATTATGCCAGTTTATGATGAATTGTATAAGTTTCAGAAAGAATTGCATCATGTACTTACTAGACATGAACAAGGTGCCGTGCATGCAGCCCAAGGATATGCAAGAAGTAGCGGGAGAGTGGGGGTTGCTATGGCTACTTCCGGACCTGGAGCAACCAATCTGGTCACTGGGATAGCTGATGCGCAAATAGATTCCACTCCAATTGTGTGTATAACTGGTCAGGTAGCAAGCCATCTATTGGGTTCGGATGCATTTCAGGAAACAGATATAGTTGGAATTTCTACTCCTGTTACCAAATGGAGTTATCAGGTAACCAATGCCGAGGAGCTACCAGAAGTAATGGCCAAAGCATTCTATATTGCCAAATCTGGACGTCCTGGACCAGTATTGATAGATATCACTAAAAATGCCCAATTTCAAGAATTTGAATATAGTTACAAACAATGTAAGGGGGTGAGAAGCTATAAGGCGAAACCACAACCAGAGCCAGGAAGTATCGAAGCAGCTGCTAAACTGATAAATTCTTCCCAAAAACCGTTTATAGTTTGGGGGCAAGGAGTGATATTAGGAAGCGCTGAAGCAGAATTGAAATCGGTGATCGAAAAAGCTGGGATACCTAGTTCTAGCACTGTATTGGGCTTGTCTGCTTTAGAAAGCGATCACCCGCTTTATGTAGGTATGGTAGGAATGCACGGAAATTATGCGCCAAATTTGCTAACCAATGAATGTGATGTTCTCATCGCCATAGGAATGCGTTTTGATGATCGGGTCACTGGAAATTTAGAAACCTATGCTAAACAAGCCAAAGTGGTTCATTTTGATATAGATCCTGCAGAAATAGACAAGAATGTAAAAACCGAGGTAGCTGTGTTGGGAGATGTAAAACAAACTCTGGCCAGCTTGTTGCCTTTGCTTGAGGATAGGGAACATAAAGGGTGGCACGACCAATTTAAAACATTACACCAACAGGAGATGGAGCAGGTGATACAAGGAGATTTGTACCCAAGCAAACCAGGTCTTACAATGGGAGAAGCAGTAGATGCAGTAAATAAAGCCAGTGGAGGTAGGGCTATTGTTGTGAGTGATGTGGGTCAGCATCAAATGTTCGCCTGCAGGTATGCCCAATTTAAGCAAAGTAGAAGTAATATAACTTCTGGCGGATTGGGAACTATGGGTTTTGCGCTTCCAGCTGCTATTGGAGCACAGATGGGAGCTCCAAATCGACCTGTTGTAGCAGTTATCGGAGATGGGGGCTATCAGATGACTATACAAGAATTGGGAACCATATTGCAGACACAGATTCCAGTCAAAATCATGGTGCTCAACAACGATTTTCTGGGAATGGTGCGTCAGTGGCAGCAATTGTTTTTTGATAAACGTTACGCCTCTACCGAGTTGATAAACCCCGATTTCATCAAAATAGCAGAAGCATACCAGATTGATTCAAAACGAGTAGATAAACGGGCAGATTTGCAATCTGCTGTAGATGAAATGATGGCTAGTGATAAAGCCTATTTCCTAGAAGTAATCATAGAAAAAGAAGATAATGTATTTCCGATGATTCCTACTGGAGCCTCGGTGTCAGATTGTAGATTAAGTTAGTGAAAATGGAAGCAATAAAGACATATACTATATCCGTGTATACGGAAAATAATTTGGGATTGTTGAGTAGAATATCAGCAATTTTCCTAAAAAGACATATTAATATAGAGGGACTTACTGTTTCCAAATCGGAAATAGAAGGTGTTTCTCGCTTTGTGATAGTCGCCAGAACAACAGAGAAATGGGTGAAGAACTTGGTGAGCCAAATCAATAAACAAATAGAGGTGTTTAAAGCCTATTATCACACCGACGATCAGATCATTTATGAAGAAGCTGCGATGTTTAAAATAGCGTCTAAATTGCTGTTTGACGAACGTCAGATTCAAAATATTATTAAAGATCATCATGCAGATATTGTAACGGTGACTCCAGAGTTTTTTGTGATTAATAAATCGGGTAGACGGGTTGAAATAGAAGCCTTGCACGAGAAACTAAAGCCTTTTGGGATATTGCAATTTGTCCGTTCTGGTAGAATTGCTGTTACCAAAGAAGAAATGCAAATCAGTAAAATTTTAAAGGAATTTCAACAACAATAAAAACTAAAAAGAACAAGAAATGGCTAATTATTTTAATACCTTATCCTTAAGAGAAAAATTGGATCAACTTGGGGTGTGTGAATTCATGGACAGCGGAGAGTTTGCAGATGGTGTAGCTGCCCTAGAAGGAAAAAAAATAGTGATTTTGGGATGTGGTGCACAAGGATTGAATCAGGGCTTAAATATGAGAGATTCAGGCTTGAATGTAGCATATGCATTGCGTGAAGCAGCAATTCAAGAAAAACGTAGCTCCTATCAAAATGCCACCTCCAACAATTTTGAAGTAGGAACTTTTGATGAGTTGATTCCGACAGCCGATCTGGTGTGTAATCTTACTCCAGATAAGCAACACACCAATGTGGTGAATAAAGTAATGCCTTTGATGAAGAAAGGAGCTACTTTATCCTATTCGCACGGATTTAATATAGTAGAAGAAGGGATGCAAGTGCGAGAAGATATTACGGTGATTATGGTAGCGCCAAAATGCCCAGGTACCGAAGTACGGGAGGAATATTGTAGAGGATTTGGAGTCCCTACCTTGATTGCGGTTCACAAAGAAAACGACCCAGAAGGCAAGGGCTTGGCGCAGGCCAAAGCTTATGCAGTCGCTACTGGAGGTCATCGTGCTGGTGTATTGTTGTCTTCCTTTGTGGCCGAAGTGAAATCCGACTTGATGGGAGAGCAAACGATATTGTGTGGGTTGTTACAAACTGGTTCGATCTTGTCTTTCGATAAAATGGTAGAGAAAGGGGTGTCCCCAGCTTATGCTGCCAAATTCATACAATATGGTTGGGAGGTTGTTACTGAGGCCTTAAAACACGGTGGGATTACTACTATGATGGATCGTTTGTCCAATCCAGCAAAAATAGAGGCATTTAAGTTGTCTGAAGAATTGAAAGATATCATGCGTCCTTTGTTTCATAAACATATGGACGACATTATGAGTGGGTATTTTTCTAAAACGATGATGGAAGATTGGGCCAACGAGGACAAAAATCTTTTGAGTTGGCGAGCTGCAACTGGAGAAACAGCTTTTGAGAAGACCGCCATTACAGATGTGGAAATTCCCGAGCAAGAATTTTTTGACCATGGTACATTATTAGTGGCTTTTGTGAAATCTGGTGTAGAACTGGCATTTGAAACCATGTCGGAGGCTGGGATTATAGAAGAATCTGCATACTATGAATCATTGCACGAAACACCATTAATAGCCAATACGATTGCCCGTAAGAAGTTGTTTGAGATGAATCGTGTTATTTCCGATACTGCTGAGTATGGATGTTATCTTTTTGATCATGCCTGTAAGCCACTCTTGGAGTCATTTATGACAAAAATAGACACCAATGTGATCGGAAAATCCTTTTCCGAGACCAATGCGGTAGATAATCAAGAGTTGATAGCTGTAAACAATGCCATTCGCCAACATCCTATCGAAGAGGTAGGTGCTTGGTTGCGTGCTTCGATGACCGCAATGAAAAAAATCGTATAATCATTGACGAATAAAACCAGAGAAAGTCGTTTGAAAACAAACGACTTTCTTTTTCCTTATGCGCTATGCAAAAAGCTTATAAACCCGATATTAAAGATATTGAAAAGGCCGCAGATCGAATAGCTACGGTCACCGAAGAAACACCACTATTGCAAAGTATTCGCTATTCCAAAAGATATGATGCGAATATTTTGCTCAAGCGAGAGGATTTGCAGAGGGTGCGTTCGTATAAAATCAGGGGCGCTTTTAACAAAATAGCTAGTCTGTCATTCTTAGAATTGGATAAGGGCGTGGTGTGTGCTAGTGCGGGAAATCATGCCCAAGGTGTTGCTTTTGCGTGTAATCATTTGCAAGTGCATGGAACTATTTTTATGCCTGTAGTGACACCTAGTCAAAAAATAGAGCAGACCAAAATGTTTGGTGGAGAGTATGTGACTATTGCTTTGGTAGGAGATACTTTTGATGATTCGCAAAAGGCAGCAGTAGAAGCATGTGCCAAAGAATCTAAAATATTTGTACACCCTTTTGATGATCCAAAAACGATAGAAGGGCAGGGAACCGTAGCCTTGGAGTTATTGCAACAAACTCAAGAGGATATAGACTATTTGTTTTTGCCAGTTGGTGGTGGTGGTTTGGCTTCTGGCGTTTCGGCTGTATTTAGCGTATTGTCTCCACATACGCAAATAATCGGAGTGGAGCCGGATGGGGCTGCTTCTATGTGTGCTGCTTTTGAGAATAATGCAGTGGTAGCCTTGCCAAAAATAGACAAGTTCATAGATGGTGCTGCGGTTCAGAAAGTTGGCGAGTTGACTTTTGAGGTCTGTAAAAATAATTTGAATGATATGATTTCAGTGCCTGAAGGTTTGGTGTGTCAGACCATATTAGAACTATACAATAGAGATGCTATAGTGGTAGAGCCTGCCGGTGCTTTGACCTTGGCTGCTCTAGAGCAATATAAAGATCGAATAAAAGGAAAAAATGTAGTTTGCTTGGTAAGCGGAAGCAATAATGATATAACCAGAACTGCTGAAATAAAGGAAAGAGCATTGTTGTATGCCAATTTGAAACATTATTTTATTATTCGTTTTCCACAAAGACCAGGTGCATTAAAGGAGTTTGTGGCAGATATACTTGGTCCCAATGATGATATTACCCATTTTGAATATTCCAAAAAATCTTCTAGAGAAAATGCACCTGCTGTGGTTGGCATACAGTTGCAAGATGAGAAGGATTTAGATCCACTTGTAGCACGAATGAAAGCAGGAAATTTCTTTGGTGATTATCTCAATAATAAACCAGACTTATTTCAATACCTTATATAGTAATTTTTTGTGATAATGTGTGCAGTAAAATGCTGTTTTGCTAACGAAAATAAGTCTTACTTTTTCTTTCCAAACAACGCATCCATCATGAGTTTGACACTGTGAAACCCTTTTGCTATAGCAGCAATTGCTAAAGCAAGTCCAACAATTAGAACGGGGTAGTACCAAGGATGATTTTGGTTCTTAAATGCCTGATAAAGAACCACCGGTGCGGCAAACATCAGCAAGGCTGTAAAACCAAATGATTTGATTGCTTTTGCAAGTAGTTCTTTATCTGTGTGCATTTTTTTATTTTAAATATTATTAATTATAGTATTTAAACTTGCTACTGGTCGCATAGCTTTTTCTAATAATGCTTGTTTCGGAGCATAATAACCCCCAATCTCAACCGCAGGACCTTGGATATCATTTAGAGCGGCAACGATCTCATTTTCTGCGCTTTTAAGCTGTTGGTGTACAGCGTCAAATTCGGATTGCAGTGCCGCATCTTTTTCCTGATTTGCCAGTGCTTCAGCCCAGTACAAGGCCATATAGAAATGACTTCCTCTAGAATCTAGTTCTTTTACTTTTCTAGAAGGCGATTTTTTGTTGTCCAACAATTTTTCAGTTGCTACATCTAGGGCTTCGCCAAGGATTTGAGCTTTTTTGTTGTTGTATTTTTCACCGATAAAATCTAGGGAAACGGCTAGTGCCAAAAATTCACCCAAAGAATCCCAGCGTAAATGTCCTTCTTCTGCAAATTGTTGAACGTGTTTTGGTGCAGATCCACCTGCGCCAGTTTCGAATAATCCGCCGCCTTCCATGAGGGGGACTATGGATAGCATTTTTGCGCTGGTTCCCAATTCTAAAATTGGAAAGAGGTCGGTGAGGTAATCCCTCAATACATTTCCAGTTACGGAGATGGTGTCTTTGCCTTCTTTTACTCTTGCCAAAGTGTACGCCGTAGCTTCAGCAACAGACTTGATGAGTATTTCTAGGTCAGTAGTATTGTGCTTTGGCAAATAGGTATTAACTTTTTTGATTAATTCTGCGTCATGTGGTCTATCTTGATCTAGCCAAAAAACAGCAGGTGTATTGGTTGCTTTCGCTCTGTTTACAGCCAATTTGATCCAGTCTTGAACTGGCGCATCTTTGACCTGACACATTCTCCAAATGTCACCAGATTCTACCTGATGTTCTAGCATGATATTGCCGTTGGCGTCTTTCACGCTTACCGTACCATCGGCTATCATTTCAAAGGTTTTGTCGTGAGATCCATATTCTTCTGCTTTTTGAGCCATTAGTCCAACATTGGGAACAGTTCCCATGGTAGTAGGGTCGAAAGCACCATTGGTTTTACAAAAATCGATAGTGGTTTGGTAAAGATCAGCATAGCTGCTGTCTGGAATTACAGCTTTGGTGTCTTGTTGTTTTCCCTCTTTGTTCCACATCTGCCCAGAAGTGCGTATCATGGCAGGCATGGAAGCATCTATAATAACATCAGAAGGTACGTGCAGGTTGGTGATGCCTTTGTCGGAGTTCACCATTGCCAAATCGGGGTTATTCTCCAAGCATGCTTGTATATCTGCTTCGATTTCTGATTTTTTGGTAGCGTCTAGTTTATTCAGATTACTGATGAGATTTCCAAATCCATTGTTGATATCTACACCAATTTGATCAAAAGTGTTGGCGTGTTTGTCAAAGATATCTTGAAAGAATACATGAACAGCATGTCCAAAAATAATTGGGTCTGAGACTTTCATCATTGTTGCTTTCATATGAAGCGAAAAAAGTATGCCTTTATCTTTTGCATCTTGGACTTGTTGTTTTAAAAAAGCGAGCAATTTCTTTTTGCTCATAAAAGTACCATCGATAATTTCTCCTGCCTGAAGGGCTAATTGGTCTTTTAGGATGGTCGTTTCTCCTTTTTGGTTGGTAAACTCTATGGTAGCAATGGTAGCTTGGTCTAGGGTGTGAGATTGTTCGTTGTTTTTAAAATCGCCAGATTGCATAGTAGCCACATGTGATTTGGAATTGGGGTTCCATTCTCCCATGCGATGTGGGTTCTTTTTGGCGAAGTTTTTTACAGCCTTAGGAGCTCTACGGTCAGAATTGCCTTCTCTCAATACTGGATTTACGGCACTACCTTTTATTTTGTCATAGCGAGATCGAATGTCTTTTTCCTCATCAGTGCTTGGTTCCTCAGGATAGTTTGGCAAAGTATAGCCTTTGTTTTGAAGTTCTTTTATGGCTGCTTTCAATTGGGGTACAGAAGCACTGATGTTTGGCAATTTGATGATGTTTGCCTCTGGGGTTTTAGCAAGATCTCCCAATTCGCTCAAAGCATCACCAATTCGCTGGTCTTCTGTTAAATATTCAGGAAATACTGCTATGATCCTACCTGCCAATGAAATGTCTTTGGTGGTTACATCGATGCCCGAAGATTTGGTAAATGCTTGGACTATAGGCAGCCAAGATTGTGTTGCCAAAGCTGGTGCTTCATCGGTTAGGGTATAATAAATTTTTGGATTCATAGTGATAATCAAATTTTTAGTTTTAAAACAGGTTTTTGGTTTGAAGAAAACCATACAAATATACAAATTTTGCATGGCTCTACTAAAAGCAAAATATCTGTATGCTTTTTGGTTTTGTTGATTTGACAAAGAAGCCACGGTAATTTTTTTAAATTCAAATAATTGCTGTTTTAAAAACTATCAGGTTCTAAGAAATGGTTTGAAATCTTATCGGTTAGTCTTGGGAGAAAGTGATTGGGAATTGTTTGAATTAGATTTTTGGGTAAAAAAAAACCACCTACGTTTGCAGGTGGTTTTGTATTTAGGAATTTAAAGTTATTTTCTAACTTCTTTAATTCTTGCTTTTTTACCAGTAAGGCCTCTAAAATAGAATATACGTGCACGACGTACTTTACCTTTCTTGTTGATCTTGATTTCTTGCAAAGCGGGCATATTGATAGGGAAGATGCGTTCTACTCCAAATGCGCCTGACATTTTGCGGATCGTAAAAGTTTCTGTGCTTCCAGATCCTCTTCTTTGAATAACTACTCCTCTAAAGAACTGTGTACGGGTTTTTTCTCCTTCTTTAATTTCGTAATACACGGTAATGGTGTCCCCAGCGCTAAATTCTGGAAATTCTTTTTTGCTTACAAATTCGTCTTCAACAAATTTAATTAATGCGTCCATTTTTTTAATTTTTGGTTTTAAAGAACAACATTCACGGTTTTCGTCAGAGGTTGGTCTAAATCGGTTGCAAAATTACGTAAAATTTATGAGTAAACAAGCTGATTTCGCATTAATCTTCATTGAGTAGATCGGGTCTAAGGTTTTTGGTTCTTAGATATGCTTGTTCTTCTCTCCAATTTTCTATTTTTGGGAAATTACCTGATAGCAGTATTTCAGGCACTTTGTGGCCCTTATAGTCCGAGGGTCTGGTGTATACAGGAGGGGCCAGCAAATTATCTTGAAACGAGTCCGAAAGAGCAGAGGTTTCGTCTCCGATTACTCCAGGGATGAGTCGAATAATGGCATCACAAAGTACAGCAGCACCCAATTCTCCCCCAGATAACACATAGTCGCCTATGGAGATTTCTTTGGTAATAAAAAGATCTCTAACTCGTTGGTCTACGCCTTTGTAATGTCCGCATAAAATAATGATGTTTTTTTTGAGTGAAAGGCTGTTTGCAGATCGTTGTTGCAAGCGTTCACCATCTGGTGTCATATAAATGATTTCGTCGTATTCTCTATGAGATTTGAGTTCGCTAATACATTTGTCGATGGGTTCTATGAGAAGTACCATTCCAGCACCACCACCAAACTGATAATCATCCACTGTTTTGTATGCATTGGAGGTATAGTCTCTTAGGTTGTGAAAATATACCCTAACTTTGCCTTTTTCTATAGCCCGCTTCATAATGGAAGCTTCAAATGGACTTTTCAATAATTCTGGTAATACCGTAATGATGTCTATTCGCATCGGAAGGTTTTAGGCTTATTTATTTTTTTGTTTATTGATTTCGTCTTGCAATTGTCTTCTTACTTTTTGTTCCCTTTCTAGTGCTCTTCTTCGGTGTTCTTCAAATTCTTTATCCAATTCTGTTAAAGAACTTTTGGCATCTTGTGTAAGGATATTGCTTGTTCGGAACTTATAGACAAAGAGTAGTAATAGTATCAAAAGGATGATCACTATAGACCACATGAGTAATTTATAAGAATTTTTGGTGAGTGTGATGCCAAAAAAGCTAATATTGTTTTGGTTATCAGTAACCGTTTCCAAAGACTTAGAAGTGTTTTCTAAATTGGATTTTAGGCTTACAATTTCACTTTGTTGGCGTTTAATCGTCGCATTTAAGGAGCTAAGGTTTTTTTGTTGTTTTTTTATGGAATCCAATACATTGGAGCGTATTTTGTTCAACCAGGTTCTTCTAACCACTTCATATACCTTTTTGTTGGCTCTATAATTGCCAGATTTTTCTATAATGTATTCAAACTGCTTGTTAATATTGGTGCTATCTAGAGCTGTTTGGGTACGAATAGATTGTGCCTGAAGTTCGATAGAGCTCCAAGTTAGTAATCCTAAAAAAACAATTAAAATCTTAGATGCGAATGTTTGCTTTGCCGTCATTGGGTGTCTTTCTATATTTAGTGTAATCGAGTTAAAGGTTTCAAACTTCCATAACATGTGTACATGCAGAACAAGTTCAAAATAGTAACAAATAGGCAAGCGAAACAGGTAAATCTATTATATGGCCTACTTACTACAGCATAAGGATGTAATAAAATACATCCTTATGTTGTACAAAAATAATATTTTAATTTAGGAATACTAATAAAAAGTGTATCTTCTAACCTGAGCAATATATTTTGCCAAGCGAATTACCTGATGCGAGTATCCGTATTCGTTGTCATACCATATGTATAACACAGCACTTTTTCCATCTGTGGATATCTGTGTAGCATTACTATCGTATATCGCAGGGGCGCTGGTTCCAACTATGTCTGATGATACCAATTCGTTGCTGATAGAGTATTTAATTTGTTCTACAAGATTGCCGTTTAGGGCGCTGTTTTTCATAGTGCTATTTAATTCTTCGATCGTAGTTTCTTTTTGTAGCTCCAAATTGAGAACAACCAAAGATCCATTAGGCACTGGTACCCGTATTGCGTTGGAGGTAAGTTTTCCAGCCAAGGAAGGAAGTGCTTTGGCTACTGCTTTACCAGCTCCGGTTTCGGTGATCACCATATTAAGAGCAGCAGCTCTTCCACGACGGTATTTCTTATGCATATTATCTACCAAGTTTTGATCGTTGGTATATGCGTGTATAGTTTCCAAATGTCCTTTTATAACACCGAATTGATCTTCCATCACTTTCAGTATAGGTGTGATGGCGTTGGTGGTACAAGATGCTGCCGAGAATATGTCTATCTCATTTGGGTCAAACTCCAAATGGTTTACGCCATGTACAATGTTTGGTACTTCTTTTCCAGGGGCAGTAAGTAATACTTTGTTAGCTCCTTTTGCTTGTAGGTGGCGATTCAAAGCCTCTTTGTCTCTAAAGGCTCCTGTATTATCAATAACTAAGGCGTCTTCTATGCCGTATTTGGTGTAGTCGATATCTTCGGGTTGGTTGGCCGTTATCATGTGTACAGTGGTCCCATTGATGACCAAAGCCTGATTTTCCATATCGGTGTTTATCGTACCCGAAAAACGTCCATGGACGGAATCGGTTTTTAAAAGAGAAGCTCTTTTATCAAGTATTTCTTGGGAGAGTTTTCCTCTGGTTACGATGGCCCGAAGGCGCAACTGGTTTCCTTTGCCAGTTTTCATCATCAATTCTCTAGCCAACAAACGTCCAATACGCCCAAAACCATAAAGTACAACGTCTTTTGGTTGTATAGGATCTGATTCTTTAGCGTTGGATAATTTTTCAATAACAAAGGCTTTTGCATTGTTGTAATGTTGCTCACTGATGTGGTATTCGTAAGTCAGTTTACCGATGTCTAATTTTGCAGGAGGCAATTCCATGCTATCTATCGCTCTCAAAATTTCTATGGAATCGAATATGGAAATTGGTTTTTCTACAAATTTGCCAGCATAATCATGAAGATTCATAATATCACTCACATTTTGATCGATTAGCTGGTTCTTGAATAATACAATTTCTATGGCCTTATCGTACCACAAATCGCTTACAAGCTTTATAAATTCAGTTGTGGCTTTTCTTCTGTCAGTTTGGAAGGCTAGCTCTTTTTCGTAAGTTTTATTAGAACTCATCGGGTAGTTTTTTTAAAATAATAAAAATATAAATCGCGGTAAAAATAACCTATTCCTATGATTTCCCGAATTTTTTCGGATAAAAAAACACCCTATTCGGTAGGGTGTTAATTTTTTTCTATAGTTTTTATGAATTTAATAAAAACGAATTCGTTCTTTTTCACCGTTTTGATTTAAGATAAGGATACTTGGCCGCAAATACCGTTTGAATTCTTCCTGCAATTCTTGGGCGTCTTCTGGAGTTCGAATTTTACTTCCGTTTATTTCCAGTAGTATTTTTCCTTCAAATGACTCTTGATACCTTTGGGATTGTCCAGTAATTTTAACCCCGTAATCGATATTATATTTTTTTTGATCTTTCTTGGATAATGCTTTTACGCTCAGTCCAATTTTTTCAAGATTGAAAGTTTCATTCTTTTTTAGAGTTACTAAGGTTTGTTTTTCTTTTCCATTTCGGGTGTAAACGACATTAACTTTATCACCAGGTCGTTTGGAGTGAATATATCCGATGAGATCTGGAAACTTATTTACTTTTACCTGATCAATTTTTTTGATGATGTCTCCTTCTTGCAATCCCGCTTCTTCTGCTCCAGATTCGGATACAATATTTCCGATGTACACTCCTTGGGTTTCTGAAACTTCTAGTTTTTCTGCGGTGGTAGAATTGAGACCAACCCCTTGTATTCCTATGATGCCTTTTTGGACACTTCCGAATTCGAGTAGGTCATCAATTATTTTTTTAGCAATATTGCTTGGTACGGCAAAGCTATAGCCTACATAAGATCCGGTACGGGAGCTGATGGCAGTGTTAATTCCTATAAGATCTCCTGCGCTATTGACTAGTGCGCCACCAGAATTTCCTGGGTTTACTGCAGCATCGGTTTGAATAAAGGATTGGTTGTTTCCCAAATCTCTTGCTTTGGCGCTTATAATTCCTGCAGTGACTGTAGAGGTAAGGTTGAATGGATTCCCTACTGCCAATACCCATTCTCCGATTTTGCTCGCATCAGAATCCCCAAAAGTAAGGGCTGGTAAGTTTTGTTCTGCGTCAATTTTGAGTAAGGCGATATCTGTTTTTCTATCGCTGCCAATTAGAGTGGCTTCGTAGGTTTTGTTGTTGTTTAAGGTAACTTGGAGTTGGGTGGCTTCTGCTATAACATGATTGTTGGTGACTATATAGCCATCTGGGGAAATGATAACTCCAGATCCAGTTCCAATCTGTTGTCTTTCAGTGCCTCCATATCCGTAAAAGAAATCGATAGCACTAGTAGGTCCTTTGCTGATGCTTAGGTTTTTGACGTGTACTACAGAGTGTATTGTTTTTTGTGCAGCTAGGGTGAAGTCCATATTGGTATTATTTGTTGGGGTACCACTGGAGGTCACCAAAGTGGGGATCCTTTCTTTGACATGAACTACTGTTTTTTGATTGCCAACTAGCAAAGTGTATGCTCCTAGGCTGATAGCGCCCCCCAAAATGGCCATCAACAAAAAACTTGCATTTTTCTTCATCTGTTTCATACTTTAATGTTTTAAATGTCGCAATTTTACAAGTATAAAATTAAACATTTAACAAATTCGATTTTTATTTTTAACCTTCCTTTAACTGCTAAAATTCCCTTAAAATTTGACGTATATTTGTAGAAAAGACGAAAATGATGAAATGGCATTTTTATAAGTACCAAGGAACCGGAAATGATTTTGTGATCATAGATAATAGGAATTTAGTTTTTCCAAAAACAGCCGTGGATGAGATAGCTAAAATTTGCGATAGGCGTTTTGGGGTAGGAGCTGATGGTCTTATATTGTTAGAAAATCACCATGAGGCGGATTTTAGAATGGTGTATTTTAATTCGGATGGTCGTCAGGGCAGCATGTGTGGTAATGGTGGGCGATGTTTGGTTGCTTTTGCAAATTTTTTAGGATTGTTTGAAGAACAGACGATTTTTGAAGCCATAGATGGATTGCACAAAGCTTACATAAAGAATGGATTGGTGTATTTGCATATGCAAGATGTACCAAAGATAGCAGCATTTGAAACCCATAGTTTTTTGGATACGGGATCCCCTCATCATGTACAGTTGGTGGATGATTTAGATGGATTTGATGTAAAAGGAGAAGGGGCAAGATTGCGGTATGGGAAATATGGCGAAAAGGGAAGCAATATTAATTTTGTAGTAGCTCTTGGAGATAATAGTTTTCGGGTGAGGACCTACGAGAGAGGGGTAGAAGACGAAACTTTATCTTGTGGAACTGGTGTAGTGGCAGCAGCAATAGCAATGCATCAAAAAGGGCGGACTTCTTCCAATGGCGTAAAATTGAAAGTAGAAGGCGGAGAATTGGAAGTTACTTTTGAGTTTATGCAAAATTTGGGGTATAAGAATGTGGTTTTGATTGGTCCTGCGCAACAAATTTTTGAGGGAAAATGGTAATGAAACATTTATATGGAGAGAAAATCTATTTGAGGGCTTTAGAGCCTAAGGATATCGATATTCTTTTAACTATCGAAAACGATCCGTCTATTTGGCATTTGAGTGATACTACTGCGCCATTTTCAAGATTTAGTTTGCAGAATTATCTGGAAAAAGTAACTAATGATATCTTTTTAGAGAAACAATTGCGCATGGTTGTAGTGCTGCAGGAAAGTGATCAAGTAGTTGGTTTTGTAGATTTGTACGATTTTGATTCCAAGAATAGGAGGGTGGGATTGGGTTTAGTTGTATATCCTGAGACTATGCGGGTGCGAGGAATTGGAAAAGAAGCTGTACATTTGTTGGGTAATTATTGCTTTGAAATATTACAGTTACATCAAGTGTACGCTACAATCTTGGAGGATAATCTTCCGAGTATACGTTTGTTCGAATCGCTTGGATACGTTCGAACGGGATGTCGAAAGGATTGGGTGTTTTGGGGAGGGGTGTATAAGAATGAGTGGGTCTATCAAAAAATGAATACATGTATATAAAAAGAATTTTACTGATTATAGCTTTGTTGGGGTTGGCTGTTGCGGCTTATATCGTTTATAACATATACGGAACTATATTTGACCCAAATACTAGTTTTGAAAATGAGGAAGCTATCCTGTATATTCCTACCGAAGCAACATTTGATCAAGTGGCGGAACGTTTGCAGCCGTTATTGAAAAATCTCGAGACTTTTACAGTGGTAGCTGAAAAAAAAGGGTACACAAAGAACATAAAGGCTGGAAGATATCGTATAAAGAAAGGGATGAATAACAATCAGATTGTGAATAATCTGCGTTCTGGGAATATTCCTGTGCGGGTTGCTTTCAATAACCAAGAAAGAGTAGAGAATTTGGCAGGAAGAATAGCGCAACAGATCGAAGCAGATAGTGTGAGTTTGATGAAAGCTTTTACGGATCCTGTTTTTGTGGAGGAAAGTGGTTTTACCCAAGAGGATAAGCTAGCAATGTATCTTCCAAATAGTTATGAGTTTTATTGGAATACTTCAGCACAAAAGTTTCGAGAAAGAATGCTGGCAGAATACCGACGATATTGGAATGAGAAGCGGAGAAAAAAAGCAATAAAATTGGGGTTGACACCAAATGAGGTTATTTCTTTGGCGGCTATCGTACATAAAGAAACAGCTAAGGTGTCCGAGCGACCTAGAGTTGCTGGATTGTATCTCAATAGAATTCGAAAAGGTATGTTTTTGGAGGCAGATCCTACAGTCATTTATGCTTTAAAAAAACATCAAAACAATTTTGAATTGGTTATTAAGAGGGTATTGTATAAAGATTTAGAAATAGATTCAGAATACAATACTTATCGCCATATAGGAGTGCCCCCTGGACCCATTACTATGCCGGATATTTCTGCAGTGGAAGCAGTGTTAAATGCTGAAAAGCACGATTATTTGTTTATGGTGGCTGATGTGGATAATTTTGGTTATCATAAATTTGCGAAAAGCATGGCCCAGCACAATCGCAATGCTAATTCATATCGTCGTTGGGCTAACGAGATGAACATCAAAAGATAATCTGGTCATAGGGAAGCAATTGAACAAAATACAGTTGTTAAAATAATCTAAAAATTGATAGATATTTAGGGATTTTAGCGGATTATTGGTTGTTTTGTCGAATTAATTTCATGAGTCAAAAAATTATGGTAATTTTGCAGGCTCAATTTTAGAAGATTGCTTGAGACACATTCTTCTGAGAATGAAAAAATTATGAAAAAAAGGTTAGTTGTTTTAGTAATGCCGTTGTTGATGGCTATGCTTACCAGCTTCAGTTTATTTCGTTGGAAAGCAGTAGAAGTGCCAGAATCCTTAAAGACGGCCAATGAGAAGATGGTAGGTATACCAGTCTTAGATCAAATGGAAGAGGATCAATTGGTCTATGTTCCGTTTACCGGTAAATCTTTTGTAGGTTTTAAGGAAGCGCTCGGTTTTAAAGAATCACAAGGGAATTATTTTATTACCAATACTTTTGGTTATTTAGGTAAATATCAGTTTGCTGTGAATACTTTGAAGTTGTTGGGTGTTTATAATCCAGAAAAATTTTTGAACAATCCTGCATTGCAAGAGAAAGTGTTTCAATTGTATATCGCAAGAAACAAATGGATCTTGAGAAGAGATATTCAACGTTTTACGGGTAAACACATCAATGGTGTGCAGATCACGGAGTCAGGAATACTCGCTGCAGCCCATTTGGCTGGAGCTGGAAATGTAAAAAAATATTTGCGTTCATTTGGTGCTAATAACTTTGAGGATGCGCTAGGAACATCGGTGCAGAATTATATGCAGAAATTTTCTGGTTATGATATAAGTTTTATTAGGGCACAAAGAAGTGCGAGACTTTAGAAAGAATTGTTAGTTAAATATCAAAAAAAAACCATCAAAAATATTTTTTTGGTGGTTTTTTAATATAGTAAACTAAGCTTGTAACAAGAATATTGTAGGTCTTTTGTGAAGGTCTACTTTTGTTTGTTTCCATTCGGCAGCAGTTTTCGTTTGTATAAACTCAGTCGGGAGACTAATGTCGCATGCAACACATAAATGGGTGGAAGGTTTCAGAGCCTGCAATATATCGGCTAATAGTTTGTCGTTGCGGTATGGGGTTTCTATAAAAATCTGAGTTTGGGATAGATTTAATGATAGTTTTTCTAGTTTTTTTATGAAGGATTTTCGTTCGGTTTTATCGATAGGAAGGTAGCCGTTAAAAGCAAAATTTTGTCCATTAAATCCACTAGCCATCAGGGAAAGAATGATGGAGGAGGGACCTACCATAGGAACAACTCTAATGTTTTTTTGGTGTGCGAGTTCTACTACTGCTGATCCGGGATCTGCTATAACGGGGCATCCTGCTTCAGATACGATACCTATATTGTGGCCTTCTTGGCAAGGGTCGAGGTAGTTTTGCAGTTCCAAAGCATTTGTGAATTTGTTTAGGGTTTTAATGTGTAAAGATGCTTGTTTTTTGTTGGGGCAGATGGCTTTTACAAATCTTCTAAATGATTTTTCGTTTTCGACTATAAAGTATTTGGTGTCTGTGATAATTTCTTTAACGGAAATGGGTAGTACCTCCAATGGTGCTGTTCCATCCCCTAGAGTGGAGGGGATGAGATATAGTTTTCCTTTTGCTTGTGTCATGATGTTGTGTTTTACTTAGGCAATGTTTTTGCAATTTGATTGCAAGCCTGGTCGAGCATTTGATATACAGCCTCAAAGCCATTGTCATCGTAGTAGGGGTCAGGAACTTCTAGGTTTTTATTAGGGTGGCTTTGGTTTAGGATGAGCATTACCTTATTTTTATCTTGATCGTTTCTCGCCAATGCAATCACATTGTTGTAGTTGCTTTTATCCATCACGAAAATTTTGTCAAAGGTATCAAAATCTCGAATGCTAAATTTTCTGGATCTCTGTTGGCGAATGTCTATGTTGTGAGAGAGTCCAGTTGCTATAGATCTAGAGTCGGGTAATTCACCATGATGATATCCAGAAGTTCCAGCAGAATCTACTTTTACCAAAGCAGGATTTACTTTGCTTTGCAAAATTCCTTCCGCTAGAGGGGATCGACAGATGTTCCCTAGGCAAACCATAAGTACCTTTATGGGCATTAGTTGACTAGTTTTTTGGTAAGATCGTCTATGTATTTTTTAAATTGCTTGTCTGTTTCCGCTAGATTGTCTACAGTTTTGCAAGCATGTAGCACTGTGGCATGATCTCTTTTTCCGATCTGTGAACCAATACTCGCTAAAGAGGCTTTGGTGTATTTTTTTGCAAAGAACATAGCGAGTTGTCTTGCTTGTACAATATGTCTCTTTCTGGTTTTGGATTGCAGGGTTTCCACATTCATTTCAAAATATTCGGAAACTACTTTTTGGATATAGTCTATCGAAACTTCTCTTTTGGTGTTTTTTACAAATTTTTCTACAATCTGTGTGGCTAGCTCTAGGGTGATTTCCTTTTTGTTGAAAGAGGCTTGAGCGATAAGAGATATGATAGCGCCTTCTAGTTCGCGTATATTGGTTTTGATATTTTTGGCAACATAGTCTATGATGTCTTCTGGCATTTCAACACCATCGCGATATAATTTGTTTTTTAGTATCGAAATACGTGTCTCGAAATCGGGACGTTGTAATTCGGCAGACAATCCCCATTTAAATCTAGATAATAAGCGCTGTTCGATATCTTGCATATCTACTGGAGCCTTATCTGAAGTTAGAATGACTTGCTTTCCATTTTGGTGAAGATGGTTGAAAATGTGGAAAAACACATCTTGTGTCCCTGATTTACCCGACAAAAACTGAACATCGTCTATGATGAGTACATCAATGAGTTGATAGAAATGAATAAAATCATTTCTTGTATTCTTTTTTACGGATTCTATATATTGTTGGGTGAATTTTTCGGCAGAGATGTACAGGACTGTTTTTTCAGGATATTTGTCTTTTATTTCAACTCCTATGGCGTGCGCCAAATGGGTTTTCCCCAGTCCTACGCCACCAAAAATGAGTAAGGGGTTGAAGGATGTGCCTCCAGGTTTGTTGGCAACAGCCATACCTGCAGATCTTGCCAATCTGTTGGAGTCTCCTTCTAGGAAATTGTCAAAACTATAATTGGGGTTTAGTTGGGATTCGATTTTAATGTTTCGAATACCAGGAATAACAAAAGGGTTTTTTAGTTCTGGACTTTTGGATTTTATGGGTACGTCCAATTCTTGAGGTGCAACATGGACTTTGTTGGTGCTAGGTATTTTTTCTGTAAACGGTTGTTTGTTTCCGTAAGTATTTTCTAGCTTGATGATATAAACCAGTTTGGCCGATTCTCCTAGTTCTCTTGTGAGAGAAACCTTTAAAAGTTTCACATAGTGTTCTTCGAGCCATTCGTAAAAGAATTTACTCGGAACCTGTATGCTAAGGGAGGAGTCGGTAAGCTTTATAGGTTGAATAGGTTCAAACCAAGTTTTATATGCTTGCGGTTGGATATTATCCTTGATAAAAGTTAAACAATTATTCCATACGGATTGCGCAGTCATATTCATTTTCTTGGTGTAGTGTAATTAAAAAGTTAATGCGTCTCAAATAAGAAAATAATAATATAATCCATTACAATTTTCTATCGCAAATATGTAAACAAAAAAGTAAAAAAAAAAATGATATCGCATTGATTTTTTGCTTTTTTTTTTGCATGGTGAATATACAATATTTTTAATTAAAAAAAGAAGGTTTTTTTCTTCGTATAAATTGGTATTTTATCGAATTTAGCATTATGAAAAAGC
>JAOXRU010000075.1 GCA_025800395.1 Flavobacteriaceae bacterium
GGCACCGCCTTCACCAAATAGATTCTTGCCCGACATAAATTGATCAAGCACTTTTTTCTAGGACTATCGCATTAAGTGTCTAAGTTAAAAAATATCGGGGGTCATGACCCCCGATATTTTTTGTTTAACTTTAAATTTTTATACACAATGAGAAAAGACGATTTATTATCCGACGAATTTTTAAAACAGTTTAAAACTGGAGATGAACTTTCCGCATTTTTGAAGCAAATTCAAAAACGAGGTATAGAAAAAATGCTGGAAGGGGAGCTAGATGGACATTTGGATTATAGCAAACATGAAAAATCATCCAACAAAAACTCCAGGAATGGCTATTCTTCTAAAAAAATTAAAACCTCCTTTGGAGAATCTGAGATTTCGGTTCCTAGAGATCGGGATGCTAGTTTTAATCCCATCATAGTGCCTAAACGAGGTAATATGGTGGATGGCATCGAGAATGTTATTGTTTCTCTTTACGCCAAAGGAATGAGTAATGCAGATATCGAAGAACAAATTAGAGAGGTTTACAATTTTGATGTTTCTACCTCTACTATTTCTAGAATAACCGATAAGATAGCCAATGATATTGTTGCCTGGCAAAACAGGCCCTTAGAACCCGTTTATCTTATTGTTTGGATGGATGGCATTGTGTTTAAAGTTCGGGAGAACTCTAAGGTCATCAATAAAACCGTGTACATCGCTGTAGGATTGCGTAGAGACGGCAAAAAGGAAGTGTTAGGTCTATGGCTAGGAAAGAATGAAACTGCTGCCTTTTGGATGCGTGTACTCACTGATATCAGAGCTCGTGGCACAGAAGACATTCTTATCACTGCTACAGACAATCTGAATGGGTTTACGGACACCATTAAAAACGTTTTTCCAGAATCTAAAACCCAAATATGTGTAGTGCATCAAATTAGAAATGCATCGCGTTATGTGGTATGGAAAGACAAGAAAGCCTTTACAGCCGACATGAAACATATTTATAATGCACCTAACCAAGACGCAGCTAAAGCCGCTTTAGAGGACTTTGCTAACAAATGGAATGACAAGTATTCTTATGCCATTAAAAGCTGGCAAGACAACTGGGAAGAACTAACGGTCTTTTATGAGTTCCCCATCGAGATAAGAAAAATCATTTACACCACTAATCTGATAGAAAATCTAAATGGGAAAATTAGAAAATATACCAAAAACAAACTTTCATTCCCTACCGATGATGCTGTGATGAAATCCGTATATTTGGCTATCAGAGAAGCGACCAAAAAATGGTCGATGCCCATTAGAAATTGGGGCATCATTCTAAATCAGTTTCTAACGATCTATGAAAAAAGGGTCCGACTTTAAGTAAAAGTCAAACCCTCGATAAATTTTGTTTACACAGTTTACGGGATAGTGTCGATGTGGATTTAATATTTAACACCAATGGAAGTTGGATGCGTTCTGGAAATCCCTGTACTGTGGAAGACCCTATATCTTTTGTAGGCAATATGCTATCTAGAGAAGCGGTTTGTTATAATGTGGTATGGGTCTCGCAAACCCGATTTTTACCCTTATAACCCTATAACTATCTCCAAAATTTAAACTTTACACTTCCAACTTTAAATACGTATAACTTTTTAACCCTATAACCTTTTCACCATATAACCTTTTTTCCAGCAAAAAAAACGCCCCACAACCATTGGTTGTAGGGCGCAAATTTTTATAATCAAGAAAAGACTATGCCTCGCAACTGCTACATATCTTTTGTTGTTTAAACTGTTGTGCGGCATTCATACTATGCTGATAGTAGAGCGATTTCAATCCCATTTCCCATGCAGTTATATGCACCTTATTGATGTCCTTTATAGGCATATCCGGATGCACGATTATATTTACAGACTGTCCTTGGTCTATAAAGGCCTGGCGGGCTGCCGCCTGATACACCACATCCATCTGATTGAGCTCCGAATAGGTTTTGAATACCTCTTTCTCTTGCGCACTCAAAAAGTCCAAATGCTGTACCGATCCATCTCTATCGCGCACACTACGCCATACCTCGTTGGTATTTTGCCCTTTTGCTTCTAGCAATTGTTCCAAATACGGATTCTTGATGGTCGTTTTTATTTTGGCAATATCCTTTACGTATATATTGGACCATATCGGCTCTATTCCCTGAGAAACCTGCCCCAGTATAAAGGCAGAAGAAGTGGTAGGCGCTACGGCATTTAGGGTCGTATTGCGACGTCCATAGCCTTGGAGCACTTTTGGCTCTCCAAACTTAGCTGCCAATTCCTCCGAAGCCTTATAGGATTTGGCTTGTAGGGTTTTAAATATAGCGTGGTTGAGATCGTATGCTTCTTTGCTGTCAAAAGACAACATCTTGGACTGCAATAGCGAATGCCAACCCAATACACCCAATCCCAATGCGCGATTGTCTTTGGCAAAATTATAAGCGCGTTCCATAAACAGGAAGGTTTGCTTGTCTTCTCTATCTTGTGAATCGCGATATACTTCCAATTTCTCCAAAAACTCGGTGATCACCGCATCCAAAAAGCACACCATGGTCTCTACCGCATCGGTATCTTTCCATTTGTCGAAATGCAATACATTCATACTCGACAATACACATACAAAACTCCAATCGTTGTTGGATGGCAACATGATCTCCGTACAAAGATTACTCGCCAATATCGGCATTTGCTTATCTTTATATACATCGGCTGCGCCATTGTTGGCATTATCGGAGAAAAAGATATACGGATACCCCATTTCTTTTCTACGCTGTAGTACCTTTGCCCATACTTTTCGTTTGTCTACATCCCCGTCTATCATGGCACGCATCCAATCGCTCTCTACAGTCACCCCATGGGTAAGCTGTTGTATCGGATTTCCTTCGGTACCTATTTCCAAAAACTCCAATATATCTGGATGCGATATCGGTAGATAAGGCGAAAAACGCCCCCTACGTACCGAACCCTGACTTACCACATCTACCATGGATTCGAACAACTGCATGATGTGCACTGCACCAGAAGCCTGACCATTGTTTTTTACTGCAGCACCTCTGTGGCGAATTTTTCCAAAATAACCCGAAGTTCCCCCACCGAGCTTCGACATCATACCTACTTCCGATTGGGTGTACAATATGTTGCCCATATCGTCGTCTATATGCGATCCAAAGCAACTGATCGGCAATCCGCGCTCCTTTCCAAAATTGGACCATACTGGAGAAGCCAACGAATAAAAACCTTCCGACATATAACCATAAAATTTGTCGGCATATCCCTCGATTTGCAAAATCTGTTCTGCTCGTTCTGCTATCTCTCGGATACGCTGCTCTGGGGTAGTGCCCGGTATCAAATATCCCGACTCCAAAAACTTGCGACTAAATTCGTTCAACCACTCAAAGCCTTGTTGTTGTTCTTTCTGCTTTTGCAAACTCGCTTTTCGGGCTTGCAATAGCTGGTCTTGTAAGGAGGTAGTTTCTTGTGTTGTGGTTTGGTTTTCTAGTGTTCTTTGTTTCATATTAAAATAAATCGTCGCTGGTTATACTTTGGGTTCTTTTGCTGTAGTTTATAGAGCGTTTCACAAAGAAATCGCCGTGCTTGGTACCGATGATCTCATCGTCAAACCATTCGGTTTTTGACAATATTTCCTCGTCTATCTCAAATATCTTTCCGATACCGATACTCTCGAGGGAATTGTTGAATCGGTTTTTGATAAACATATCGATCACCTCCTTGGGTAAAAAGTCGAGCTCGCCTTCCTCAAATATCCAATCGATCAATTGACTTTCGGATAGGTAAGCCTCTTTACACACTTGTTGTATCATTTTTTCATAATCCTCATCAAACCACTCTGGGTTTTCCTTCTTGATAATGGCAATGATATCGATACCAAAATCACCGTGTATCTGCTCCTCCTTAGAGGTTGCCTCTACCACATTGGATATGCCCTTCAGCATGTTTTTGTGCTTATTGAAGGCCATGATGATCAAAAACTGAGAAAACAAAGACACATGCTCTATAAACAAAGAGAAAAGCAATATCGATTCTGCATATTCTTTGTTGCTATCGCTTTTGGCATTCTTTAAAGCACCTTCCAAATACTGCACCCGCTTCATGATAACAGGCTTCTTTTTCAAATTCTCAAACTCCTCATTCAGCCCCAATATCTCCAACAAATGCGAGTAGGCATCGTGATGTCGTACCTCACTCTCGGCAAAGGTAGAGCCTACCGAACCAATCTCTGGCTTGGGCATACGATGGTAAATATCGCCCCAAAAGGTCTTTACCGCTACCTCTATCTGAGATATGGCAAGCATGGTATTCTTTATCGCACTCTTCTCTACTTGGGTCAACCTCGATTTGAAATCTTGTATATCGCTGGTAAAGTTAAACTCGGTATGTATCCAATAAGAATGACGTATGGCAGATACATACTCGTAAAGTTCCGGATACTCATAAGGCTTCAAATTGATGCGCTTCTCAAAAATATTGGTCTCCCGCATCTGCGCACGCCTATTGCGATAGATGATATAGGCCTTGGCAGCGCCATGAAAAGCACTCTCCATCAGCTGATCTTCCACCACATCTTGCACCTCCTCCACTGTAGGAATGTACTGGGCGTCTTTTTGCTTTCTCTCTAGCAAAATTTCATGCACTTTATTGGAAATATTTTCGGCATCCTCTGTACTGCCGTGCTCCACCGCTTTCATGGCCTTAAATATGGCCCGAGCGATCTTCTCCCTGTCGAAGGGTTTGGTGCTAAAATTTCTTTTAACGATATGTGTGATCTGCATACAAATTGAATTTGGAAGTGTTCTAAAAAATAGAAATGTAAAATTCCCAATTTTTTAAACTTACCCGACGTAGACCGTTATATATTTCTCAACACGGTTATTAACAGAAACAAATACTTGTTTGACCTACAGTGTATTATGCGCAAAATAAAAATTCCTCAAAAAAACATACAAAAGCAGTTCTCGCCTCCAAAAAAATCGGCTAGTTTCTTTAAAAACCTAGGCTAAGACGACTTTTTGTGACCAAAAAAAATCGGTAAAAAAAGAACAATTTATTTTTTTATCTATAATTTTTTACCCCAATTATACGCCATAAATGTAGCCGAAATGGAACATTGCTTTGTGGACTTTTTATACCGGCTAGCAACCCAAAATCCTTCCAATTTTTATAAGCCGGGATTTGGTGTCTTTGGAACTGCGTTTCTAAATCGCTTGACTACATATTTTTGTAGGTAAAATCTTTCTTTTTTAAATGTGCTTTGATACAGCGAAATATCCTCAATTGGCAATAGTGTGCTTTACTGCTGTTGTAGGTGCATTGTTTACATCTATTCGCTCTCTTACAAGGTGTGCTATTCTACGTAAGTTTGATACAAATTATTTGCGCAAAAGCTTTAGGCATAGTGAGATTGGATCTAAAAAAACATGGCCCAAACCCTGAATACCGTTTCTAGTTCGAAATGGTTTAATTTTTAAAATCTTGGACAAGGTATTGGGCATTTGCTGGTGTCATTCTGCCGAGACCTAAAATTATCCAGTCGATGTTTCCTTTAAAAGGATACGTGCCTGCACTGGAGAAACCGATGTTTATATTGTTGTTGTTACCGGCATAATTATCTATGCTAAATGTTTCGAGATTTATAGTGGTTTCTGGGCCGTTGTTTAGTTGTACGTAGAAATTATTGTCGCCAATAGGGGGGGTGAAGCCTTCGTATCTGTAATATAAAACATTCCAAACATTGGCTTTTACTTCGATATTGGTGTCTTTTACAATATTGCTGTTTTTGGTTCTCATGCTTATCTTACCGTTCCAAACCATTAAGTCTAAAAACCTTGGGTTAAGTCCAAATGAAAGCAATGTATAGGTGAGAGCTTCGTTTGGATCTTGGATGATCTTAAATTTAATTGCACCAGAAAAATAACGTTGCTGCGCTAATCCGCCTTGTTTGGCATTTATGAGTTGTACTCTGTTTTTTTCGAAATCGTTGGGCGTAGCTGTTTTGTCTATCACAAGACCGTCTTGGTTATAATGGAATCCTACTCCATGAATAAACCAATTGCCACTTCTGCCTGGTATGCCTTTACCAACGGCATTTGTTCCGTTCTGGACAAAATCCCAAAAACCTATAGTGCCAGAAAAAGTATCGTCTGGAGCCACGGGATCTGGTTGTGCAATATTTGTTGGATCTGCTGGTTCTGATGGATTGTCGTCGTTATTACCACATGCGGTAAAACAAATAGCTGTTGTAATAACCAATGCTAAAACCAGTGTTATTGTCTTCTTGTTCATCTTCATTTAATTTTTTTTTAAAAAGGCGCAAAAATAGTTTGTTTTTATTACGTGGGCAAGGTTTTTTGAGGGACGCAAAAGGGGGGGCGCAAGGATTAAGGGGCGCAATGAATTGCGCCCATACGGATTGCGCCCAAACGGATTGCAAGCGTACGTTTCTTGGGTTGGGGGCGTTCGGATTGCGCCCGTACAGCCGCCCAAAACAACTTTCTACTAGTTGTTGGCAAGTTGCTGCTTTAAATCTTCTAAATGCCCACTGCCGTAAAGCAGTACTATCTTGTTGCTCTTGCTCTGTGCGATAAACTCTTTTAATATGGTATTGCGATAGCCAACCACATAGGTTTTTCTAAATTCTGTTTTGCTGGTACTGCCCTGGTAACAGGGATAGCTAAACTGGGTAAGGGGTGTTGCTATATCGCAACTGTCTAATTCTATGGCTCCGTGCTCTTTTTCGTACTTGTCTACTAGTTGTTGTACGCTAACATCTGCCGCTACTGCCTGTAGAGAATCTACGCCCATTTTGGAGACTTTGGGCTGGTTGGTGAGCAAGTGTCTGCCCTTGTACTTATACCTGCCCAAAAGCACTTTTTGCACCGTATCGTAATAGGGAATGTTGAGCGATACGCCTAGCATTCTACGCAACTTGCGATCGTTGGTGTCTTGCGCCTCTTTAGATAGGTTGTTATTGGGATGTACCCCTTCATAATACACTACAAAGCCTTGTTTTTGCAAGGAATCTAAGGTTTTGCCTACTTGCTTATAAAACAGCGGACGCCCAATATGGTGCATGGGTAAAAAGAGGACTTCTTTGTCTGTTACTTCCAACGGAATTAACCGCACTTGGGTGTCGAAAGCATGCATTCTTTTCAAAGCTTTGTTTACTAGTATGGATTTGCAAGAGAATAATCCGAAAAGCAGAAAGAAATAGAGAAACAATCTTCGCATAGGTGGTTAGGTTTTTAGTTTTAGCAAGTGATGCAAGTTTTGTGCCAAGCTTGGCTAATGCGGTAGATAAAAAATTGTGTTACTACTGGTTTTTCAAAATACATTGACACATTTCTGCTTAGATACCATATAAATGTCCTCCATTTAAAAAAATACGCTACACTAGCAAAACATCTTATTCTATATCTTATTTTTGTATTGTGACAGAGCAAATTAAAATACATACCCTTTGTGCCAAATTCAACAATCCATTAGTATTGGATTTTGGTATGAAGTATTTTGGGGACTTACAACACCACCCAAATAACTTACACAGTAGTTTGCCCCATAGCCACGATAGCTATTTTATAAAATACCTCAGCCACGGAGAAGGCACGCATACCATAGATTTTGTAGACTACAAAGTGAAACCAGGTGCTTTGTTTTTTCTATCGCCAGGTCAGGTTCACTCTTTTTCTATTAGAGGCGCCAAGGGTTTTGTAATGTACTTTAAAAAAGAACTTCTGGCCTTTGGAGACCTGCCTTTTTTTAATTACTCTTTTAATTCTCCAGCCCTGTATTGCGACTTGCAAAAAAATTCTATAATTGCTCTTTTGATGGAAAAGCTTTATAAGGAGTTTTCCAACGATCTATTACACAAAAACGAACTTATTCAAGTATACCTGCAAGCATTGGTAATAGAGATAGGACGCTTGTATAAAGCATCGCCACAAACCATAGAACATTGGGCTGGAAGCAAATTTGCCTTATTAAAAAAGCTAGAAGACCTCATTGAACAAAACTACAAAGAAACCAGATCGGTTTCTTTCTATGCTAACCAATTACACCTATCGGTTAGACATCTGAACACCATACTAAACGAGAATACCAAAACATCTATTTCGAACCTCATAAAAAAAAGACTGCTCACCGAAATAAAAAGAGAATTATTGTATACCAACAAAAGCATACGTGAAATAGCTTACGATTTTAACTTTAACGATCCTTCTTATTTTCACAAGTTTTTTAAGAAAAATACCCAGCAAACCCCGGAGGCTTTTAGGTTGATATGTAATACTATGTCTAAATAATACCAGTTATTGTTTGAAATTACTGTAATAAACACCACCTCCCAAAAGTACACTTCTTACACCATATTGTGCCATACATCTGGGGGGTTATATCCGAAATTTGCGGTATAAACCTAAAAGATATGGAAAACAACAACAGCAGAAGAAAGTTCTTTGGTCAGGCCTTGGCGGTTTTGGCCCTATCGTCTACATTTACCTATGCACAACATACCGATTTTTGGAAACGTAGTCCTACCTCGGATCTAAACATACTGTTTGCAGAACTAGACAAACTTACCAAAACATTTCTCCAAGGACATGTATCGGGTGAAGAATGGATCTATTATTTCGATAAGCTTATGAAAAGGCACTGGAAAAAAGATACCATACAAGATCTTCTTACTTTAATTGATTTTGAGAAAGTAGCCAAGCATTACGATTTTACCAAAAAAGGAAGATCGCATTACGAGGTACAAACTCCGCTATTGTACGAAAAAGGGAACCAAAAAATACACACCAAACTTATAGGTATATCTAATGGCCATAACGTTCCGCCACATGCACACGAAAATATGGGCAGTACTTCTATTGTGCTCTCTGGGAATGTTCGGGTACGCAGTTACGATCGGGTTGAGACCAATGCAGACGGACTACTTATTCGCCCACTTACAGACCAGCACCAAACGGTAGGCGATTGGTCTAGCATCTCTTCCGAAAAATCGAACATTCATTGGTTTAACACCATGAACTCGGATGTATTTCTATTAAATGTAAACGTAGAAGGCATAAGTGGTAAAGCCACACCTGGAATTCGCATAGATCCGAAGCCAATATCTCCCGATACTGGATTAATAGACGCCAAATACCTTAGCAAACAAGAGGCAGAGGAAAAATATGGGTAAGCTTGCGTATAAAGCAATCATATATAGCCAAATTAAACACTTTTATAAGACTGCTATAAAACATTTTAGGGTTTCTGCACGTACACCCCTTGTTTTAAACCTCCCTTTTAAATAAAGCGCTTCCCTGCTATTTTAACCAAGTCTGTTTCCGCGGCAGGGATGGAACGGTCCTATGCAATAGGGGTTATTGGAGCTCTTTTTTATGCAAAAAAAAAGCGACTAGTGAGAGCCTGGTGGCCAAGCAAGGCGCTCTTGGTTTGTACTGGCATCTTTTGGCCAGCCGCCCAAAACCACTTTATTAGGATTATGGGTTGTTGGCTATTGCTGTACAAAACTAATACGCTTCCTCCCTAAGGTAGTTTGGGCAACATGACTTCTTTTTTCTCGTGATTGGCTTCGTTTTTAGACAAAATGGTGTGTAGTAAACCTATGGCTCTATGTATATACGGGCCTTTGTTTAGCATGATGCACTCGGCATGTAAGGCTGCTGTGGCATCGGTGATTTCCGAGCGCGATGGCAAGCCTTTCTTTGCCAAATTCTCTAGCACCTGTGTAGCCCATACCACGGGTATATGTGCCGCAGCACACAATACCAAAATGTCTTCTTGTATCCTACCAATATTGTCCCAACCGGTTTCTACGGCTAAGTCGCCACGCGCTATCATTACCCCTACTTGACTAGATTGCATGGCGGTAAGCAAAATGTCTTTTAAATTGGCTACTGCGGTTTTGGTTTCTATTTTTAAAATCACCCCCAGTTTGTCCAATGCCCCCAGATCGGTGAGTTCGCTGTATAATTCCGTTACATCTTCGGGTGTATTTACAAAAGAAAAATTAACCATATCGGCATGTTTGGCCACAAAGGGTAAATCTTCTTTATCTTTTTGTGTAAGTCCACTAATACCCAAGTTGGTATCGGGGAAATTAATCCCTTTTTCAGCCTTTAACTTACTGCCTTGTTCTTTGGCCATTAGCACCTTTACCGCAAAACTATCCGACTTTAGGTTTTGTATCTGGCCTTCTATCTTACCATCGTCAAACAGTATGGTTTGCCCTTCTTGTATATGGGTAAACACCTCTGGCAACTGACACGAAATTTGCGCAGGAAACTCCAACTCCCCATCCTCGTTTATAATAGCCGGCTTGCCATCTATAGCTTCTTTGGTAATGGTAAACACATCGCCTTTGCGCAACATTAGTGCCTGCTCTACGGGGGGCATGTCTCCTACTTCCAATACAAAATCATCTTGCGTATGCTGCAACTGCATGCCCGTAGCTATATAGCTAGTCTCATAGGCATGTGCCACTATGCCGTAGGCATTGCTGTCTATTATTTTTAGCTGCCGAATCTTCCCCCTGGCATCTTCAAACCGAAACCGATCTCCCATTTTTAGCTGCTCTAAACCCGCAGGGGCAATTGGTAGTGCGTTTTCTGGAGAAAATTTGTCTAAGGCTGGCACCAACAATAGCTGCGCTGGTTTTACAATCTGACCTATAACGTCTCTCTCGGGTTTAAACTTCTTTACTTTAGGCCCTGGTGCTATACGGCCAGTGCGTATTTTTGGCCCAGCTAAGTCCATAGCAATTTTTATTTGTCGACCTACTGCTTTACCAGCCTTGCGCACTTGGGCAATAATCTTCTCCCAGACTTCCGCATCGTCATGGGCACAGTTTATTCGAGCCACATTCATGCCTTCTTGCACCATGCGCAATACCAAATCGTAGTCGTAAGCCGCCTCGTTTGGCATGGTTACCATAATGCGTACCCGCCTCCCCTTAGACCTGTAGCCCAATAACGACTTGGTGTTTTTGGTAAGGGTGCGCCGACCTTTTTTTATAGATAAATTGGACTTTGGCAAAGGGTAAGCTTCCGCATCCAATACCCGCTTTAATAAAAAATTGGTGTTTTGTACACTGGCCAAAATATGCCCCTCTGCATTGGCAAAACGGGTAAGACCCAAATTGCGCAATTTCTTTTGGCAGTTGCGCAAATCAAACTGTCTAAAAGCAGCATAATGTATAAGATTAGCAGCGCTATTTCTGTATGATGGATGAATTTTCTGTAAAGCTTCTTGCTGTTTTCCCTCCTCGATCTGCATACTAGTTGCCCAGGTATCGAGCTGGGTAATTATGGCGGCTATCTTCTCTCTTTTTATTTTCATAGGCTGGACTAAATATTAACCATAAAGATAAGTATTCCTCTTCTTTTCCTTCTTTTTTGGGCATGTAATCGGGCTATTCATTATAGTTTTTGCCTGCCAGGCCAGCTTTACTAGGGCTGCGGGGGCTCCCAAGGTCGCCTCCTTACCCAAGTGCAGCTACACCTGTCTTGCAAAAAGCTGCCATTGCTATCCCGCATGCACTCTATGAATTCCTATATTTTTCTCCACTACAAGAAAAACTGGATAACAAATCAACCAACAGCCTATATATTAGCCTTATAAACAACAACTGGCGATGCAGCGCTATTTACAAACCAAGCCTATTCGCCTTAAACTTTTAACTCTATGGAAATTGCAATCTCAAAAGAAATAAACCCAGAAACCCTTAAAAACGACCTCCAATTGCAATTCCCTCATTGGGAGGTGAAACACGCCTTTATGAATAAAAAAATGATTCGTTTGGTACATGGCCCTTGCCAAGTACTGGTAGGCCCTATTAAAGACCGTAAATTTCCTTGCTTGGGCAATTTAAATATGCTAAACCTAAAGTTCTTTATTCCTTTTGTATTACTTCTCTCCTTTTTCCTCATCGGTGGCTTTGTGTTTTTGTTTATCATGACCAGAAAACACCGTGCCACCTACAAACAAATGGAACAAGAAGTGCGCGATTTTATACAGCGTAAGTATGCTTAAGGCAAGCAGGTGTTGTCGACTTTTTTGGGTTTGAGGAGGCAGGTGCGAAACCTGCGCGCAAACCAAAAAACTATAGTAATGTAGGGGCGTATTGCTATACGCCTCTACTCAAAAAAAACCTTGTAACCCCACCAAGCCCCTTATAAACACCCATTCCAAACTCTTGAATGCGCTTACCATATCTTGTGGGTATAAACCGCATTATAAATGCCCTCTCTACATCTTGTTTTGTGCATGAGCAAGTTGCACAAAAAAACACAAACCTTTCTTTTACAACACTATAGCGCACTTTCACAACAAAAATATTATATAGAAGGAATTTTCTTACTATTTTTTGATGCAAGCTCCCGATATCGGGAATAATTCATCACAAAATGGCATTAGGAAACAACAGTAATACAAAAAAGAAAAAGCGAAACAACACTACGACAAAATTGGAAAACCGTATAGAGAAAGCCCAAAAATTTTTAGTGACTATGGAGAAGTTTCCGGATTTTAAAAAAACTGAAGCATCTACGGTAAAAGAGCTGACCGATTTATTTGCCAGCTGCGAGCAATTAATTCACAAACAAATAATTACCAAGAGCACGAAACAAAGCTTAGTGGCCCTAAGGGCAAAACGATATACCGAAGATGCAGACGGATTAAACAAATGCCTTACCAGGGTAAGTGGCTATATAAAAAACAAAAAAGGGGTGCCACAAGCTACTATAGATTTGGTAGCTGTGCTCATACGGGTTACCCGCAATAGCGGAAAAAACAAGCTGCGCAAAGAGGAAGAAACTAGGTTGGCCGCAGACCCCGAGGCAATGGCTGCATTAGGCAAATTTATCCAACATGGTGGCACCTACACTAACCGCTTGGCTATCCTAGAGTATATTATGGGGCTATTGGATAATCTTGGTACGATTTATATCCCAAACAACAAAAACATTAAACTGCCACGTCTTGGCAAATTGTACCAAGAATTGGTTGCCCTAAACAAAAAAGTAAAGGTCGCTAAGGAGGTGTATAAGCAAAATTTAAGTAAGGTTACCACCAGCAGTAAAAAGCTTATGGTACTTTGTAGTAAAGTCCATAACCTGCTTCTTGCCGAATTGGAAGAGAACGACCCACGTGCCAGCATCTTAAAAGGATATGAGTTTGTGTAATGTCGTTTCTGGTTTCAAAATTTGTTGGGGCGCAACCAAAGCACGCTCAACCTAAGAAATCCTAACTTTTTATTTTTTCAGGGATATGGAATTTATATTTTTTTAAACAAGATCCCCATTATTTCCAAACCTGTAATCTGTTGGTTTTTATCTCTTTTAAAGACAATGGGTTTAAATGAAATATCGAATATGTCTTTGGATAAAGGTGCCATTTCATCTTTCCAAGCGCCATTTCTATAGTAGAAATATAGTTTGCCTTGGTGTAACTTTATTTTTTTGCTTATTTGCAAATCTGCGTTAAAATACTGCCCTTCAAATTCTTTTAACTCCTCTTTTATATATTGGTAAGGAGTATAGGTTTGAAATAACCAAGGTAACTGGTTATCAGAATCATAATATTTGTAGTTTTTTCTGTCTGATTTTATATCAAATTCTACCCGCTTATCGTTGAATAGAAACCGATGATTTCCCAGTGATTTTAATTTTGTAATTACCTCGCCATCTAAGGTAAGTACAGCTAAATTGTTGTCTATAAGTTTTATGGTGTTTAATTTTCTGTCTTCATCATCGCTGCCTATAAATAAATAATTGCCTTCATATTGCTTTAATTCTTTTCTTGAAAGATGCACTTCTTTTTGTGGTTTGGTTTCTTGTGTGTGTTTAGAACTGTTTTTTTGTGCAATGTATACATCTACCAATTGAAAAAATCGGTCTTCAAAATCTTCTTCAAAGGTGTTTTGCGTTGTAAAAAAGGCCATGTCTAATTCGGGAAAATAAAGATACTTTGAAACAAAGCCACCTATTATCATTCCATCAAATCCCATTGCTTGGTATCCGTTGTGCGTTTCAAACTCAACGCCTAATCCGTAATTCACTTTTGAGCCGTTATTTAACCTTGCCTTGGTGTGCATTTTTTTATAGAGCCTAGGATACTGCTCTTTTATTTTTTTTAACCCCATATGCCATTTAAACATATCTCTTGCTGTGGTTAGCACTTGCCCGTCTCCGTTGTAAATAAATGCATGTAGATGTGCTTTATAAAATTGACCTTGGTCTTCTTTATAACCAATGGCTCTATTTTTTATAATGGAATAGGTGCTTGTTTTCTTAATGGTATTTTCCATTTTAAATGGTTTAAAAACATCTTCATGCAAAAAATCGGCAAAGGATTTTCCAGAAGCATTGGCAACAATTTCTGCAAGCAACACATAATTTGTATTGGTGTACTGAAAGTAATCTCCTGGTGCAAAATTTAGGGTTTTTACTTTGGTGATAAAATTTAGCATTTGAGACTGACTTAGCATATCTTGCATATTGAAATCGGCTATTCCTGCTATAAGGTCTACTTCTCGTATACCACTTGTTTGGTTAAGTAACTGCTCTATAGTTGGGTCTCCTTTTTGGTAACGAGGTAGGTTTTGTATATAGGTATACGCTGGCTCTTTTATAGATAATTTACCTTGTTCTTCTAATAAAAGTATGGCTAATGCGGTAAATTGTTTGGCAATGGAACCTACATCGAAAAGTGTTTTGGGTGTTATAGGAATGTTATAATCGAGGTTTGCGCTTCCGTATTGTTTTTCTAAAATAATTTTATTGCCCTGATATACTGCTATGGAAAAACCTGGTTCGCCCTCTTTTACTTGGTACAGGTTATCTATTTTAGATTCTACATTTTGGGAATATCCTATTTTGGTAAGTAGTACGAGTAGGATACCTATTTTAAATAGTTTGTTACGCATAGATTTTGCTTTTTTTTAAAAGACTTAATTGTTTTTAGTTTGTTACACAATTTTTAGGGGCGCAATGAATTGCGCCCCTAAAAATTGTGCGCTCACAAGTTGCGACATTTATAACTAGTATTATAGCCATTCTGCTTGTATTCCCATATTGTTTAACTCGTCTATTACGTTTTCTTTTGCATAACATAATACGGCTTTTTTTAGGTTTGGAAATTGTTTTGCATCTGCTGTGTTTTCTATATCCCAATAGTCTTCCCCTCCTTCTCCAAATCGCAAGAGTTGCATATAAACTTGATTTCCTCCGTCTTGATAGATTTGGGTGATCTCCGATGCCAATTTCTTGGGAATTTGTAAATCTTTAAAATACTGGGTTACTTCTGGTATTGGCTCGTAGCCTTCTTCTTCTAAGTTTATGCTTCTTTTGCTGTACCAGTCTACAAACTCATACAGATCGAATTTTGGTTCTAAAAGCTCTTGGTTATACATTAATTCTTGAATAATGGACAGCTTGAATCCAAAATCTTTAAATTCTAGTACGTCTTCCTTTGGCTGTTTTATTACATATTTATCTTTTGGTACATCTACAGTATAAAAGAAATTTAGACCTATAGAAATGGTATAAGGTTGTGCTTCTCCCTCGTAAGTATTCTTACTTACTTCGTACTTTTTTAGCTTTATTTCTTTAAAATTTTCTTGGGTTACTTCTTGGTTGTCTACTTTTATTTGTCCGCAAAAAAACTTTTTTGGAAAATATTTTAGCTGATGCTTGTTGGATAGTAGAAATCGTATATAAAAAATGGCATCCGAGGTTGCATATTCTGTGTAAATACCTAATTTGTCCCAAATTACTTGCCAGACTACATCGTGTTCTTCTCTTGAAGGTTTTCCAAAAATTTCGACAAGTGTATCATAATCTATTGGAAACGATACTTCTCTGCCATTTATTTTTATCTGATTGGTATGGGATTCTACTATAATATTACTGCTCGAATTTCTTTTCTTTTTAAAAATACGCATCGTTCTTCTGTGTTTGTTTTTATTGGCTACTAGGATGGTTTGCCTCAGTAAATACTGCTTTTTGTTTTAAAACGAATTTTATGCATAAATATAGCTATATCCTCATAAAATACCAGGCATATTTTGCGTAAAAAAATAAATTTTTATGGTTCAATTTTTTGTCTGGAACTTTGCCTTTTTACTTTTAAAATCTACTATGGCATTTTATATTCATTTAGCTATAAAGAAAAAAATCATCGGTTTCTTTTAAGGGCATTTTAAAATAACCACCCCAATAAACAGCCTTTTTTCCTTTCTATTTCAGAACAAAAAGACTGCCTCCTCTAACCAAAATGGAGACAGCCTAAAAAACTAGTTTAGACCGTTGCAAAGGGATACAAAACTAACGAACTAACTAAACGGGAAAATCGTGTTGCAACGGTCTTGAGCTAGGATTTAATTAAAGTGATTTTCCTGCTTGTTTTTAATGGTTTTTTATTTTTTATTCCTGCTCTCTTTTTCTTTTAATCACACCCCAAGTAATGGCGCCCCCAATAAGTAGCACCAATAATAGTATGGTGTTTAAATTGTCTTTTAGTACCTGAACTATTGGTTCTTTTTGTACTACTTCTTTTTCTAATACCATTCCCTCTTTATTGGCATTTTCTTTTGTGGCACCCGTTTTAACTGCATCTATAGCATCTTGGTACTTGGCTTGCATATCGTCTTCTAAAAGAGCAGCTATCATTTCACGAAGCTTGGAGTTGTCGCAAACAAAACCACTGCATCCGGCTTGGTGTTCTGCAATTAGGTTTGCATGTAAATTGGCGATGTCTTTGGTAACCGCCTGCGTGGGTTGCCAATACCCTTTGCGAATGGTTTCTAGCATTACTGCCGTCATCTCTTGCAAAGCATAGGGATTGGTGCTTTTAAAAAACTCTAAGGTGCCGTAGTTCTTTTTGTCTTTTACATAAATATCGTAATAGCCTTCCCAAATTTCTTTATCTATAGCAGCTGGCTTCATTACATTCCACCCATAGGTGTCGCGGAAACTCTCTGCAAAATTCTCTGCAGCGGTTTCTCCTTCTTGCATTTGTGCTTTAATAAACTTTGGGTTAAACAAATTGGTTCGGGTCTCGGTCCAAATGGCTTCTTTAAGGGTTTGTGCTTTTGGATTGTATCTGTTTCTATAATCGTTAAAATACCCATCTGGGTCTTTTCCTGTGGTTACCCGTATACTAGCGGTTAGTCCGCCCATAAACTCGTATACGTGGTCTAGAGATATTGGTCCTGTATCGTTAGAAGACCTAGGGTGCACTACAATTTCGGTATTAGACATCATGGTTTCGAACATGCCTTTTTTGTAAAAAGCCCAATTATCGCTTCCATAAATTGCTCCCATATTGTTTATATAGGTAGCTGCTATATCTTGCTCTGTTTCCCATTTGTCTCCTTGCTCTACCAAGCCCATAATAGCGGTTCCGTAGTTTCCGTTTAATCCGCCAAACACACGAGCGGTAGAAAAACGCTGGGCTTCTTCTGGGGTAAATCCTTTTTCTTTGAGCTGGGCCTCTGCCAAGAGTACTCCTTCTTTTACATAATTCTTATACGCCTGGTCGTCCTCGGCCTCGGCCGCCAACTTTACCGCCTTATTTATGAGATCTATTCTCGAAGCGGCCAGATCTCTAAACTGACCCGAGGTTTGCACCAATACATCTATACGTGGTCGTTTTAGTTTTTCGATAGGAATGAGTTTTACATCGTGTACCCTACCGTAATGGTTGCGCACTGGCTCTACTCCAAGCATATAAAATATTTGTCCGATATTCATCCCTTGGTTTCTAATAAACTCTCCTCCCCATAAGGAGTACGCTATTTTCTTGGGAAACTCGCCATGCTTGGCAATATGTTTCTGAAGAATTTGTTCTGCTAAAAGCTGCCCTGTTTCGTAGGCTTCTTTTGTTGGCGTTACCTGCTCGTTTATCGCATATAAATTTTTGCCAGTTGGTACAGACAGTGGATTAGAAACGGGATCTCCACCAGAAGAAGGCGCTATATATCCACCATCCATACCTTTGACAAATGCATCCAATTCTAAGGTTGGAGATATTCCAATACCTTCTTTGTAATGGTGTATGTCCCAAAGACTGCTTTTGAGCTGCAATAGGGCAGCAAATATGTTTTTCTCTCTTTGGGTTTCTTTCTCTATACGGTTTTTTACCAATTGTAATTTGGTCTCCAAAGTCTCCGTTGCCGCATTGCTGGAAAGCAATTGTTTAATAACCGCAATATCGCCCTCATCTCCCGCATTGGCAACAATAGCTTCTTTGTTGTTGCCATAGTATTTAAGCTGACTATGAAGCTCTTTTGCCTCTACACGATTGTATTTTTGTAGTTGCTTACGCCATTTTTCAGTTTCGGTTCTATAAGCCGTTAACAAGGAATTCATCCTTGGTTTTTCACTTGCTTTTTTTAGGATATAAGCATCTAACTTGTTTCTGTAGGAAGTAATTTTGTCTTTGGTTTCTTTATTTTCCAAACTGGCAAATACCTGCGCTCTACTTACGCTATCTTGAACAAATTGTAGAAATTTTACAAAAGACTGGTTCTCGAAAACAGCTACTTTCCAAGTTACTTTTTTGTTGAAACTTGCAGCAGTTTTAAACTGCTTAAGACTTTTCTTGTCTAATAGACCACTAAGCTCTTTAAATCCATCCTTTGTTTGTAAATATGCTAAGGCTTTGGCTGTTTTTCTACTTGCCGCCAAATGCACCATTATTTTCTTTGCCTGCTCTACATCTAATTGCTCCGATTGTCCACTAGACTTAGGTACCATTTTATGTGTTTTTGAATCGTATACCATTGCTTTTTTGGCAGTAGATTTCTTGTCTTGCGCAGCTGTTTTTTTGCGGGCATAGCTTCCACCATAGTATTCGGATATGGCTGTTTTCTCTAATGCACCGTATTCATTTTGCATTTGTTTTAGCAAATTGGTGTTTTCCTTTCCAAACATGGCTTGCGGGGTAGTTTTTCCTGCCAATATTTGCTGAATCATAAAACTTGCTTGTGCGGTAAAATCCGTAGGGTCTATATCTTCCAAACGACGTACCTGATGATGGTGGTGGTGCCAATGTTTACGCTTCTTGTTCTTGTAGGTGTCTAATTCTTTTAAAGCGCTGGCTATGGGGTCTATTGCCATCATACGCACTGTTTCTACTTGCTCCTCTTTGGTCTGATTTACACCAAAAGTATGCAAGCCCATAGTAATTTTCTCTTCTTCCACTTCGTGCAAATAATGGTGTATTCGAGCAACGGTTTCGTTGTTTAAATCGGCTATTTCTTCTTTGGTTAAACCCATATCCTTTTCTAGATGCAAGGAATCGATTACCGATAGTATTTTTCTTCTATATGTCTGTTTTAATGCGCCCTCTTGAATGCCATCGTATTTGTGCAGCACTTCTGCTATTTCTTGCAACTCTCCATAGAGTTCGGCATCGGAATATGGTGGGGTAAGATGAGAAATCATGGTGGCGTACGTTCTTCTTTTTGCCATCATAGCCTCGCCAATATTATCTATAGAATAAATATACAAATGCGGTACTGGTGTTATAAGAGATTCTGGCCAATCTTGCAAAGACAACACTAACTGTTTCCAGGGTGTAAATTCTACAGAGCCATGTGCCCCAAAATGTGCAACCACATCTGCTTTAAAACCTTTTCTTGCCCACAAATAAGAGGCAATATATGCATGTGGTGGTGCTTTTTTTACCCCGTGTACTAACTTAAATTCGCTTTCTCCAAAAGCAGCTGGCAACACAGGCATTAATACCACATTTCCAAATTGTACCCTTGGTATAGCAAGATAGCTAGAGTTGTCTTTGGTAGTGCTTAAATAATCTCCCGGTGCTGGGCCATAGGTAGCCACTACTTCTTCGTAGCTTTTTGGATCTAACTCGCTTTTGCACCAAGACACATAATCCTGGGTAGGCACCATAGCTGGCTTGCCTTCTTCTAAGAAAGTCTCGAAGGTGCCTTTGGCATAGTCTCCCAATAAAGGACCTTCTTTTTGTATGCGCGCTATAAAAGATTCGTAATCTGCTAAATTACCCAAGTCGTATCCAGCTGCTTTTAGTTTCTGAAGCAAACTATAAATAGACTGCCCTACTTCTAATCCACCAGCTACTAGGGCGTTCTTCCCTGCACCTTTGTAGTAGTATATGACTAGTTTTTTTTCGGCATTGGCTTTGTTTCGTAAAGACAACCAACGAGTTGCTGTTTCGCAAAATCGCTCGATACGCCCAGGAATTGGTTTAAAAGTATGGTAGCCCTCCTGGGTAACATACTGGGCTGCAATAGCAAAAGGCTGTATGGCACCATCTAACTCTGGTACCACAATATTTTGCCCCATAATACCTCCGGATATTCCTTGCTGGTCTTCTAACCACTCCTTTTCTTTCTGATATACCAACTGAGGCGTGAGATACAATATGTTGTTTTTCTTTAACCAATCTACACTGGTATCTCCTTTTGCCAATCTGCCATGCGGAAAAGCAATAACCATTTGCGGATTTAAGGCTTTTAAATTTTCTAGTTTCTTTTTGCGACCAGCCAAGCAAACCACATTAAATTCTCGCCGTTCTAGCTCTAATATCATTTCGTCTAAATATGAACGAAACTGCGATTGCGGACCATTGTTAGCACTCATTAAAACAATAGTTGGTCTATTGTTTTTGTACCAACCGTTTTCTTTATAATAATTCCAATACTCGGAAACTTCTTCGAAGTAGTCGTTTGTACCTATGCGATAGCATACATCTTTTGGAAAGATTTTAGCAGGAGTTACCTCGGTGGTAAACCAGGATTTTTGATGCAAAACTTTTCTGGAATAATTGAGCCAACGCTTGGTGTTTTCAACCCCATTGTTGTCGAAACAGTCTTTAATATATTTTAGGTCTTCTCCTGTAATATTACTAAAATCGTTTTCCTTACTGGTAGCCATAAGTACATGCACCTTGCTGCCGCCATCCATAGCCTTTTTAATATTTTCTTTTTGTTCTGGACTTAGAATACTAATATGAAATAGATAAATAACGGGCATATCTACCAGCTCGGAAAAATCGCTTGTTTCCGGATCTATTTGCACTGTCTTAATAAACTTATTGTCGTTAGATTTGGCAATTTCTGCCATTTGTGCATCTCTAAAATTTACCAACCCAATAGTGGTAATCTGGGTGGTATAGAATGTATATAGCCCTAATACAATTAAGGCTATAGCTACAATTGTAAAAATTAGTTTTTTCATTATGATACTATTTATCTTCTGGTATGTAAATAATCTCTCCATTCTCTAGTTGGTAAGCAGTTCCTACTTTACGGCCTTTTCCTTTGGAAGATTTCCCTTTGGTTCCTTTATATTTTTCTATGGTTTTTCCTTTCTTTTTAATAATTTCCATATTGGGTTTACCGGGGTTTTTAACCAGGGTAAAATCTTCATCGGATATCATTTCAGATACATTAAAACGGGTTACCAATGCTACCATAAGTGCAACGGCAAACACCATTGCCAGATCGAACAAATTTGCCATTCCAGACATTGGATCCTCATCTTCAGTGTTTTTTAAAAACTTTCCTCTACGTATGCTTGTCCGATTGTATTAGATTGGCTATATATTCTAAGTTGTTGAGATCGGCCACGAACCACCGCTGTTTTACCAACTGGGTAACATAGCCTATTGCGCCTGCAAATAAGCCTACTACGGTAGTTGAAAATGCTACTTGCATATTTTGCGCCATAGAAGCAATGTCTCCTTGGGCCAAACCAACAAGAGCTGGCCCCATAGGTATGAGCGTACCCATTAGTCCAATCATTGGACCAAGCTTTGCCAAAGATTTGGAACTACTAAGTTCCTTTTCGGATGCTATTTCGAAATCTGCCAACACCTTTTCGATGCCGACAGCTTGTTTTTGGGCGTTTAAAATGCGTTGTAAATGCGTATTAAACAGTTTGTTTCCCTTTATCTGCCCCGTATCGACTTGTTGTGTTTCCAATTCGGCAATCAATTGTTGTTGCTGCTTTTCATTTTTAACCCTACCGATATACATGCCAAAAAAACCTCCTAACAGCATTAGGGCACGAACAAAACCAAAGAGCAATAAGGCAATTACAGGTATTAGTAAACCTGTAGAAATCCAATATAAAATGTTGGTTATACTATTCATATATAATTTTTGTTTTTGCGATTATAATATTGAAACCCGATAGCCATACCCAATAAGACAATACCGATGGAGAAGCATATCGAAAAGGAATCGATGGTAATTTGAGAAAAGGCAAGCTTTTGCCCCCTAGCTAGGAGTGGTAAAAACATGGCTAAGAGTAATTGAAACAATCCTATTAAAGCCTGCATCTCCGCCCGTTGCTCCCACTTTGGAATTCCTTTCTGAAAAAGAAAAGCCAAAAGCCACAGTAGTAGCATTACAACTATAAAAAAACCAATAGCAACACCTAGCAAGTTGTAGCCGTGTACGTTTAGCATTAAAAAAGTTTGAAAAAACACCATAGAGAACACTAATTGCAGCATGGGAAGTAGAGAAATCCATTTCCAGAGTTTGCTTCGCAGAAGTCCGTAATAACTTTTTATTTGCACTATGGTTAAAAAAACGATAAGTATGGCTTCGAATGTTAACAATATAGCGATACCAGAAACTAGGTTTTGCTGACTAAGAAGCCACTCCATCATCTGGTTGTTTTGCGCAATGGAAAATTTATAAAAGCTTGCAGTTATTAGACTAGGAATCAGCACACCATACAACAGCACCTTTCCTTTGAGCAAAGAAAGTCTCGTAATTCCAAGCAAGAGAACACCTCCAAAGTAAAGTATTAAAAAAAAGTTCAAAATAATTTATTTTTATTTAGATCGTTTCCAAATAACTTATATCTTTGCGGCAAATCTATTAAGAATGGGTCTAAATAAAAAAGGTTTCAAGGTTTATTTTTTATTTTTTTTGTTTTGTGTTGGTTTTGCTTTCGGACAAGAAACTAAAAAACAAGACTCTTTAAAAATCAGACAATTAAAAGAAGTTATTGTTTCTGCTACACGAACGGTGCGGCAACTGTCTTCTATTCCTTTACCGGCTCAGATTGTATCTAAGAAAGAAATACAGCGTATCAACTCTCAAAGATTGGACGAAATTTTAACCGAACAAACGGGTTTGGTTTTGGTAAACGATCATGGTGTTGGTGTACAAATGCAAGGTATGGATTCGGACTACACCCTAATTATGATAGATGGGGTGCCACTTGTTGGTAGAACTGCTGGCACTTTCGACCTTAGTCGAATATCGGTTGGAAATATTAAGCAATTAGAAATTGTAAAAGGTGCTTCCTCTTCCTTGTATGGTAGTGAGGCGATGGCTGGAGTTATAAATATCATTACCGAAAACCCAATCGATGGCTTTGGTGGCAATATAAAATACAGGTTTAGTACTTTTAGTACCCACGACCTTAATTTAAGTGCGCATTACAAAGAGGACAAATTTGATATTAGTGGTTTTGTAAATAGATACTGTACCGAAGGCTATACTATACTGCCAGAAAGCAGCACCCAGACAGTGGATCCGTTCTACAATTATACTATTAGTTTAAAGGCCAATTATCGTTTTAACGAAAACACATCTTTACAGGTGTACAATAGAATCTATAACGAATTTGCCGACTATATTGCCTCGGAAAGTTTGCAGGGAGAAGCAAATACCAAAGAATGGAATGGTCGTATTAAACTAGATCATCATTTTAATGCAAAGTGGCGTGGCTACTTAGATTTATACGCTACCCGTTATCAGGCGGATAATTTTTTAAATAATCCCGATAAAAGTCGCTATAGCGAAAGCGATTACGACCAATGGATGATTAGGCCCGAATGGCGCATGACCTATCAACTATCTAAAAAAAGCAATTTTGTTGGTGGTGTTGGTTTAACCCACGAAACGTTGGATCGCACCTATTTCACAAACAAACCAGAATTTAATGCTCCTTATGCTTATGTACAATTGGATAGTAGGCCTTTGGAAAAACTAAACCTCATTCTAGGTGCACGTTTCGATGCACATAATGCTTACAAATCGCAATTCAGCCCAAAATTTGCTGCTAGATATGATTTTAATACTAAAATTGCACTAAAGGCATCTGCAGGCTATGGCTATAAAGCGCCGGCATTTCGACAGTTGTATCTCGATTTTACAAATCCTACAGCCGGATATACGGTAATCGGATACAACAGAGTAGCAGAAGTACTTCCCCGATTGGAAGCAGAAGGACAAATAGCCAATATAACACTACCTATTTCTGCTTTCTCTGGAGATTTAAACCCAGAAAGCTCGCTAAGTTTTAATGTAGGATTCCATCTTAAACCACTCCCGAAATTACAACTAGATGTAAATGTGTTTCGAAACAATATAAGCGATCTCATTGATACGCGAGCCATTGCAAGAAAGACCAATGGACAGAATGTATTTAGTTATCAAAACTTCAACGAGGTTTACACCCAAGGATTAGAGGCAACTGCCTCTTGGAAACCAAATGAAAATATTACACTTTCTGCTGGTTATCAATTGCTATATGCCAAAGATAAAGATGCCGAAAATGCGTTTGAGAATGGCGAAGTTTTTGCTAGAACAGATGTAAGTTCCCCCTCGTTTCAACTAAACAAAGAAGATTACTTCGGACTCTACAATAGATCTAGACATAGTGCCAATGCAAAAATATTTTACAGTTTTCCTAAATGGGGAATAGACGCCAACATTAGAGCAACATATAGAAGTAAATACGGTATTCGCGACTCGAATAGCAACGGTTATCTAGACCAATACGATACGTTTGTAGACGGCTATAGTATTTTGGACTTTGCAATAAATAAGACGTTTTATAAAAAATACACTCTTGGTTTAGGTATAGACAATTTTACAGATTTTACCGACGGACAAAACATTAGTAATATTCCGGGTAGAATCTTGTACGTAACATGCAACATACAATTCTAAATATTACACAAATAATTAAATTATGAAAACAATTAAATTATTAAGCCTTATTGCCTTATTTATAGGTTTTACTTCTTGCGACAGTGATGACGACCCTGTTACTGGCGGAGATATTTTAAGCTTTGAAGGCACCTTTAGCAGAGAATTCTCGGTAGGAAACAGTCCGCAGAGAGCTACGTATACCATTGCGCAAGACAAAATTTCCTATGCTTTAGATGGTGGTTTTGCTAGCACTACTTACGATATTAAAAAAGAGTATTTCTCTAAAAGCGACAACCGATGGGTCGGTTTTCGCGAAAGCAACGACACATACTATGTATTATTTTTTAAAGATATTTCTGAAACCGAATTTTCTTTATACAAAAAGAAGGTAGCTTCGTTGGAAGCAGGGAAAACGGAGCCTGTTCCTGCTGCCGATAATACCGAAAACTACGGGTGGAATGTGTACAAAAAAGACTTAGCAAGTAGTGGCAAAATGTCTAATTTACACGCGCCACAAGTTGGTGGGCACGGAGCACCAATATCTGGTGAGTTTACCAAATTTAGTTTTGCCACTGGAGAGATTACGGATAGCGACACCGAATGGGATATCGCCTTTAGAGCCACAACTGTAATTATAAATGGTGGTTCTTCTGCTGGCACTACAGACGAACCAGACAGAAACGGAGATGGTGCTGCCTATATCGCTTCTGGAACCATGGACCAAATCACCTCTGTAGATACGAGCAAGTTTGCTCAGGATAGCGAATCTGGTTTGGCAATTCCAACAGGAAGTGGCAATGGCTGGTACAATTACACCGGAAGCCCAGATCATAAAATTTTGCCTATAGCAGGAAAAATATTGGTAATTAAAACCCATGATGGCAAATATGCTAAAGTAGAAATACTAAGCTATTACAAAGATGCAGATACAGCCAACGACTCTAAGTACTATACTTTTAATTATGCTTACCAGTCTAAAGAAGGAATTACTTCGTTCTAACATAGAACTCTTTCATATATTTAAAGCACAATTTTTATTGTGTTAGTTTGTAGTTAGGGCGTAGGTTATATAACAGACGCCCTTTTTTTTACTCTATTAAAAAACTATATGCGATTATTATACAAAAACGATTATGCCTCCACCTTTAAAGTAACTTTAGACGGTGGTTTTTCCTATAAAATTCAGTTAGTTATAGACAATATTGGTGTGTTTTACAGCGAAACAGATCTTATTTATCTTTTAGAAATCGTACGAGATTCGCACAAACCATGTAATTGCAAAAATTGTAAAGGGAAAAACGGCAGTAAAATTTGGACCACAGGAACGCTAGCAGACGTTTGTTTTAAAATTGACCCAGATCGATTAAAACAGCTTGAAGATGCTATTTTGGGCACCCAATTTATGTTACAAATGGATGCGACATTAGAAAAAAACCAAATACAATAACAACATGGTAAACCAAGTTCTAGAAAAAGAAAATCTAAGAGAAATTGCGCATCAACTGCGTTGCCCAAAAGGTGAAGAAGGAATAAAAATGGGAGATTTACTGAGTGAATCTAATAAAGGAATGATCTACGAAAGTATTCAGAACATCCCAATAAAAAGTAAAAACCGCATACTCGAATTGGGACATGGTAATGGGGCTCACGTCGGTTATATACTCAAACGGGCCTCGCAACTAGGTTTTTTCGGATTAGAAATATCCGATACGATGATCAAAGAAGCCAAACGCATCAATTTTCACCATATAAAAAACAGAAAAGCAGTTTTCCTACCCTACAACGGTATAGATATTCCTTATGCTCAAGGATTTTTTCATCAGCTGCTTTGCGTAAATACTATTTATTTCTGGGACAAGCCACTACGCAATCTACACGAAATCTATCGGGTATTGAAGCCTGAAGGACATTGCATTCTTTGCTTTGCAAAAGAAGGATTTATGAAAGAACTTCCTTTTGTGCATAGTACGAATACCTTTGAACTATACAGCAACGATAAACTAATAGCACTTTTAAAACAAACCGATTTTACCGTAGTACGTATGATTGACAAATCGGAGTCCATAAAAAGCAAAACAGGTATTTGGGTAGAACGAGATTACACCATCGCAATATTGCGCAAATAGCAACTCCTGGAGACCTATGCTCTTGGTAAACTTATACTTCTATCTTTGCATTCCTTTATTTATTTAAACCACAAAAAAAATGAGATAATAAATTCATCAAAAGCCTGTAATTCTATCTTATAAACAACTAATGGATAATCTCTTATACACATCGAGCTTTTTTGCCTTTATACTATTATCCAATGGAAATTGCGATCTCAAAAGAAATAAACCCAGTAAGCCTCAAAAGCCAATTATAAGATCAGTCCCCAAGGTCCGAAGTGAAATACGCCTTTATGAATAAAAAAATGATCCGATTGGTACATGGTCCTTGTTAATTATAGGTTGGTCTGGTAAAGCAACAAAATCTCTGTGTATTAGCATCTCCATAGGTTACTACCAAAAATGTTTATTCCTTTTTGTATTCCTCCTATCCTTCTTCCTTATCGGAGTTTTTTTCTTTTTGTTTTTCATCACCAGAAAACTCCCTTCTGCCTATAATCAAACGAAACAGGAAGTAAGGGATTCTATCCAAAACATGCAGCTTTAAAAAAATGTAAAAGAAGTAGGAAATACTTACGAAAAGTAGCGTTCTATGTAATTTCTAACTATTGATATGGGCTGTTTTTTTGCGCTAGGGATGGAACGGCCTGTTGGAGCTCTCGCCAAAACCGACCTTAGGAGGTTTTGACGAAGCGACTAGTGAGAGCCCGATAGGCATTTTGCCACAAAAACCAAAGCTAGCTTCTTATAGGATGCGGCAAAGGAGCTATAGGTAGGAATTATTCAAGCCTAAGCGCCCAAACGGAACAAAAATACCAATAAGTTGCAAAAACAATAGTTTTTTCTGTGCGTATTTTCTATAAAAATCGTAACTTAATCTTTCATTAATAGGTATGTATTTTAAGTTTATTCTTCCAAATCGGATGTGGTGCTTGCTTTGCTGTATTCCCAGTATGCTGCTAGGACAAGAACAACAAATGGATAGTCTAAAGGCCTTGTTGCAAGAAGATATTTCGGATAGTGTGCGGGTCCAAACCTATAGCGATTTGTGTAATTATTTTGGAAAGATAGCGCAAGATTCGGCTTTGAAATATGGGCGATTGGCTATAAAACTTGCCACACGCACCCAAAACCAAAGTGGCTTGGCACAGGCATATAACGACTTGGGGGGGCTGTACTATAAAGCGGGTGATTTTGATCGGGCTCTGACTGCCTATCGTGATGCACTATACTTGCGATTGCAGCAACAAGACAGCTTGGCTATGGCCAGACTATATCACAAATTGGGTATCGGGTTTCAACGCAAATTCCTTATGGATTCGGCCTTGGTGTATCATCACAAGGCGCTGGAAATATATCAAGCAAAGCCCCAGAAACAATATGTAGCCTTGCTCCGCAATCATATTGCCAACATCTACTATCATCGAAAGCAATACAGCAAAGCATTAAATGAGCATCTGGCAGTACTCCATATACGCACCAAACTAGAGGATCACCAGGGTTTGGTGCATTCGTATACCAATGTGGGTAATGTATACCTTCATCTACAAGATACCTCCAAAAGTTTGGCCTATTACCAAAAGGGTATCGATGTGGGAGAGAGCTATGAGTTTTTGCCTGAGCTTGCCACTTTATACAACCATTTTGGCAGCATCCAAAAAGAAAAGGGCAAACCGACCACTGCCAAGGAATATTTGCACAAGGCCTTGCAATTGCACCAAGCACAACAAAATGTATACGGCATCGCTTCGGTTTTGCTCCATCTCGGAGAATTGGATCTGAGAAATGGTGATATAACAGCAGCTAGGAGCAAGCTCTATCGCGGGTTGTATTTGGCAAAAAAAACCATGGCACAACAAAAAATAGCCGATGCCTATGCGTTTCTCTTGGAGTACCATGCCCATAGAAAGCACACAGATAGCGTCTTGCACTATCAGCAACAGCAAAACAAGCTACAGCAACAAATATTGGAAACACACAAGACCAAAGAAATCGCCGAAATACAGAAAAAATTTCGATATGCAGCAAAGGAAAAAGAAACCCTACTACAACGAACTTCTATAGCGGAGAAGAAACTGAAACTGCAACAAAAGAAACTTTGGCTTTATGGCCTTGGGGTATTTTCTGTTTTGTTTCTTGTATTGTTGTATTATATGTACAAACACCACAGGCTTAAAAACAGCCAAATACGACAAGAAACAGCACTAAATAATGCCTTGACTGCTTTGGAAGCCAAGCACCAACTACAAGACCAACGCTTGCGTATTTCTAGAGAATTACACGATAATATAGGCGCTCAACTGACCTATATTGTATCTGCCCTAGACAAATTGCGATTTCGATTGCACTTTCCCAAGATCAAAATCAACGGCAAGCTACAAGATCTAAGTGCTTATGCAAAAAATACTATAGCCGAACTCCACGATTCCATATGGGCGATACATAAGGAGCAAATTTCCATGAAAGATTTGCAAATAAGAATTTCTAAATTGGTTGAACAAGCTGATCTTGCTTCTCAGGGCATCGATTTTAGCTTTCAATCCGATGGCAAAATCTCCGACAACTACAGCCTAGATACGGTATCGGGTATGCATGTATACCGAATTTTGCAAGAAGGGATTCGCAATGCAGCCGAGCACGCTAAGGCCACACGTATTGCTATAGCGGTTTTTTTGGAAACAAACCATCTCAGTATACAGCTGAGTGACAATGGAAAGGGCTTTGACACGGGACACAATTTATATGGAAATGGTATCAACATTATGGAAAAACGCGCTCTAGAAATGGGAGCAGACTGGAAATTGCATTCTACCGAAGGCCAAGGCACCAGAATAGAGTTGCGTATACCCTCATAATAAAACGCTTATAAACCTATGCAGAGACAAAGATAGCTCCATCGCTAAGGGAAAAACCAGAATACTTTGTGGATCGTCCAGCGGCAAGCACTCCAAAGGTTTTGACATCCTTTTTCATTTAAAGCTAGTTGTCAAAAACAAATAAGGTGCGTTTGGTTTAAATTCTTTTCACAGAAGCCTTATGCATAGTGAGATTGGATTTAAAAATACGCAGCATAAACCCTCAATACCATTTCTAATTTAAAATCAACCCTTTGCGTTTCTGGCCTAAAGTAAAAACGAATGGCCCTGCAGAGACGAACGGACGTTGGTCTCTAGGGGTAATATTTCTTTTTTAACCAAAAAGACACCCGCACCAACAAAATTAGCGCTGGCACCTCTACTAGCGGGCCAATTACTCCCGCAAATGCTTGCCCAGAATGAATACCAAATACAGCTATGGCTACTGCTATAGCCAGCTCAAAATTATTGCCAGCTGCCGTAAATGCCACCGAGGCTACCTTATCATAGCTGGCACCCACCCATTTTGATAAGAAAAAACCAATAACAAACATCAGCACAAAATAAATGAGCAACGGAATGGCAATACGCACCACATCCATTGGTATTTCTACAATTAATTGTCCTTTTAAAGAAAACATGACTACTATAGTAAACAAAAGTGCTATAAGGGTCATGGGCGAAATGGTTGGAATAAACACCTGGTTATACCATGTTTCTCCCTTCTGCCCTATGAGCAGCTTTCTACTTACAATTCCCATTAGAAACGGAATACCCAAATAAATAAGCACACTCTCTGCAATAGTCATGATATCTATATCTACTATAGCGCCTTCCATACCAAAAAATGGCGGCAGTTTGGTAATAAACAACCAAGCATAAAAACTATAGGCTACTACCTGAAACACACTGTTTAATGCCACTAAACCGGCACCGTATTCGCTGCTTCCTTCGGCCAAATCGTTCCACACTAGTACCATGGCTATACATCGCGCTAGCCCAATTAAAATTAAACCAATCATATACTCGGGATAGTCTTGCAAAAATGTTAGAGCCAACACAAACATTAGTATTGGTCCAATTATCCAATTTAGAATTAGGGAAACCAAAAGTATTTTGGTATGCTTAAATACCTTTGGCAACAAGCTATAGTTGACTTTTGCCAGGGGTGGATACATCATTAATATTAAGCCAATGGCTATAGGAATATTGGTGCTACCCACCTGCATGCTATTTACCACCTCTTGTATATTGGGCATAAAATACCCTAGGCCTACGCCCAGTATCATGGCTAGGAAAATCCATAAGGTTAGGTTCTTATCTAGGAAACGCATTTTTTTCATGGTCATGAGTTTTTATGTTAAAGAAGAAAAAACAAAATACAATTCACTGGCAATTTGTATGCTACGCTCCAAGTACTTTAGTTCTTGCTCTGGGCTATAGTCAAAGGCCTTTGGGTCTTCATACCTAATAGGCAAACGCACCTCTGCCCCAGGTATAAACGGGCAGCCTTCATCTGCCTGCGCACAGGTCATAATTGCAGCAAAACCACTAGACGGATTAAAAGCAGTATCGTATTTTTTGGAAAAAGCAATGATTGGATGCGCATTAGGAGCACACTTTATGGCGTATACCGGATTATCACCCTCACTCAATTTGGCAATAGCAAAACCTTGCCTTACCAAAGTCTCTGCCACCTTGGGGTACATGGCGGTTTCCTCTGTACCACCCGAGTAGCAGTACACTCTCTTTATCCCAAAATAATATGCCATAGTTTGTGCCCATACTTGCCCCAAATGACTGCGACGCGAGTTGTGGGTACAAATAAAATTTAGCCGTATAGGCTTCTCGGCTACTCGTCTTTTCTGCATATAATCTACCAATGGCAACAGCGTCTCCTTACGCTCCTCTGGTATAGAAGCGCCTTTGAGCTGCTGAATAGTAGATTCTAAAATTTCAAAGTCCATATACTTAATTAGTTTATTGCAATAATACGATGAAGAAAAGAAAAAAACCGTAAAGACGAACGGCCGTTCGTCTCAACAGCAATCGTTTTTCTTTTCTATATCTGTGCTTACAAACTCTCCTAATACCACTTGCATTTGCGCCCAACCTTGCTCATTGATACAGTAGCACACGCTAGTGCCCTCTATGGTTCCTTGCACCAAGCCAGCGTTTTTCAACTCCTTTAAATGCTGCGATATGGTGGGTTGCGCCAGTCCAATTACATCTACCAAACTTCCGCAAAAGCAACTCTTCATTTTAAACAACTCTTGTAATATAGCCACTCGTGCCGGATGCCCCAACACCTTGGCATATCGTGCAACCTCGTTCTGCTTGTTGTTAAAAATTTGTGATTTTGTGGTTCCCATTCTTGTTTATTCATTGCAATATTACGATAATAGCAGCGGTTGCACAAATATTTATTACCCTTTTGTCATATCAAGACAAGGAAAAATAGAATATTCCATCATAGTGTATTTCAAAAGATACGTAAATGATAGTAATCGTAAGCGAGGCATTTATTCTCTTCTCCTTGGAGTAATGCCCAGAGGAAGGAGGAATTATTCCGCGAGCTCTATAAACTGATGAATGCGGATCAATTCTGCCAAAGTACGCACATCGAGCTTTTCATATATATATTTTAGATGGGTTTTCACGGTATGTGTCGATAGGTGTAATTGTCCCCCTATCTGTTTGTTATCCATACCTTTTGATAGCATATCAATCATTTCACGCGCGCTATCGCTCAACAATCGGTAGCGCTTCCATAATAGATGATGTTTTCTTTCCAAAGGGCGCAATATCTTTGCTGCCATACCCTCCAATTTCCCAAGTTCTGGCAAAAAACAAATCATATTCAAATAAATAGAACCTTGCAAAAAGTATTTGGTTGTATGCAAATCTGTCATCTCCCCATTGATACGAATTTGCTGTAGATAGGACAATCCGGCTTTCTCAATGGATTGTTTATAATAATTCTGAATCTTATTATTTAGGAAACGAAGTAATTCTACATTGGATATTTCTGGCAAATACTCCATGCCTTTTTCTACTAGAATTTCTATTTCCCTCCCCTTTCCTATAAGCTTGGCATCCATGGCCTCATACTGGCTATTCTCTTTGTTGTTGAGATAATATCCGTATGGCAAATAATCCATCAGCTCCTTGAACTTACCAACATCTTTCCAGTACAAATTTCTCAATCTGTAGGTATTATATTCCAAGTTCAACAATTGTTCTTTTTCTGTATGTAGTTTCATCGGTTATGAAAAACTAGTTTGAATCGCCTTTTTCAAAAAAGTATAAAATATATTGCTTTGTTCCAAACTTGGATAATGCCCACATTTTGGTACAATTTCCAACACACTATTTTGCGCCAGTTGATGTATCTCTTCTAAATATTCCAAAGACACCAATGGGTCTAAAGCACCATGGAGCATAAACTTCGGCTTATTTGAACCCAAAAACAATGCTCTTTGATCGCTCCACACGCCATCCATTAGAGATGCGCCTATTCTAGTTCTTACTATTGGTTGTGTCTTACGAAAATCGGATAATATCGTCCCAAGATGTTCTTGGTCGCATACTAGTTTTTTCATAAAACCCACAATTTCCTCTCCTTGTTCTCTTGCTTCAAATAGGGGACTGACGTCAAAATCTTTGCGAAATGCATTGGGTAAATCTCTGGGAATTTCCATTGGTGGTGTTCCCATCAGCACCAGCCCTTTTACCTCTTTTAGGTTTAAACATTCCACGGCCAAATGTCCACCTAGAGAATTGCCTACCAACAAACAGTCTCCAATACCATGAATAGTCGTTTGCACCCACTTCAAATAAGTGGCAACTTGTACGGCCTTGGGTGCATCCTCTCTCCCTTTTTCTCCATGCCCTGGCAGTTCCAAAGCCAATAATGCAGCATCCTCCATACCGCGCTCCAACAAATTTTTATACACCATTCGACTAGACGAATTGCCATGCAACAACAATACAGTTCCCTTCGAATCCGATGATGCAGGCACAAAGGTAAGTCTTCCAAAAGAAGCTAATTCTGTAAGTAGCATGTCATTCATTTCTTGATAAACTATACACTCAAACATAAAAGAAATGTAGGTAAAATACAATTTTTATGTGTTATTTCTACCATATTGAGGTCTCATTCTACTTAAATATCGTTTTTACACAAATAAAGCTGCTGCTACATATCCAATTGCTGGGACCTACCAATAGCAAAACGCGTATCTTCCACCAAAGCTTGTTTTTCCATGCTTTGAATTTCTATACTAAAAAAACCAAATTCCTCTACCACCTTTCCTGTCAATTTATAGATACCGTGTCCTCGAAAGGGATACTTCTTTACTACTGGAGGAAAATGCACCGTATCTATCCAGTCTCCCCAAGCGTCTAGGAAGGTACCAAACACCATTCTCTTACCGTCGGAAGTCTTGGTGTTTTTTAGAGTCACCGAATATCCGTATATGGTTATTATCTTCCCTACAAAAAGACACAATTTGGTTGCCTTCAAGCCTTTTTTTAAAGGATACAACAACAGCATAAAGGGATGTTGCAATGCAAAGCCCAACAATTCTATTTCATCAAAACAATCTTCAAATCGCTGTAGCGGCAAATCAGGTATCTGAAAAGGTTTTTGCTGTGCTTTAAACAACAATTGCTGTTTCAATTTGGGGCGTTTTTGCAACAACAAACGCGCATGCCACAAAAGTTTTCGTTTATTGATTTGGGTAAATCGAAATGCATTGATACGAATGAGCACATCCAATTGTTCGATACTTATAGATACTCTTTCGACAAAATTTTCCAAAGAAGTAAAACTTCCGTTCACTTCTCGTTCGGCAACCAGTTCGGTAACCAATCGATGGTGCAACCCTTGTAAAAAATGGAATCCTAGATAAATTGTTTTTCCTGTTATGCTTGTTTCATATCTACTACAATTGATATCTGGTGCTTCGATAATTCCCCCAGACCTTCGCGCCTCATGCACATAAATTTCTGGTCGATAAAATCCGCCACCGTTGTTGATGGTTGCTACCATATACTCCAAAGGAAAGTAACATTTCAAATACAGGCTCTGGTAGCTTTCTACAGCATAACTAGCCGAATGTCCTTTGGCAAAGGCATAACCAGCAAAGCTCTCTATCTGTTTCCAAATTTCTGCTACTACGGCATCGGGTTCTCCTTGTGCTGCACAATGGGCAAAAAATTTGTCTTTAACCTTATCAAACTCTTCTCTGGAACGATACTTTCCACTCATTCCTCTTCGCAATACATCTGCTTCTCCCAAAGACAATCCTCCATAATAATGTGCCACTTTGATCACATCTTCCTGATACACCATAATACCATAGGTATCGGGCATCAAATCCCACAAAACTGGATGCGCGTTTTGGCGACGTTCTGGATTTTTGTGCCGCATGATATACTCACGCATCATACCACTCTTAGCCACCCCTGGGCGAATAATTGAGCTTGCCGCTACCAACCCCAAGTAATTGTCTACCTCTAGCTTGCGCAATAGCATCCGCATGGCAGGAGATTCTACATAAAAACAACCTATACATTGGGCCCGACTCACCATCTGATTCACATTTTTGTCGGCCATAAACCATTTGACTCTATGCAAATCAATGCTAGGCATATTCGGATGGTTCTTTTGTATGAGTTGTACGGCATCTTTGATTTTGGCCAAACCACGTTGTCCAAGTATATCGTATTTGTACAAACCAACATCCTCAGAAATTACCATATCAAAATGCGTGGTTGGATATCCTTTGGGTGGAAGATTGGTAGCGGTGAAATAATGTATCGGTTTTTCTGATATCAAAATTCCACCTGCATGTATACTCAGATAGTTGGGCATTCCTTGTATATAATTTGCGTACCGATGTGTAAGTTGTGAAGTCGTATCTAGAGTTTCGTACCGATACCTTCCTTTGCTGAGTACATCTATCTCGTGTTTGGGTAATCCAAACACTTTTCCCAACTCACGCACTGCAGCACTATGCCCAAAGGTATTGTATGTAGCCAATAGGGCTACCTGTCCATTACCTCCAAAGCGCTCGAATATATACCGGGTCACATCATCTCTATCGCGCCAAGAAAAATCCAAATCAAAATCGGGCGGATTGGCACGATACAGATTTAGAAAACGCTCAAAATACAAATCCAGATCGATAGGATCTACATCGGTAATACCAAGCAAATATGCAACTATACTATTGGCTCCACTTCCCCTACCCACATGAAAGTAGCCTTTGCTCTTGGCGTATTGTACGATATCCCAATTGATCAGAAAAAACGAAACAAAACCCATTTTGACTATCAAATCCAACTCCTTGGCAATCCGACGACGAATTTTGTCTGTTGTTTTCTCATATCGATATGCCAAACCTTTATCGCACAGTATTTTTAACTGTCTCCAATCCGATGCTGCATCAGCTCCATAATGCAGTTTGTTTTGTGGTTTTCGACCTGCCGAAAAATCGAATTCTATCCTACAATGCTCCAGCATTCTTTGACTGTTGTTTAGGATAAAAGCATCCTGCGCAAAATACGCAAGCATTTTTTCTTTGGAAATCATAGTATCTTCGATACGACCACAGTCCTCTTCCGAGAGTTTGCTCAGTAATATATTTTGATCAATAGCCCGAAACAAACGGTGGATATTATAATCTTTCTTATTGCGAAAGCTCACCGTCTGCAATACCACCAGCTTTTCTTTTAGATGATAGAAACCAGAGAATCGCAATTTATTGAGATCTTGCCAACGCACTCCTATATACTCGTTGGCAGCAAACTGAGTTTTGTCGATTTCCAATACTTGCTCTAGCGGATATATGATATAACAATCCTCTAGCGGGGGTGCCTGTTCGGGTATGGCCTTTTTCTCGGACAGATAGGTGGACAAAAACTGGTTTAATTGCATAAAACCAGCATTGTTTTTGGCAATACCAACAAAGTGTTGTTTTGCTCCCGTTCTAAAATCGATTCCCAATATAGGACGTAGCCCGTACTTAGATGCTAGGCGTACAAAATTGAGACAAGCCGAAGTACTGTTGATATCGGTTAGCACCAATTGCTCATAGCCATTTTGCTGGGCTAACTCCAACAAGCGCTCCTCCGAGAAAGTTCCGTATCGCAAGGAATAATATGTATGGGTATTGAGCAGCACTATCTAGTCAAATAAATCTCTTCGTTGCCGTGCTCTGGTTTCTCCCATTCCCAAGAGTTCCAATACCTCTACCGCTTCAATATGCGTAATTTTTTTTATCGCTTCTCCTGTTGGACGCAAAGTCTGAAGATCCTTGTTTCTAGGATTTTTGATGCTTTTATCTATCGGAAATGCATTCCATTGTTTTGTATCTTGAGGTCGCAACAAGGCCAATGCCTCATCCAAAGGCGTCTTCGGGTCGAGCCAAATATTGCGATCGGCCTCTGCAATAACTATCGGTATTCTAGCATGATCTATCATTTTTGTAGCAGCATTAGGAGCTGCGGTGGTGATAATAGCAAAAGAAGAAACAATTTCCCCAGTATTTACATCTACCCATTGGTCGTAAATTCCTGCAAAGGTAAAGCAACTGAAATCGTTTTTAAATACCAAATAAGGCTCGTTGAGCTTCGCTACACTAGGCCCTTCTATATAGCTACTAGCGATGACCAAGCAACGCTGTGAACGTATTGGCTTTCGAAACATTGGTTTTTGAATAATTCCTTTAGCTCCACGATAAGCCGCACTATTTTCTTTGTTGAAATCGCCTTCCGTACGTGCGTTGAATACATACATGCGTTTTTTTGCCCAATGAGGGGTAAGTCCAAACTGAAACCATTGTTCGCAAGTCGCATCTGGATAACACAATACTGGTGCCATACTCCCAGGCCCCAAATTGACCAAGCCATCAAACAAATGCTTTTCGATAATGCGAATCGACAATTCTTTTTCTACAGTTTCTATCTTTTTTGTAATATTATACCTTCCACACATAGCTGTTTTTTAGCGGGTTCGATGTGCCAATACTATTGGCGGTTCTCCATTGAAAGGATCAAAATCATTTCCAATGCTACGTGCTCCAAAAGTACTCGCACGCATTACTGTTCTACTTCCATATCGTTCTCGAATACGATCCATAGCCCGATACAATTGTACCGTTTTGCTGGCATCCTCAAAAAGAGATATCTGATAATTGCCTCCTGTAAGATCGCTAAATCGAACTCCTATCAGACGAATACGCAATCGACGATCATACAATTTGTGAAACAATTCCAAGGTAGTGGGCAACAAAATATGATCCGCTGCTGTATAAGGAATCTTCTGTTGTTTGCTATAGGTATTAAAATCCGAATAGCGGATTTTTACCGATACACAGGCTGCTACTTTATTGGCCTTTCGCAACTTATAGGCCAGATTTTCTACCATAGCCGATAAGGTGGTTTCCAATTTGGGAATATCGATGGTGTCTTTGCCAAAAGTGCGTTCGTTCGAAATCGACTTGCGCTCATGATAAGCCACTACAGGACTCTTATCGACGCCATTGGCACGCTCCCACATGAGCAAACCATGCTTCCCAAACACTTGCTGCATGGCTTCTACTGGCATTTGCTGTATATGGGACACCTGTTTTAGACCCAAATTGCACAATTGTTGAAACGTCTTGTCTCCTATCATCGGAATTTTTTTCACAGACAATGGTGCCAAAAAAATTTTCTCCAATCCGTGCGCCACTTTTAGCTGGTTGTTGGGTTTTGCCTCGTTGGTTGCTACCTTGGATACCGTTTTGTTGACAGCCAAACCAAAGGAAATAGGCAAACCCGTTTCTTTAATAACCGCTTGTCGCATCTCGCTAGCATACTTATAAATTCCATGAAAACGATCCATGCCCGTCATATCCGCATAAAACTCATCAATACTAGATTTTTCCAATAGAGGCACCCGCTCCCTCAAAATATCGGTTACTTCTCTAGAAAACTTGGTATAAGTTCCTGCATTGCCCCGTATGACAACAGCCTCCGGACAAAGTACTCTCGCCATTTTCATCGGCATACCAGAATGCACGCCAAAAGGACGCGCCTCATAACTGGCCGCAGATACCACTCCCCTACCGCCAGTACCCCCTATAAGCACTGGCCTCCCCTGTAAACGACTGTCTAACAGACGCTCGCAAGAAACAAAAAAGGCATCCAAATCCATATGTAATATCGAACGATCCATGATACAAAACTAAGTACTTTTTGGATTATTTCCAAAATTTTGGATATATTCCAATTTATTTCTATATTTGAATATCGCTTTCCTATTGAAAAGCAAATCATTTGATCGGGAATCTATATTTTTGTGTTTTTTCTGTATTTGAAATATTCTACCAATTGTGGAATGGTACAAAAATGCCCATCACGATATTAATTTTTTCACCAATGGACACTAGCATCACACAACAGCGATTTAAGGAAGTTCGAGAGCAACTACAGCTAACCCAAGCGGCTTTTGGCAAACATCTTGGACTCAGTTCCTCTACAGCCGATATAGAAAGAGGGCGCACCAAGATTTCTGGAGAGGTCACTATGTTACTTCTAAAAGACTACCATATCAATCCTTTATGGTTATTTGGACATAGCAACAAGAAACTGCTCAATCCGTCTTCGGTAGACACCATGCCCAAAGCCATTACCGTAGATCAAGATGGACACGAAAACATTGTAATGGTACCTGCAAAAGCTGCCGCTGGCTATGGTAACAATATAGGAGATAGCACCTATATGAATCGATTACCTGCTTTTAGCTTTCCCCTTCCAGAATACCGCAACGCATCATTTAGAGGTTTTCAAATTAGTGGCGATAGCATGACGCCCTTGGTCAACTCTGGAGATTGGGTATTGGCAAAAGCAGTTGCATCTTTTCAAGAAGTTGTAGATAATCAGGTGTACATTATTGTAGAAAGTGATAGTATCCGCCTCAAAAAACTCCAAAAACAAGAACAGGGAAAGGTGTTAAACCTTATTTCTCTCAACCCAGAATATGCACCAACTGCTACAGCCTCCGAAAACATATTGGAGCTATGGGAATACCATTCTAAGATTAGTTTTGGCATAGAAAAGATACAGGGGCTCACCTTAGAAAAAGTATATGATGAGGTAAAAGAGATAAAAGCCAAGGTAGAAAGGCTCTAATTGCTTCAAAGCACAAAGGCATATGTGTGTTTTCACATCTCCTCTTTTGCATAAACCAACTCAAAATAAATACACACTATAGTCATATCTTCGGAAAATTGCGCTCCGTGAGACTCCATTTCTCTGGTGTAAAATGCTTGATGTACTTTTTTCCAATACGCCAAAGATTTGTCTCCCTCTCCTTCTGCAAAGGCAAAATCGGCATCTATTTTTTTATAGGGTCGGTAGATGAGGTCGGTAATTTGTATGATTGCCATTGCCCTGCCATCCCAATTGGTGACTATTTCCAAATCTCCGATTTGAGGTAAAGGTTCTTTTTCGTTTTCAAACCACCACAACGAAGGAGCAGTAGCGCATTTGTCGCCCGACAGCACCAAGTTTGCACAATCGTCGGCATCGTACTGGTTGTCGCAAAAATAATAAGAAATTGGCAGTTCTCTATTGGCATATTTCGGATGCTTGGCTACAAATGCCTCCCACATCTTATGCACGCTTGGATCCACCACTACTGCAAATGTTTCAGGATTTTATTGCTCAACGGACCAGTAAAAGAATACCAATAATCTACCAGATTACCTTGTGGATCTATCAAATACTTTTGAAAATTCCACTTCACCGATGAATTCTTTTTTCCATTCTTTTCCTTCTTGGTGAGCCATGTATACAAAGGATGTTGTTCTTGTCCTTTCACTGCAATTTTTTCGGTAATCGGAAAAGACACTCCATAATTGGCTTCGCAAAAGGTTTGTATCTCTTGGGCACTTCCAGGTTCTTGCTTCCCAAATTGGTTGCAAGGCACTCCGATGACCACTAATTTGTCCTCAAATCGCTCGTATAAAGTCTGTAGATCCTTATACTGGGGTGTAAAACCACATTTGGAGGCAACATTTACAAACAAAATGTACTTTTCTTTGAAGCCACCAAGATCCATAGGCTTCCCAGTCAAACTATTTATTTTTATTTCATAAATAGTTTGGGACTGCGCATTGAACGGTAATGTCATTGAAAAAACAATTACTAATAATATTAATCTCCTCATAGCTAAAAACACTTTAGTGAAGTGCAAGCTACTAAAAATAAAAGATAATGAAAATACTCTAAAGTAGTTTTATACCATACAACACCATTAAATAATTCCTGTAACTGACAAACCGATACATACAACCACGCTTACCAAAACCAATACCAAAACACCAACCATCAGGCTCAGTGTCGTATTCAAAATTCTCGTTCCAAAAGATAGTGTACTCATAATGATTCTATTAGTTTATATTAAAAATACAACCAATCCAGACTATTGCCTAAAAAGGTCTCGATTATTAGATATCTGGCAAAAAATGACAGACCAGTACCATTCTCTAGTAGTTACTAGTAGACAAAAGGTAATTTCTATGGGTATATTATACCCTACTCGTGACAAGTAATCAAAAGACTATGATAGGTATTCTCTTCCTGCAATTTATTATAAAAATTGGAGAAATAAGATACCTTATTTTTTGCAAATAAGCAAATGATACCGAAAAACGACAAAAAAACGCAGTCAAAATTGCAATTTTGACTGCGTCTGTACTATTGTTTTTTCAACAAAGCCTAGTGGCTGTTGCCATATTATGTCGGCAAATACTAACTTCTAATCTTTTGTTCCCACTTCCATGCAGAGGACATCGCTTGATCTAAAGAGGAAACTGCCTGCCAACCCAACTCTGTATTGGCCTTGGTAGTATCGGCATAGGCCTCCATAATATCGCCAGCTCTACGACCGACAACCTTATAAGGCAATTTGGTTCCAGAAACTTTTTCGAAACTTTCTATCACTTCCATTACCGAACTTCCCTTACCCGTACCTACATTGAATACTTCGTAATTGGTCTTATTCTGATTCTCCAACAATCTTTCCAAAGCCACCACATGGGCTTTTGCCAAATCTACCACATGTATGTAATCGCGTATAGCGGTACCATCTGGGGTGTCATAATCCTCGCCAAAAACCTGCAATTCTTCACGAAGCCCCACTCCTGTTTGGGTGATAAACGGCACCAAATTTTGTGGAACTCCTTTAGGTAATTCCCCTATTTCGGCAGAAGGATGACTTCCCATAGGATTAAAATATCGCAAGGCTATAGCTTTTAGCTGTTGATTAACTGCACAAGTATCTCGAATAATTTCCTCTCCAATTTGCTTGGTATTACCATATGGCGATTCGGCCACCTTTACTGGAGCATCCTCCGTTATTGGCATTTTATCGGCCTGACCATATACGGTACAAGAAGAGCTAAATATAAAACTCGCTTCCTCTTTGGCTTGCAACTCTTGTAGCAAATACACCAAAGTGTTGATATTGTTTTCATAATACATCAAAGGTTGTTCTACACTTTCTCCTACCGCTTTTGAAGCAGCAAAATGAATCACTCCTCGTATATCGTTGTGGGTGCTGAAAAACTTTTGCACTGCGCTTTTTTCCCTTAAATCCATTTTGACAAACACTGGCTTCTTGCCAGAGATAGCCGCAATACCGTCCAATACAGCCTCGTCGGAATTGGATAAATCATCGACTATAATCACTTCAAAACCTTTGGCTTGCAATTCCACCACTGTATGTGACCCAATAAAACCTAAACCACCAGTTACTAATATTTTCATATATATTATTTGAGTTTCAACAAAATCATTACCGTGTACTATTATACCTCATAATTCCTGCCGAAAAATAAGCACAATTTTTAATTGGGAACAATTTCTGTTGCAATACTCTACAGATTAACCGTTATTTTCGATAAAATCAATTACAGTCTTCGCTATAAATGCAATTTGCTCCTCCTCCAATTCGGTATGCATTGGCAAAGAAATCACCTCTTGCACCAAACGATTGGTCACTTCAAAATCGGATTCTACAAAACGGTCCGAAGCATATGCTTTTTGACTATGTAAGGGTATCGGATAATACACACCACAAGGAATATTGTTTTCTTGTAGATGCGTTACCAAAGCATCTCTCTTCCCATTTTTAATCAACAAAGTATATTGATGAAATACATGCGAATCCGCATTTCCATATCGGTAAGGAGTAACTATATGTTTGGTATTGGCAAAAGCCTGGTCATAGGCATCTGCAGCAGCACTTCTTTTTTGATTGTATGCATCCAAATTGGGGAGTTTGGCTCGCAAAACTACTGCTTGTAAAGAATCCAAACGAGAATTTACTCCCACCACATCATGGTGGTATCTCTTATACATTCCATGGTTCACCATACCTCTAATAGTGTGGGCCAAATCGTCATCATTGGTAAATATGGCGCCTCCATCTCCATAACAGCCCAAATTTTTGGACGGGAAAAAGGAAGTAGCACCTACTGTACCAATTGCTCCCGTTTTTTTTGTACTCCCATCCGAAAAAGTATAAGTAGCCCCAATACCTTGGGCATTATCCTCTACAACAGCTACTTTGTGTTTGCTCGCTACTTCCATAATGGCATCCATGTTTGCACATTGCCCAAATAAATGCACAGGCACGATAGCTTTGGTTTTTGGCGTGATGGCAGCCTCTACAGCCTTTGGATCGATATTGAAAGTATCTGGCTCTACATCTACCAAAACTGGGGTAAACCCCAATAGGGCAATAACTTCTACCGTAGCAGCAAAAGTAAAGTCGGCTGTGATTACCTCATCGCCAGGGCGCAAACCCAATCCCATCATTGCAATCTGCAGAGCATCGGTACCATTGGCACATGGTATCACATGTTTTACCCCTAAATAGGACTCCAATTCTGCCTGAAATGCATGTACTTCAGGTCCATTTATAAATGCACTAGACTCCAATACTTCTGTAAACTTTGTATTGATCTGATCTTTTATTCCTTGATATTGGCCTTTTAAATCGACCATTTGGATTTTTTTCATGAAGTGTAAGTTTGATATGCAAAAATAAACAACTCCGACAAAGGATTTATCAAAAAGCAACGTATTTTAGCTCCAAAGAACTGCAAATGCTATTTTTATACACTTTTCTTAGCTTTATTGCCTGGCAAATCGTACAAATTGCAGCCATTTGGAATCCAAAGTTGAAAAAATTTGTTGCTGGTAGAAAAAAGAGTTTTGCTATTTTAGAACATTCGGTAGACCACAACAAAAAACTCCTTTGGATACATGCTGCATCTTTGGGCGAATACGAGCAAGGCTTACCTATTCTACGGCAGTTAAAATTGGCATATCCCAAGCACCAAATTCTCATGAGTCTGTTCTCTCCTTCTGGTTATGAGGCAGTCAAAGATTCCAAAGAGGCAGATATTTATGTTTATCTCCCATGGGACAGCCCTTCGAAAGTAAAACGCTTTCTCGCCTTGGCCCGACCACAAATGGCCGTTTTTGTAAAATACGAATTTTGGCCACACTATCTGCATCAAATATACCAGCAACAAATTCCTTGTCTATTGGTCTCTGCTTTGTTTAGAGAAAAACACATTTTTTTTAAATGGTATGGTGGTTTTATGAGAAAACACTTGAGAAGTTTTGAACAACTATTTGTGCAAGATCTAGCTTCCAAAACCCTGCTTTCACAAATAGGTGTTTCCAATACCACCCATGCTGGAGACACCCGATTTGATCGTGTAATAGAACGCAAAATTGCCACCAAACCGCTCGATTTTATTCAAAAATTTAAAGGAGATAAAAAATTAGTCGTTTTTGGAAGCAGTTGGCCAGAAGATGAGAATTGGTATACGGAGTGGGTAAAACATCAGACAGCCTATAGGATTTTGATTGCTCCTCACCAGATCAAGCCAAAAAAAATAGCCCGTCTTATACAAAATTTACATCCCAAAAAGTGTATTCGGTATACACAATTGGACTCCAATCCAAACATAGAGGACTTTGATGTCTTTATATTAGACACTATCGGTCTATTGGGTGCAGCCTATGCAGATGCAGATTTGGCTTTCATAGGTGGCGGCGTAGGGGACACGGGACTGCACAACACTTTGGAAGCAGCGGTATATGGCATCCCTATTGTAATTGGACCAAAATACGCACATTTTAAAGAGGCTGAAGACCTAGTGGCGCTAGGCGGGATATATTCGGCAAAAAATGCTAAAGATTGCGGTATGCAATTAGAGGATATCCTAAAAAACCAGAAGCGTTATGCCGAGATGCAGCAGATCAATTTGGACTATATAGGCCAATATGCTGGAGCTACCAAAAAAGTAGTGGATTATATTAAAAAGAAAAAATTACTTTCATAATCGACATAATTCCTTACTTTTAAAGAAACTAACCTAAAGCCAATATCGTTTTGGCCGCAAAAAACTACACAAATGAAAAAAATACTGTTCCTCATTGTTTTGATGAGCACCACTGTAATTATGGCCCAAAAAACCTATCTCCATTGTGGCACCATAGTGGATGTAGAAAAAGGAAAAACGAGCACCAACAAGACCATCGTGGTAGAAGGTAATCGCATTGTACAAATTGCCAATGGTTTTCTAAAAGGCGATGATAAAGATGTAACCGTAGTGGATCTGAAGAATATGACCGTAATGCCTGGGTTTATAGACATGCATGTACATATCGAAGGAGAATACAACAAAAACTCTTACCTCAAACGTTTTACAGATAACGATGCTGACACCGCCTTCGAATCCACCGTATTTGCGGAGCGCACCCTACAAGCAGGCTTTACTAGCGTAAGAGACTTAGGAGGATCTGGAGTAAATATTGCTTTAAAAAAAGCTATTGATCGCGGATTGGTTTCTGGCCCAAGGGTATATACTGCAGGAAAAGCTATAGGAACCACTGGTGGGCATGCGGATCCCACCAATGGTATGAAAAAATTGTTTATGGGAGATCCTGGCCCAAGACAAGGCGTTATCAATTCGGCAGACGAAGCACGAAAAGCAGTACGTCAACGCTATAAAGATGGTGCTGACTGTATCAAAATTACAGCTACTGGTGGTGTATTGAGTGTGGCAAAAAACGGGCACAATCCACAGTTTACCATGGAAGAACTCCAAGCCATCGTATCCACTGCTAAAGACTACGGATTTTTGACAGCTGCTCACGCACATGGTGATGAAGGTATGCAAAGAGCGGTAAAAGCAGGTATACATACCATAGAGCACGGTACCTTTATGAGCGAAACTACCATGAAATTGATGAAAGAAAAAGGTACCTATTTGGTAGCCACCATCAGCGCTGGAAAACAAGTAGCGCTCAAGGCAGACGAAAAAGGATTTTACCCGGCAGTAGTTGCCAAAAAAGCCAAGGAAGTTGGACCTCAAATCCAAAACACCTTTGCCAGAGCATACAAAATGGGGGTTCCTATAGCATTTGGCACCGATGCTGGTGTTTTTCCACACGGACTCAATGCAATAGAGTTTGGATATATGGTAGAAGCAGGAATGCCAGAAATAGAGGCCATTCAATCGGCAACCATTGTAAACGCCAAACTACTTGGGGAACATGACAATTTGGGACAACTCAAAACTGGATTCCTAGCAGATATCGTTGCTGTGAAAGGTAACCCCTTAAAAAACATCAAACTGCTGGAGAACATCCATTTTGTAATGAAAAACGGAGCCATTTATAAGCAATAAGCCTTGATGCTTCCGCTTCAGAAAAATAAAAAAGCCGTTTCTTAGGACAAGAAACGGCTTTTTCGATCATAACTCAAAAAATCACTAAATCAAATACTAATAATAACTCTCTATTAAAAGTAATCAGCCTATTTCTAATATAAGCTCATTACCCCTGACATAGAACTTACTAAATACGATCAGTTCTCTTGAGTCCAATTGCTCTATAAATCCTATAACTTTATCATCTTCCCACTTAATATCCATTCTTTTGCTATACGATTTATAGTTTATATCAATTTTGTTTAGTTTCCACAGTAAAAGTAGAATAACAACTTTAATAATGGCTGATATTTTCGATTGAAGTACTATTAAGTATAGTCGAATGAAGCTTAAGTTTAGGTAAAAGAAAAAGCCACCTTATGCAGGAGATACAAATATTTTTGAGACAAAAACCTAAGTTGATGTAAAAAAGCGGTTAGCCACTATAACTTTATCAGCATAGAATGGAGGGACTTTTGCCAGGGTTTGGATTTTAATTGCAATTGGTCGCGTATTTTTTTTGTATTCAAAACCGAATATGCTGGGCGAATAGCAGCTGTTGGTCTTTGGGCACTCGGAATTGGATAAATCGGCAATAGAATCTGTTTCTGGTTCAGTATTTCTTTGGCAAAATCATACCAGGAAATTGCCGCATCATCGCTATAGTGATAGACCCCAAAGGGTATTTGATTTTGAATACTTTTCAGAATAACTGCCGCAAAATTCTCCGCATGGGTTGGACTCCCTATTTGATCGTCTACCACTTCCAATTTAGTTTGGGATTCTGCCAATTGGAGAATGGTTTTTACAAAATTGTGTCCATAGACAGAATACAACCAAGAAGTACGAAAAATATAGTATTTTTCTAGCGCTGACTGTATACTCATTTCCCCTTTCCATTTGGTGTTTCCATACACGCCCAACGGCTTGGGCTTATCCGTTTCTACATAAGGTATATTGGACTTCCCGTCAAATACGAAATCGGTAGAAATATGTACCAAAACAATATGGTTTTTTTTACATAATTGGGCAAGATGACGTACCGCTTTATGATTGATGGCTTCCGCCTTATCCTCTTGATTTTCTGCTAGATCCACTTGAGTGAAAGCTGCACAATTGATCACATGGGTATAATCCTTACCTGTAAGCAGTTTTTCTAGTTGTTCTTTGTCACAAATATCTATTTGTGCGCGATCAAAACCACTTAATTCAACACCAGCAACGCTCTGAGACAATAGACTTTTTCCCAACTGACCAGCGGCACCCAAAACAGCTATTTTTATCGCGCCTTCCATTTTACTGCTCATCTACAAAAGATACATTCGACGACAACAAAGGCCATTTCAAATCCCTTTCCGAAAGCAGCAATTGTTCTGTATCTACAGTCCAATCTATATGCAAAGCAGGATCGTTGAAACGCAATCCTCTTTCTGCATTGCTATCATAAAAATTGTCGCATTTATACACAAAAGTTGCCGTATCGCTCAATACCAAATAACCATGTGCAAAACCTCGTGGAATAAAGAGTTGATCTCCTTTGCTCGCCTGTAGTTTTTGGCTTATATGCTGTAGGTAAGTAGGAGAGTCTTTTCGCAAATCTATTACCACATCCAAAACCTCTCCCTCTAGCACCCGTACCAATTTTGCCTGAGCCGCTTCTCCTATCTGAAAATGCAAGCCCCGCAATACGCCTTTGCTAGAAACCGATACATTGTCTTGTACAAAAGTTACCTTACGACCCAATGCCGCTTCAAACTGCCTCTGATTGAATGACTCCTCAAAATAACCCCTATTGTCAAAAAAACGTCGTCCTTGGATATAGTAACATCCCTCAAGTCTGGTTTCTTCAAATATGCTGTAATTCATGCAACTCTTCTTTAAATACTTTGCGTATACCTCTATATGTAAAAATGGCGTGGTTTGATCTCCAAACCATTTGTTTTTCGCAAGTAAAGAAACAAAAAAAAACCTAGTATTATTTAGAAACACTAGGGATTTGCATTTTGTATTATAATTAAAGTAGATTTAGTCTTCGCATTAAATCTGGCCTATTGCTTCTACTGATAGGGATAACATCTTTTCCGATTAAAACGCTATTGTCTTCTATATCTATTATTTTAAGAAAATTGATGATGTAAGATCTGTGAATTTGCAGAAACCTATTTTCTGGTAGTTTTTCATATATCTTTTTCAAGGTAGAATGTACCGTAAAACTTTCGGTATCCGTCTTTATATTGATATAATCGCCTTTTGCTTCTATAATGGAAATATCATCTAAATTGAGTTTTATCAATCTTCTATCGATATTGACGTAAATTTCTTTTACATTAGGAGATTCCAAGGCTGCCTCTTTTTGGGGTGCTCCAGTTTTTTCCTTTTCAATGATTTTTTCCAATTTGTTTAAGGCCTTATCAAAACGAGATTTTTGGATCGGTTTCACCAAATAATCGATTACCGCTTCGTATTCGTAAGCCTGCAAGGCAAACTTTTTATCGGAAGTAATCAAAATAATCTTTGGTGGCTCTTTCACCGTTTGTGCAAAATCTAGCCCAGTAAAACCTGGCATATGAATATCTAAAAAAACCACATCTACATCGTGATTGTTTAGATATATCATAGCGTCTATAGCATTGCTAAACTCTTCTACTATTTCGAGTTTCTCACTAAATACACAAAGCTGGCTAACTATTGCTCTTGATGCTTCTTCGTCGTCAACTATTATACACTTCATAATTCCCCCATAATTTTTTATCGCTTCGCTAAAATTAAAAATATTTTTGGTTAAATATGCTATTTACTTACAAAAATGATGTGAAAACGCCCTATAATGTTGTGTAATTATATATCCGATATATATTGATCCATTACACCTAATATTCGGACAAATTTCTCATACAAATCTGTTTTACCCTCGTGTAAATCTCTTTCAAAATTTTGAGACAATTCGTAAGATTTATTTAGTCCAAGCAATATTACCTTATGCTTGATCTTATGCACCAAATTGGCAGCATCTATATAAAAACCAGACTCATAGCGATCTATAAAAGCTTGTTTTTCTTTTACAAACTCTCTTTTCATAATTGCGATTAGTTTTTCTTCAAAAACCGCATCACCTGCTGATAGGTTTCTTATATATGTAAGATTTGGGTATTCTTTCATCTTGTAAGAAATTTTTAAATTTGATTCAAGGCTTGAATCATTAATGCTCGTAAACTGCGTAATTATTTCACTATATTTTTGATTTATTGTTAAGATGTTTACTAATGGTAAAGCTAAAAATTGCTCCTTCTCCTTCTTTGGAAATCACGTCAATTCTTCCGCCCAAAACCATCACGATTCCTTTGGCGATCGAAAGCCCCATGCCACTTCCTTCTGAACCACTATCCAATTTTTGGAACAATTCAAAAATTCGGCTTTGGTAACGTTCTTCTATTCCAATACCATTGTCACTCACGCTAAAGTGATGATGATCTGGCAGATCTTTATGATTGATTTCTATTTTCCCATTCTTCTCCCCAATAGACCTCACCGCATTGGATATCAGGTTACTAAAAATAATCTCCATACCATACCGACATCCGGTAATCGTCGGAAAATCGGCTTGCTTTTGAATACTTATATGTGACGGAATCTGTTTTTCTATAAGATTATCCAATATTCGCTCCAAGTTTACCATCGGATACATCCCTTTATGATTCCCAATAGAATAGTAAATGAGTATATCTATAAGCAAGTTGTTGATTCGTTCGGCATTATTCATTGCCATTTCCAAATTTTCCTTACCCGATGCTGTCATTCTACCTGCTTCCCCCTCTAGTGTCCATTGTAGTAGGGTGTTGATATTTTGCAAAGGTGCTTTGAGCTCGTGAGACACCATATGAGCAAAACCATTGAGATAATCGATCTGACGCTGTAAGCCAGAGATTCTATTTTCTTGCTCCATAGATGCCTGCAAAACATTTTGTACGATTTGCTCCAAGTTGTTTACTTTTTGCAACACACTCATAGAGTCTGAAAATGACTCTGTTTTTTTGTTTGGTATGGCTTTTTGTAACATGCGAAAAACATTGTTGAGTGAGGAATGTATCGCTTTTTTATTTTGCTTGCCCTCACTGCATCGCATATTAAATTCATAAAGCTCCTGGGCATTTATGGCATATGCCATTTGCGACATGCGCAATTGCTCCTCATAATCTTCATATGAATTGCTAACCGCCTCCAAAAAATTGGAAAAATTATTTCCTTTCACGGCCCCTCCTTTAAAATAGCTCTTTAGCTGTAATCGCAACAATCCATTGATATGGATTCTTAATTTATTGATATCAAATTCTGTAATCATAACATCTAGATTGGTTTATTTGGGTTTTTGTTCAAGCTTCCTTATTGTAAAATAAAAGGTAGTTCCCTTGTGGCGTTTACTTTCCAACCATATTTCTCCTTTATAGATTTCTACAATTTTTTTTACTATAGAAAGACCAATACCAGTGGACTGTTCTTTGTTGCCTACCGATTCGAAGATCTTAAAAATCTTCTTATGATATTCTGGAGCAATACCCACACCATTGTCCTGTATCGAAAATTGCCAATGGGTCTTGGTTGATTCATAATCGATAAGCACCAAACCAGGATCTTTTTCTATATGCACCACGGCATTGCTAATAATGTTTTGGAACAATTGGCGAAAACGTGTTTCGTCTCCATATATTTTGGGCAAGGGTTTCACCACTTTCACGATCACATGCGCTGGAATATAAATCACTCCTTTTATTTCTTTAATGAGTCGATTGAGATTGACTTTTTGTTTTTTTAAGCTCTCTTTATTAATAGAACTATAATTGAGAATCCCGCCTATAAGTTTATCCATAGATTCTATTTTCTCCTGCATCATGGTGAGATTGTACTTGCCATTATCATCCAATACATCTTTATAGTCTTCGTACATCCATGTAGCCAAAGCGCTAATACTTCTCAAAGGCGACTTGAGATCGTGCGATACCACATGCGCATATTCTTTTAGGCTCTGATTGCTGCTTTCCAATTGCCCTATCAACATGCGCTCCTGTTCCTTCAAAGCGATCTCGTCCGTAATGTCTTCTATAATGATTACCTGATAAAGAATAAAACCCTCATTGGAACGCACATCACTTACCACGGTCCGCCCAATCACTTCTTCTCCATTCTTTCGGGTAAATTCTACTACATACTCTGTTTTATCTTCTTCTATCTCGTCGTCAGAAGATTTGGCCCAATTGCCTATAAAAGAAGTGATATTGTTTCCTATCAATTCTTTTTCTGCATAGCCAGTCATTCCCTGAAATGTTTTGTTTGCCTTAATAATCGCATCATCGATAAGTAAAACCACACCTAGAGGTGAGTTTTCTACGATGATTTTCAACTGTTTTTGTTGCTCTTCTATTTTTCTTTGTGAGCGAATCTCATCGGATATATCTTGTGCCAATACAATTTCAAATTCAATTTCGCCCTTTCGATTGCGCACTACGGATACCGTGAGTCTTCCCCAAAGCCAACTGCCATCTCTTCGCATAAAGCGTTTGATCATACTAAAACTATCTACAACACCTTTTTGCAGCTGTTTCATCTTGTGTATAAGCAAAGGCATGTCCTCTTTGTGAGACAAAATACGGTAACTATCCAAATGTTTCAATTCGTGCAAACCATAGCCCGTGAGGTCTTCAAAGGCCTGATTGATTTTCACCAAGGTCTTTCCCTTGGTGAGCGCTATCGCTATAGGCGATTTATTCACAATCACATCCAACTCCCGTCTTTGTGTTGCCAACAATTCCTTAATCTGATTTTCTTTGGTAATATCTTTCACTATGCCTTGGGCAGCAATAGGATTGCGATATCTATCATAAATAATACTGGCATTTACAGAGAGTAGTTTTTCTTCGTTGTTGCGCGTCTGTATGGTAAAAGTTAGATTGGGCAATGCGCCCAAAGTTTGTAGCTTTTTAAACGATTTTTTGGTTTCCTGAAAATAATCTTCATGCACCAATTCCAAAAGATTGATATTGGACCGTCCTTTAACCCCAAAAAGATCGATTGCGGCATTGTTCATTTTTATCACATTGCCGTACAAATCTATAACCATATAGGCATCTAATATATTGAGAAAAACACCTTCAAGCTCCGAAGTTTTCTCCATTAGCAGCCCTTCCAATTTGGCATTGGTTTCCTTCAATTGTTGGGTGAGATTGTAGTGCTCCAAATACTTCTCTTCCAAGATGCGTTCTGCCTCTTTTCTAGCTTTTTTTTGACGCTCCAACTCTTTTTCCAACAAAAGCTCCCGCTTAGTCGGCTGCTTGTCTTGAAATGCTGAATTTGACTCTCGTTCCATCCTCCTCTATTAAATCAATTTGCACCTTGCATTGACTTCCAAAATATTTAAAAACCATTTCCACCAAGGCAACCGCGTATAGGTATAAACCATCGGTAGAACTATAGACCACAACTATGCTATCTTCGTATCGTTCTAGCAAATGATAGGTTGGAAAATCAACATCCGGATATTGTTGCCTGAGATTTACATAAACCAAATCTTCAAACGACAACAACATGAGAATCGGATCTTCGAACATATCAAAAAATTGATAATATGTCTTGCGCAAATACCCAAAAAAATGCTTTCCGTATATATACATCAATTCATTTGCCGTCTTATCCGTATAAGCACTGAGGGCATCATTTAAAGCATACAACTCTCTATAGTCATATTCTCCAACAGAGGTATACACCCCCTTTGAGGCCAATTGCGAATTTTCCAAAATAAAATCCACAGCCTCCAAACCAAAATACATTTCGGTCATCTCCAAATACTCTGTAAAAACGATACCTTTCACTATTTGTAGTATTTAAACTACTTAAAGTATGGAAAATTGCACAACTTCTTTGTTTTTCGACAAACAGTTGCTTCCTACACTTTTATTAGTTCATTTAACGTCCAGTACCGAAGCAATGCTTCGATACGTTCTTCGTACGCTTCTAAGCGCAATGGTTTAACAATATATCCTGCTATACCTATTTGATAGCATTTAATTAGGTCTTGCTGATTTAGAGAAGTAGTAACAATAATGGTAGGAATATAACGCAAAAAGTCGTCGTTTTTGAGCTTGGTTAAAAACTCAATACCATTAACTCTCGGCATATTGAGATCCAACAATATTAAGTCAGGCAAATCGTCTTTCTTTTCCAATTGACGCCATGCCTCCTCTCCGTTGTTTGCTTCGATTATGTCGTGATGTAATTTTAATTTTCCGACGGTACGATGAAATTTCATAACTTCTATCGCATCATCTTCTATGAGAAGAATTTTTAAGGCCATGATAGAATGATTTTCTATAAAATTACCCAAAAACAGCCTAATAGGGGGTTATCCTTAGACCAAAACCCCTTTATCCTTCGACCAATGGCAAATAACCTTCGATAAGAATTTTAGAAAATGCGGTTAGGATCGTAATAATCTAATATGATACTTGGCTTTCTGTCGGATATTATCTCTGATACAAGTTTCCCTGTAGCAGGCCCCAAACTCCATCCCATCATGGCATGGCCTGCAGCAATACACAAATTGTCGTATTTGCTCGTTCTACCAATATATGGTAAGCCATCTGGACTACAAGGACGCAGACCACAACTTGCCTGCTCACGGGCTTCTTGCCCTATCTCTAAGCCTTTATAATACCTGGCTCCTGCATCGGCTATAGCGTTTACTCGCACAGGATTGATTTGGTGATTGATTCCTCCTATTTCCATAGTGCCAGCAAATCGAGTGTAGCCCTGCATAGGCGTTACCGCCACCTTAGCTTCCATCAATATAGCTGGCATTTGAATACCCGTAGCTTTATCTACATTGATGCGATAGCCTTTTCCTGCTTGTATCGGGATATCTACCCCCAATTTCTTAGCCAAAATTGGACTCCAAGATCCGGCTGCCAAAACCACCTCATCGGCCTCATAACGCGATTTGTTCGTGATCACTTCACGGAGTTCCCTACCGCTTTTTACAATATCCGCTACGGCCTCCTCTTGGTGAATCTTCACTCCTTTGCCTATCAAATAGGTCTGCATCTTTTTCATAAATTGGACTGGAGTCATATGTCCGTCACAGGCATAAAATACCGAGCCCTTTACATCCAAGTCTATTTGTGGCTCATAGGCTTGGGTTTCTTCTTTACTTAGCAATTTTGCCCCCAGACCTTCTTCGTTGGCACGCTGACCTATTTTCCATTCGGCTTCTCCAGCAGCATCGGTTTGAAACAACATCAACAATCCATTGCGTTCATAATGAAAATCGATATCCGATCCGGCATACATCTCCTCATACAAATCGCGACTCAGCAAATTGATATCTTTTATAGCCTTAATACTTGACTCCACTTTAGATACTGTAGCCGATTTTTTGAAATACCAGGCCCAACGCAAAAAATCGTAATCTAAACGGGGTTTTACATAAAATGGACTTGCAGAATTGAACATCCACTTCAAGCCCTTGGTTATCATACCGGGAGCTGCCAAGGAAATAATATGACTCGGTGTGATATATCCTGCATTTACATAAGAGGCCCCGTCTTGCATATTGGACTGCTCGATTACCGATACCTCACAATCTTCTTTCTGCAGATAGTATGCACAACTCAATCCTACTATTCCACCTCCTATAACCACAACTTTTTTACCCATCTTATTCCCATTTAAAATCCCAAATTGGTTTTTGTCCCAACAAGTGTTCTACAAAATAATTCCAACGTTTTTTAATAAAGTACTTTCTAAAATCACCTCTATAGCCATGATGCTGACTTGGCATGATGAGCAAATCAAAATCTTTATCGGCTTTTACCAAAGCTTCGGCCAGCTTGAAGGTAGCGGATGGATTCACATTCTCATCCATACCGCCGTGCACCAGTAAGAGCTTTCCTTCTAGCAAATGCGCATTGGTTATATTGGAAACTTGGTGGTATTTTTCATCTACAGGCCAGCCCATATACATTTCTGGCCACCAAGCTTTTTCCATTCTAAAATCGTGATCGGCCGAACTTGCCACACCAACTTTGTAAGTTTTTGGATATACCAACATCGCTCTTCCTGTATCATATCCTCCAGCCGAATGCCCAAATATGCCTATTTTTTCTGCATCAATCCAGGGGTATGTTTCACTCAAATACTTTATTGCGCCAAGATGATCTTCCAAATTGGCTCCCATATTCTGATAAGAATGATCGTGAAATGCCTTGGATCTTCCTGCGGTACCCAATCCGTCCACCATCATGACGACAAAGCCCAATTCTGCCAAAGATTGATTCATCAACGCCCTATCAAATGACTTGGGAAACATTTGGGTATGTGGACCACTATAAGAATGGTCTATTAATGGATATTTTTTGTTTGGGTCAAAATCGCTAGGCTTCCACAATGCGCCATACAAAGTTGTTTTTCCGTCTTTGGCTGTAAAACAAAAACTAGTAGGTGCTTTCCAGTTTTTTGCGAGCAATGCCTCTACATTGGCTTTTGCCAAAATACCATGGCTACTTCCATCTTTTGCAGATCGCCAAAGCGCAAGGGTTGGTTGCTGCACAGTGGAATAATTATCTACAAAGCTTTTCCCGTTTTTTGCAAACTGGATCTGATGATGGGCTTTTTCGGGTGTCAACAATTGCATACTGCCATCTAATCCCACGCGGTACAACTGTTGATGATACGGATTCATGCCCTTATCCTTACCCGAAATTAAAACAAAAATCTGGTTTTTTTCTTCGTCTACATAAACTATGCTATTTACCACAAATTCGCCTTGGGTAAGTGATCTTATTTTGGCCGTATGGGTATCTACAACATATAACTGCTTCCAGCCACTTCGCTCAGACAAAAAAACCAACTTCTTGCCTTGGTGCATTTCTCTATAGGAAAACCCATCGATATTGGTGCTGCTGGTTTCGGTAATTATATCCTTGTTCTTTCCTGTTTTTAGATCCAGCCATTGCACGATTTGTTTCTTATAGCCTCTTTCGGCCCAACTGGCTATGAGCTCTCCAGAGCCTCCACTCCACTCCACATTTACACTATTGATATGGGTGTTTTTGGGAAGTTTGGTCGCAATCTCTTTTTTGGTGGCTAATTCAAAAAATCTAGGTTGCTGATATACCATGGTGGTATCGCTCGGAGATCCTCTATAATACCCATATAATTTGGGACGATACAAACTATCTACACTATAGTCTAGCAAATACATTTTTTCAGCTTTAGAAAAATCGACCACATTGGCCATTATATATTTGGAATCTGGAGACCATTCCACCCAGAAATGTGGTGGGCGATCGCCATTCTCGCCTTCAATCAGATCATACCAACCGTACCAAGTGGCATACTCAAATCCTTTTCTCCCGTCGGTAGTGAGGGCAAATTCTTTTGCTGTTGCTATCTCTCGAACGTACAAATTGTAATCTTTTACAAAGGCAACATATTTGCCATCGGGAGATAGGCTTTGATTGGGATTGTTTTTTTGTAGCTCCTTTTTCTCCAATTGCTGTACCCGTTTCCTTTTTGCATCCAATACGTAGCGATTTCCTCTATAGCTAATTTCCCATTTACTTTTTCCTTTGGGCACTATATCTTTTGGTACAAATTCATCCAGAGACAACAAAGAATCCTGTCTTGCAAAAGCATCTTTTAAATCCGATAAATCAATAAGCTTTTGTACGCTTCTTCGTTGGTGATCTGCCCAGTATATCGTTTTGCTAGTTTTGGTGTGTTTGAGATACCAAAACCCACTGCCATCTTCAAACCAGTTTACCTTGGTATATAAATGAAATGCCGTCTTGTTGTGATAATTGGCATACATATACTGTACCGCATTTGTGTAGTTTTTGGCTTGAATTTGACCTTCTGATTTTTGGCTAAAAAACCATATAGAGAGCAACAAAAGAATACGCGTATACTTAATCATATCGAATCTATCTTTTGGATTAAATTACTTGAAAGCCATGAGCATAAGGATCGTCTTCTGTATCGATCCATATGGTATTGTACCCATATATTTTTGCCCATCCTTGTATACTCGGGAATATAGCAGGCAGACCATCTAGGGAAGTTTCCTCTGCAATTCGTCCTATAAACTTGGAGCCAATAAAACTCTCGTGCACAAATTCGTCTCCTGCTTTGAGCTTCCCTTTCGCATAAAGCTGAGCCATACGGGCAGAAGTTCCAGTGCCACAAGGAGAGCGATCTATAGCCTTGTCTCCATAAAAAACGGCATTTCTTCCGGACGAACTTGGATCGAGCGGATCTCCAGTCCATAGCATATGACTTACATCTCTAATGGTATCATTTTCTGGATGTATAAAAGCATTGGGGTATTTCTCATTTATTCGTTTTCGTACCACCTGAGAATATTGAATCAGTTTGGCAGCAGTAAAAGCATGCATGCCTTCAAAATTTTCTTGGGGATCGACTATAGCATAGTAATTTCCTCCATAAGCCACATCAAAACGAATGTCTCCCAGTTCTGGACAGTTTATGGTAAGGCCTTCGGCTGCTAGGTAGGATTTTACATTTTTTAGTCTTACCCATTCCACCTTTCCTTGCGCATTCTGATGGTAATCAATCTCCACCAATCCAGCAGGTGCTTCCATCCTTATTTTCCCTGCTTGTTTTGGCTTTACCAACTCTTCTTCTACAGCAATGGTAATGGTACCTATGGTACCGTGGCCACACATGGGAAGACAACCAGAGGTTTCTATAAACAATATGGCAAAATCATTGTTTGGATCGTGAGGAGGATACAATATACTGCCGCTCATCATGTCGTGCCCTCTGGGTTCGAACATCAATCCTGTGCGCACCCAATCGTACTCTTTTAAAAAGTGCTGCCTTTTTTCGCTCATGGTATCCCCTACCAATTTCGGCCCACCAGTCTTTACAACGCGAACAGGGTTTCCACAAGTATGTGCATCTATGCAGTTATAGCTTGTCTTTGCCATTTTGTGTACGGGTTATATAGTTGTTGATTCGTTGGTCTAGCAATTGTAAAGTCACCGTACCTTGTTCTAAGATTATTTGATGAAATTCTCTGATATCGAAAGCATCTCCCAAGGCATGCTCCGCTTTTTTTCGCAGCTCCCTTATTTGAATCTCTCCAAGCTTGTAAGACAAGGCCTGTCCTGGCCACGATATATATCTATCGGTTTCCGAATGGATTTCGTGCATCGACAAAGCCGTATTTTCGGCCATAAAGTCGACCACCTGCTCACGCGTCCAATTTTTGGCATGTATACCTGTATCTACTACCAGTCTACAGGCACGCCACATTTCGTACGTAAGTTGTCCAAAACGTTCATACGGGGTTTTATACATACCCATTTCTGCACCTAAATATTCGGCATACAAGCCCCAGCCTTCTCCATAAGCAGAGATATACATATTTCTTCTAAACATGGGAATACTATCTCCCAATTCTTTATTGAGAGAGATCTGCAAATGATGCCCAGGCACAGCTTCATGCAGCGTAAGTGCAGGCAAAACATATAATGGTCTGCTAGGCAAATCGTAAGTATTCACCCAATAATACCCTGGATCGGTGCTTTCCAATGGCGCTCCAATATACCTTCCTGTAGTATACTTGGGCGCTATGGCATCTGGCACTGGCGCCACTCCATATGGCTGCCTTGGCAATCGTTTGAAAAATCGTGGTAAATGCCCATCTATCTGCTTTGCCAAATTTCGAGCATAAGCCAATAAGTCTTCTTTGGATGTAGCGTAAAACTGGCTATCTGTTCGCAAATATTCTAAAAAGTCTCCGAATGTCCCTTTAAAAGACACCTCATCGATAATTTCCTCCATGGCCTTGCGTATACGAGCCACTTCGGACAATCCTATCCGATGTATGCTGTCTGCATCGATATCCAAGGTAGTGTAATAGGTAATTCTATTTTGGTAATATGCTTTGCCATTGGGGATATGAGAAGCCCCCAGACTACTGCGTGTTTTTGGCAAATACTCCATTTCCATAAACTCTTTTACAGCCCGAAAAGCTGGTGTAACCTTGTCGCGTATGGCTATTTCTGCCTGATATACCAAAGAATCTTTATACTTCTGTGGCCAAGCTTCTGGCAATTGCAAAAACGGTCCAAAATAAAAATGATCTCGAACCGCTTTGTTTAGATGATCGTTATAGGTGGATTCATACCCCTCAAAAATAACTTTGGGTTGCGAATTGCCGTATTCCAATCCCTTGCGAAGCAAAACAATATGCTGATCGATATAGGTCGGCATCGCTTGAAGTTTTTTGAGGTAAGCTTCTCCTTGCTTTTTGGTGTAGATTGGACGCACCATATAAGCCAAGGAGTTGTGAAATCCAGCATCCGATAAGATTGGATTGAGGTAGGCTTTGTAAGTAAAATGGTCTACCTTTTCTTGCAATCGAAATCGCAGCAACTCTTTCGAAATCTGTTCGGTCTCTGAGAGTACCCTATCATCAATTTCCTCCAAAAGCCGAAGTTGCCTTTCTGCAAAGTCTGCTTCCTGAGAGAAAAATTCTTCTGTATGAAGCCCCAAGGGAAATTCGTTCTCATCATAAGCTTTGCGCTCTTCTACTGCTTTGATTACTTTCTTTAACTGCGAACTATACCCATTGGTTTTGTCGGTTTTACATCCAAAAAAAAAGAACAGTACGGATATATAGCAAAAAAAATGTTTCATTTTACTTCAAATAAGTTGGTAATAATTCGGTTGGAAAATCTTGATAAGAGAAAGGTCTTACCCACCTGTAAATGGCATGTACTCCGACCGCTGTAAATCTAGAGTCGGTTGAAGCAGGATATGGCCCACCATGCGTCATTCCGGCAGTTACTTCTACTCCCGTAGGTACGCCGTTAAAAATTATTCTTCCTACTCTGTGTTTTAAAACTTGTACCAATGGTTGTAGGCTAGCATATTCTTCTTTTTCTGCAATAATGGTTCCTGTTAACTGTCCTTCTAATCTACTTACAATTTCCATCAATTCTGCCTGATCTTTACACTGAACGACCATAGAAAAAGGCCCAAAAACTTCTTGGTGTAACTTAGTGTTTTTTAAGAAAGTTCCCCCACTAACTGTAACTATTTTTGCAGGTGCGTAATTAGATTGTACCTCGCTACCATAAGCCGCTACTATTTTAGCACCATCTTGACTACTCACAGATTCTCCAGCACGCACAAAGTTTTCTTTAATGTGTGGATGTAGCATACACTGAGGATCCGCAGCTATTGTCTTTGCCCCTAAATCTTCTATAAAAGCAGTAAACGCATCACTTGCAACCCCTATTAATAAACCAGGGTTGGTACAAAACTGACCTGTACCCAAAGTAATAGAACCCGCATAAGTAGTTGCCAATGCTTCTGCTCTATTAGCAATAGCACCTTCACTAATAATTACCGGATTAATACTTCCCATTTCAGCAAAAACAGGAATTGGTTCTTCCCTGGTTGCCGCTAAGTCATATAAAGCACGTCCACCGCGTATACTTCCGGTAAATCCAACTCCCTTCACCGCTGGATGCTTCACTAAAGCCTGCCCAACTTCTATTCCTTTACTATTTAAATTAGAGAACACTCCTGCTGGCATTCCAGTTCTTTCTGCGGCTTTCACTATTGCTTTGGCCACCAACTCCCCAGTTGCTGCATGCATCGGATGTCCTTTTACGATTACCGGACAACCTGCCGCTAAAGCACTTGCAGTATCCCCTCCTGCGGTTGAGAATGCCAAAGGAAAATTACTCGCTCCAAATACTGCTATAGGTCCTAAAGGAATATGTGTTTTACGTAAATCTGGTTTCGGCATTGGCTGTCTATCTGGTAATGCAGTTTCTATAGTTGCATTTCTCCAATCTTCATTCTCAATCATTGCTGCAAACGCACGCAATTGGCCAACAGTACGTCCTCTTTCGCCTTGAGCTCTTCCTATAGGCAACCCAGATTCTGCACTATACACTTCAAATAAACCATCGCCTAGGGCTTCAATTTCTTCAGCAATTGCTATTAAAAAAGCTGCACGTTCTTTACCCGATTTATTGCTGTAAATTGGAAATGCTTGTGCCGCCAATTCTGCAGCCGAATGAACTTCTGCAGTAGTTGCTTCAATTATCTCCCAAGGGTTTTGCTCATTCTTTTGCGGATTGATGGTTTTAAAACTAATTGTTCCTGCTGCCATCAACTCGTTCCCAATAATATTTTTTCCAGTAATCATAGTGAGTTATACGTTTATTTGGTGTTGCTGCAATTTACCAAAAATTGCTGTTTTTTTATGTTTATTTCTTTTCAAACTTATAGTTTAAACAAATTACCATTTTTTCACTTTAGGTCTTGGATTCAAAAGAGGTATTGCTCCCGATTCGGGGAAGCAATACCCAAATTATTATAATCGATTATATGTTAACACAGTCTTTTCTTACAAGTTTTTATACGCTGGTAATTCCGGACGAACAGCCAATGCCTTTTCAATTACAGAAACCACATGCGCTCTTTCTTCTCCAGACAATACCAATCTGGGTGGGCGAACTGCTTCCGAACCTATTTTGGTATACACCTCAGCCAATTTGATGTTTTGTACCAATTTTGGATTAATATCCAATTCCAACAATGGCAAAAACCAACGATATATCGCTATAGCTTCTTTTATTCTACCTGCTTTTTGTAATTGGTATATCGCAACAGTCTCTGCTGGAAAAGCACAAACCAAACCTGCAACCCAACCATGAGCTCCCATCAACAAGCTTTCCAATGCTAGGGTGTCTACACCACATAATATTTGCAAACGATCGCCAAAACGATTGATTATACGTGTTACATTCGAAACATCACGAGTAGACTCCTTAACCGCTTCTATATTTGGACAAGCAGCCAAAAGTTCCTCAAACATATCCAAGGTCACCTCTATTTTATAATCCACAGGATTGTTGTAAATCATCAATGGTAACTTGGTACTATTCGCAACTGCTTTGAAATACGCTACCACTTCTGCATCTCCTGCTTTGTATCGCATTGGAGGCAAAATCATCAATCCTGCTGCCCCGTCTTCTTCTGCTCTTTTTGCCGCAGCTATGGCTCCAGTAGTGGTTCCTTCTGCTATATTGATCAACACAGGCACCGCTCCGTCTACCAATTCTACGGTATAACGAGTTAGGCTACTTTTTTCCGCATCGGAAAGTGTACTGGCTTCTCCCAAAGTTCCACCCAGAACTATACCATGTACTCCTGCATCCAATTGTGCTTTTATGTTTACTGCAAATAGATCTAAATCTAAAGTATCATCTTCTTTGAACTTTGTAGTCACTGCGGGGAATACCCCATTCCAATTAATAGACATAAGAATGTGTTTTGTTTAATTTCTGGATCAAAATTACAAGCTTTAAACCTCCTTTTGTAATGGCTTTTTACTGGATAATGGTATTATTTTATCTTGATTTTCATATATTAGCAAAATTAGAGTTATTTTTGTATCGTTATGAAGCAAGTACTGCCTTTTCAAATAGCCAAACCGGAAGACAAAAATTTGATTGTACAGGAGGACTATGTTCCCGTGTTTTACAACCAATTGCACCAACACGAAGAAATTCAGATCAGCCTGATTTTGGAAGGAGAGGGGTCTCTTTTTGCTGGAGACAGTATTACCCATTTTCAAACAAACGATATTTTTGTATTAGGAAGTAAACTACCTCATGTTTTTATCAGTGAAGAAAAAGACCAGCAACTTTCTAAAATGATATCGGTATTCTTTAAAATGGACTCTTTGGGCTCCAATTTCTTTCAATTGGCAGAGCTCAAGTACATCAGTCCATTATTTGCGGCATCTCTTGCGGGTTTCAAAATAGAAAACCCTAGTATAGAGCTATTGGAAAAACTGAAAAACATGCCAGTATACCGCCCCATGGAAAGTGTGATTGTATTTCTACAATTGCTGAAAGAACTGCAAGAACATACCAAAAGTCAACTTTCCTCCATTATTTATGACAAAAAAATAAATAAACACGAAGGGGAACGTATGCGCGAGGTATTTGAATATAGTATGCAAAATTACACCAGAGATATCAATTTGGACGAAATATCTAGACATGCAGCCATGACCAAAAATGCATTTTGCAGATATTTTAAAAAACACACCAACAAAACCTACATTACCTTTCTAAACGAATTGCGAATAGCACATGCCTGTAAATTGCTGATACAGAAGAAAGAAATGCCCATAGCGGAAATCTCCGAAAAATCGGGCTTTGTAAACATTTCTAATTTCAATCGAATTTTTAGAGCATCAAAAGACTGTACGCCAAGAAACTTTCGAAAACAAAATAGCATCGTATAGCGAACTAAGAAGTAAAAAAAAGCCCTAAATAATCTCCATTTTACGCAACAAAAAGGACGCGTTCATATTTTGGCAAATACCTTCTTTGAGTTGGTAGTCGAAAAACAATTCGTCATTTTTGATTTCTGCATCAAAATAATAGTTTTGGATTCCCCCTATTTGTTCTTGTAGTTCACACAAACTCAAATCGTGTGTAGCGATGATACCGGTATTTTGGCTATTGCTCAGCTTTCTTATAAACTTTGCAGAGCCTTCTGCTTTGTCTACACTATTGGTTCCTTTCAAAATTTCATCTAGTATAATAAAGTAGTTATCCTGCTTTATGGTATTTACGATATACTTCAACCTACTCAATTCGGCAAAGAAATAAGAAGTATTATCGTTTAGAGAATCTTCTGTGCGCATACTACTGATGAGCTTTATCGGTTTATACTTCATACTTTTTGCACACACAGGCAATCCGGTATTCGCCATTATAATCGCCAGACCAACCGTACGCAAAAAGGTACTTTTTCCAGCCATATTGGCACCAGTAACTATAAAAAAAGATTCGGAATCTATTTTAAAATCATTGTAGACACAATTGGTATTGGCAATCAACGGATGCCCCAAATCACGGGCTTGTATCTGCCCATTTTGCACCAAATCGGGATAAACGAAATGTGGATGATTAAAAGCAAAATTGGATAAACTCTGCATGGCGTCAAACCAAGCCAAAACAGCAAACCAAGAAGCTACTTTTTTTTGATGTTGTTCCATCCAGCGTTCTATGTCCAAAACTACCCATATATCTCTCAGAAAAAAACCATTGGCTGGTACTCCTATCAACATATTGTTGCGCTGATCAAATCGATCTAGTAAACGAGAAAAGGATTGAATCACCGCCGAAGAACGCTCCTTTTCACTCACCAATGTTGCTTTCTTTTCTTTTAGCAATTCCGAAGCAAATTCTTTATTTTCTATCTGTTCAAGCAAAAATCCATAAGCTCTAAAGACCTCTTGTAATTTGTCTAATTGGGAACCAAGACGATTGATTTTTTTTAAATAAGGCATCATAATACCAGCACCAACAAAAAAACAAACAAACAGCCATGCTCCATGCAACCATTCTGCAAAATATCCCGCAATTACTACTACCGAAATCAGACTCATTGCCCAAGTCACATATCGGAGGCTTTTTGGTAGGAAGACCTGGTAATGAGCAACATATTCCAATTGCTTTTCCAAATCCAAATCTTGGGGAACCATCTGGGCCTGTATTTCATAATCTTGACGCCAGTCTGCTATGTTTGTCAATTCTTGTATGGCTTGCTGACGACTTGCTATCCCATCGGCTCGATTGGCCTTTAGCAATTGGGCCAATTGTTGGGAACCTTGTTGCAAAGCTGTTCTATTGAGATACTGATACAAAGACCCCCAACCAAACAAATCCATATCCGAACTATAGGCATGCAAAGGATCCGAAAACTCCGCCCCATCTTCTTGGGACTTGTCGAAAGATGCTAGCAATCTCAATTCGCGCTGTTGCATGCCTACCCCTATTTGCAACATGCGTTTTTGGCGTTTCCACTTCTTGTGCACCAGCATCAATCGAAAAAACACTAGTAACAACAACAGGGAAACCAACCAACTCCAAGACCATTTTGGGTAACCAAAATACATCACAAATAGAGCTGACAAAAACAAACACAACCTCAAAAAACCCATAATTCGGAGGAATTTGCGATTTTTTTGCAACTCCTGCTGCAATTCTTCCAATCGTTTTTGATAATAAGACTTTGGCTGCATACCATTTTGTTTAAGAAATCGAAAATACAATTTCTATTTCAATAAGCAACTTCCAAGACAAACTGTTTTGAAATTCGTTGTTTACTCACACAATTTACACAACTTCATCGGCGTTATTACTACTATAATTCACCAATAATCCAATGAAAAAATTCGTTCAAATCTGCCTTATTTGCAGCTGTCTCATTCCTGGCATATTGGTAGCCCAAAAAGTCTGTAAAGCCGACAAGGAAAATAGAGCGTTTTTTAAATCGCACCCCCATGCGCACATCGAGCACCAAAGGATCAATAGCAAAACGCCTCATTTTGAAGAACCCCCAAATGGAGAATACATCATTCCTGTTGTTTTTCATGTATATGGCACATACTTCAACGGCAAATCGGTAACATTGGCTTTACTCGAAGAAACTTTGGCAGAAGCTACCAAAGATTTTCAGGGACTAAACGATGACTACAACTCTGTAGATCCAGCTTTTCAAAGTTTACGAGGCAATTTCAAAATCAGCTTCAAACTCGCTCAACTAGATCCAAATGGCAATCCTACTAATGGTATGGTTACCTATGCCGCAAAAAGTGGCTATGGCAATAGCACTGGATATGACAACCAAATAAAAGCCGATGCCTGGGACAACAGCAAATATTTGAATGTGTATATACAAAACGATTTGTACGACGATGGGACTACCAACAATTCTGGCATTGCTTGGTATCCCAACACCTGGATGACCAACAACAATTTGGCGCGCATAGTATACAATGGCGCCTATTTGGCAAGTAACACCAACAAAGAATTTGCCTCTACCTTTACCCACGAAATAGGCCATTATCTCAATCTGTATCATACTTTTTTTGATGGTTGCTCGGGTACCGATTTTGTAGAGGATACCCCAAGAGAAGATGGCGCACACTCCCTCAATTGTAACCCTGGGACCAATTGTGGGGATTCTTATGTGAATATCGAAAATTATATGGGCTATAATGGAGCAAGAGGTTGTTACAAAATGTTTACTCAAGGTCAAGTTACGCGTATGAAAGCCGCTTTGGATTTGCCCTCGAGAAACAGCTTGTGGAAGGAGACAAACCTTATCGCAACAGGCATCATAACCCATGCCATAGATCCGGTAGCACCCACTATCGAAATTACAAACCCAAACAACAATTATACTGTAGAAGAAGGCCAGAGTGTGGAACTTATAACTGTTGTTTCAGACCAAAACGGTATAGACGATATTGCAAAAGTAGCATTCTTTGACAATGACCAACTCCAATACACCGATACTTCTACACCATATAGATATACCTACAGCCAATTGGAAGTAGGCAGTCACCAACTAAAGGCAGTGGCAACCGACAATGCAGATTTGACCGCCACGGCTAGTATACATGTGGAGGTCTTGGCTGCAATTCAATTTCCTTCTATACATTGGATTCGCACCACCCAAAGATATAGAGAAGATGGTTCCGAATTTTACAATCGTGAGCTTTATCGCATAGAAATTGAACCACAAGAAAAGACCTATGATATCGTTATAAAAGGCCCAAACAGTTATAGTCGAAATCTAAAAACCAGTAGTACGCAAACTATAGTTTTGGAAGATTTGAAAGCGGGAACTTACACCATTATAATCCCTAGTATCGAGAAAAAAATAAGCAAGAGTTTCTAAAAATATGAAAAAAATAAGTTTTCTATTGTGCAGCATATTATTGCTAACCGCTTGTAAAAAAGATGCAGACATCAGCTTGCCAAGTCCAGATTTTAGCTGGACTTCTAGCCATGTATCCAAAGACAATTTAGAGATATCCATCCGCCTGCAATCCGATGCGGATTTGCCCAAAGGAAAAATTGCCATTTATGTAGATAAGAGAGCCATTCAGTTTTATCCGCCAGTAAAGGGTGTGCGCACGTATACAGCCTACACTTTTGTAGACGACGAAGCCCACCAGCTAGAAGTCCGCTTCGAGTTTGAAGACGGACGCCCCTCTTTATCTATGGAGAAATCGGTGCAACGTGCGCAAGAGACGCAAACCACTTCTTCGGTAAAAGCGGATTGGACAGATTTATAAATTTCGAAGCAACTCCCGATCTTTTTTCGGAAGTTTGGCTACAACCAAACCATAAGAATGATCGATAAGCGATTCTACCATTTCTTTTGATAATTCTCTTTGATGCAATTGTAAGGTGTTCCAATGATTTTTATTCATATGATAGCCAGGTTCTACACTGCCATAAGAAGCTCTTAATTCTAAGGCACGCTCTGGATCACATTTTAAATTTATACTTTCCTCTCCTGCTTCCCAAGTTTTTAAGCCAGTTAAAGCAAACATTTTTCCTATGACTTTAAACACCAATACTTGATCGTCAAAAGGAAAACTCTCACTAACTCCTGCCTTCGAAAGGCAATAATCACGTATCCAATCGATATGCATCACTTTTGGTTTTTAATGTTTTTACCTCATTGTTGATCTCCAGAGCCGAATAATCGAGCCTCCAACCAATTGCCTCTACGATCTTTTCTATGATCATAACGGCCTCCACAGCCTCTTTGCGTGCTGTATCCATTAGGCCACTTTCTGGAATCTTATCTTCGATATGCTGCTTCGCTTCTCTATTGAGTTGACTCAAATCAGCAGAGTCGAATTTATTGAACAAACTGTTCTGAATATCGTAGTATTGTAAATTGGGCTCTATAGACAGCAATTGCGGCTGTGGAAACCGGGTAAGTACAATCGTTTTTTTTCTTGTATCTGCCTTCAAGTGCACCTGCTTGAGATCATAACCAATATGCACCTTGGCATGTATGAGCACCAAAGCTTTTTTCTTGGAAGTCATCAAATTTAGAAAGTGTTCTTTTTTGTCTTCATAATGATAGATTTCTGAAAAATCGCCTTCCACGGTGATCAGTCGACAAACACTTTTTATCTTTTCTAACAAAATCACAGACTGTCTTTCTGTGGTTTGTTTTTGATTTTTGCGACGCCAAATCAGCATGACTGCGGCTCCAACCATTAGTCCAATTACTACTCCATATACGATATCAATCATTGGCTTCAAAAATTAAATCACTTTATATAATAAGGGGCGGCTAGGAGCTGCATCATTTTCAAAGGCTGCTATTTGTAGCTCCAGCATATACAATCCGTCTTCTACATGGTTTGGTACATAAATAAGTTCGGTAATCGTTGCTTGGGTTCTTACTTTTCCGTCTACATCCCAAAAGGCACGATGCGACACCAAAGCCCCATTGTCTTTTTCCTTGTCTACAGACGGCAAATCGATAAGTAAATGCTGTACTCCTTTATCTCTAAAAAATACCGCTGCTTCTTCCAATAAATACGGTGGATTGGTATGAGAGTATTGTGCCTGTTTTTTGTCTGCCAAGTTGGGGAGGGTGCGTATCACCACAGCTTCCCGTTTTTTGTTTCCCAAAGCATACTGCAGCTGCTTCTTAGAGATTACCCAATCCTCTCCTTGTTTTTCGGGAGCCACGGTAATGACTTCTGCCTTAAAGAAAAATTTGGTAAACAATCTATCTATTGGCACTTGCCTATCCAATATATGCCAAACCGTTTCGGTATGCGTGCCATGTGCATGCGGATTGAACAATATATTATTGAAATTCACCGCAGCTCCTTCCGCTATACTTACCGGCTTTCCTTCATATTCCCAAGGAACTATTTGCGGGTGTTCAATATACCAAGCGTTTACATTTTCGGCTTTCCCCCTTATGGAGATTGAGATGTCTATGGGAGCGCTCAAATCTATTTTTAAGCTCTTTCCGTTATAAAGAATTGTTGTTTTCAAGTCTAGTTTGTTTTCGTTGGTCTAATCTACATAAAAAAGATCAGAAGCGATACCATCGCTAAAGAATTTTCCTTCTTGGGTACAATACAGTCTTCCGTCATTTGCTTCTAGCCACCCTTTTTTGATATAAGTGATGGCTTGCTGCTTCAAATACTTTTCAAAAAATGTACCAAAACGCTGTGTTACATCCAAAATACCTATCCCTTTCTTGGTGCGCAAAGCAGTCATTATATATTCGTTGTATTTATCGTTCTCACTGAGCAACTCCGTGGTGATCGGCATTTGGTTGATTTCCAATATGCTATGGCAATATTTACTATTGTTGGCAATGTTCCAAGATCGGGTATTCCCATCAAAACTATGTGCAGAAGGTCCTATACCCAGATAGGGTTTGGCCTCCCAATAGGCAGTATTGTTTACCGAATAATATCCTTCTTTCCCAAAATTGGACAATTCGTATTGTTCATAGCCTCTTTGGGTAAGAAAATCGACCATAAAATGAAATTGGTCCGAAGCTTTCTTTTCGTCTAATGGTGCTATTTTTTTCTTTCGAATCCAATGGGCTAGCACCGTCTTTTCTTCCACCGTAAGGGCATAGGCGGATATATGTGGTAATTCTAAGCCTATAAGATGCTGCAAATTTTGTTCCCAGCGTTTGTGATCTGCTGTAGGTATGCCATAAATCAAATCTACAGTGAGATTGTCAAAATATTGTTTTGCCAATTCTATCGAATCTAAAGCTTCCTGGGCATGGTGCGCCCGATTCATAAACTGTAAATCCTCTTCAAAAAAGGACTGCACGCCTATGCTCAAACGGTTGATGCCTGTTTGGGATAGTTGTTCTATTTTTTGCGGATGCAAATCATCGGGATTGGCTTCTAAGGTGATTTCGATTTGTGGAGAAAAATTAAAATAAGACGCACATTCCGCCAACAATATTTCTATCTCCTCAGCAGACAGCAAACTTGGGGTTCCTCCTCCAAAATATATCGATTGTAATGGTGCTTTTGGCAATTCTTCTCTGCGTCTTTGCAATTCTATTTGCATCGCACGAAGCAGCTTCTCTTTGTTTTTTAAACTCGTAGAAAAGTGAAAATCGCAATAATGACATGCCTGTTTACAAAATGGAATATGAAAGTATATGGAAGACAAGATATTTTTTTTGTAAAGATATAAAACTAGCTCTTTGTCATATCACTATTTTAACTGGATTGGCCTTTCTTCACTACGCGTTTTTCGTTTTGCTTTACAAAACTACCCCAGCCCGAATAACTTTTTCCGCCAGCAGTCTTACCAGAATTAAAATGATGGCACACAGCTGCTGCCAGTCCGTCGGTGGCATCCAAATTTTTTGGAATTTCTTTCAATTGCACCAATTGCTGTAGCATTTTGGCCACTTGCTCTTTGGATGCATTACCATTGCCTGTAATGGCCATTTTGATCTTCTTAGGACTGTATTCGGTAATGCTTATTTCCCTAGATAAACCAGCCGCCATAGCTACGCCTTGTGCACGTCCTAGTTTTAACATCGATTGGACATTTTTACCAAAAAATGGTGCTTCTATAGCAATTTCGTCTGGATGATAGGTATCGATAAGTGCGACGGTGCGTTCAAATATTTTTTGAAGCTTGAGATAAGGATCTTGGTATTTTTGCAACAGCAATTCATCGAGCCGGATCAACGCTATCTTTTGCCCTACAACCTGTATGATCCCAAAACCCATAATGGTAGTTCCAGGGTCTATTCCCAAAATAATTTTCTCTTTTGCCACCTAATCGATATTAAAAATTAACGCCAATCTGAAAGTTGTGATTACGGCTTTGGATTTTTTTCTGGCTGGTTCCATTTTGGGTAATGCCAAAATTCCTTCTTCCAGCGTGGCTCTTATATGAGGAAAACGATCTGCAATCTCTTCTTGCTCAGATAACTTCAACATTTTCAATTCCCCAAATTCATTTATTTCTAGGCGGATCTGGGCTACTGCGTACAAAGGCGCTTTGCTGAGGCTATCGGTCTTGATTACACGATTGTACAAATACGCTGTCAACTGCGTTTCGAAACACTCTCGCTGTAAAGCCCTGCCGTCTTCCATACTACAATCGCCATACTTAGGATATCGGTCTACATCTATCCAATTGACACGCTGCACTATTTCAGCTTCTGGAGCTTCCGTTTGTACTGTAGAGGTGTTTTTAGAATTACATGAGGCCAACAAACATAAGAAGATAAATACCCAAATATTCTGCATTACATTTCGTTTCTCGGTCGAAAATTACGACATTTTTACTAAAAACTAAGCTATCGAACTGAAGTATTTACCGCTAATATCCTTTCTTTTGAAATTGGATTGAAAAAAAAGGCAATATAAATGCTTTTGCAAAAAAAATATTTGTAATTACGGCGTTAATCTTCTCCAAAAAACGCTTTTTCTTTAAGATCTTTCAACTGTCTTTCTATTAGCTTCTTGAAATATTTTGGTTGGTCTTTACGTGTTTCCAAATAATCCCTAAACTTGGTTAAATAGGCAATTTTATGCGCATTATCTCCAATATGTTTACGGGTTAAATTACAAGCGTAAAACATATACATCGGATTGTTTTCTTCCCGAAATGCCTTTTCATAATAGGAAACCGCCTTTTTATATTGCTGTTGCCCAGCATACACTCGCGCCAATGCATCGTATTCTTTGCCAAAAGTTTGGGTTTTTTCCTCTAAAGATCTTTTTAATGCAAACGCTGCTTTCGTCCAATTCTTCTGCTTGATATAAATCAAACCTAGCATATACCAAGCTTTATAATCTGCTTCTAAAGAAGCGTCTAACATTTCTTGCATTAAGGCAATTCCTTTTTCAAACTCCCATTCTTCATAATAACTATTTGCTAGTTTATACTTCGTTCTATCACCTAAACGACTAACAGACATCAAACGCTCAAAAATGGCAATGGCATCCCCGTGCAAACCTCTCTGATAAAAAGCCTCCCCTCTTACCAATAATAAATTTTTGTCATATGGCTTAGTCGAAAGCCCTTTGGCTGTGGTGAGATCTACTAAGTGCCATTTTTTTGTATCCAAATACGCTTTGCTCAAGCGATACAGCGCCCTAATGTGGGTACTATCTATGGCAACCGCCTTTTTGTAGTGTTGAATACATTCGTTTTTAGGTGCAATAGCCCTTCCCAAATAATAATGGTAGTTGGCAACCGTGCTATCTTGTTGCACCAGTTTTTGAAAAGTGGCAATAGCTAACGCATGGTTTCGATTGCTCAAATACAGTTTTCCTAATGCCAATTGGGCAAACGGGTTTTTTGGATCTTTAGACAACACAAATTCGTATTGTTTTATAGCCTGTTTGGGATACAACATTTTCTCATAGACCTGGGCAATTTTAATCTGATTGGTGAGCGTAGGTTTTTTAGCATAGCTATTCACCGCATCGCGGTATCTACCAAGTTGTAATAAACTATCTCCTTCTGAAGCAAAAAGTTGGGCTTGGCACATATGCATACCAGCCCAACTGCAAATGAGCATTAATTTCCAATTTCGCATTAAATTAGCTTAAAGGTTATCGGGATAGAAAATGGCACCGCCACAACTTTGCCCTTATGCTTACCTGGTGTCATTTTTGGTAAACGGTTTATGATACGCTCCGCCTCTTTTTCCAACATTTTGTTCGGGCCGCGTTTTTTAATATCTCTTATATTTCCTTCCGAATCTATTACAAACATTACAAACACCTTACCTTGAAATCCTTTTGTTTGTGCTTCTGCTGGATAATTGAAGTGCTTACGGATATGCTTTTTAATAGCTTTTTGAAAACATGCTTTCTTGTCTTCTTCATTTTCACAACCAGGGAATACTGGCACCTCATCTACTACAGCAAAAGGAACTTTATCGCTTGCAGAAATTTGCTGAATTTCAAGTTTTTCATCATGTTTTGGAAAGATTTTTACATTTTTTCCACCCAAATCCAAATAACTATCATGATCGGCCAAACGCGTTTTGGAATACAAATATTGCATGTTTTCCACATCTTCATAGGTCTCTATGTGGATGTATTCTATATACTGCCTGGATACAGCAAAACTATTCAAAGCCTCTCTTTGCTCTTTATTGGTCTGCTGCTGACTGAAGGAAAATTGCTCCAACCCGCCCTCTTGGTTGGTTTCAATTTTTAAAAAAGGGTATTGTTTTTGCAAATTGGCAACTTCCTCTATGGCTGCAGATTGTTGTATTTCTTGTTCACAAGAATTCAATAATAGGCCTAGAGCCAATGCGGGAAGTACTAGCATATACTTCCATAAGCGGTTGGGACTGGATTTTTGTTTTCTTAACATAGCAATTCTTTTTTTAATTAATTTTTTGTGATAAAATGTATGAACAAAACTCATGCGATGTACCCCAAAAAGCTGGGACACCAAGAGTTGAAAATGCTGTTTTCTCGCTGCTTTTTCTACTACGGCATCTGCCAAGTATTCGTGCAATTCGCGCAATCGAGACTGATAGAGATACACCATAGGATTAAACCAAAACACCACCCGAAGCATTTCTACAAAGAGCATGTCTATGGTATGTTTCTGATGGATGTGTACCCCCTCGTGCTGCAAGAGAGCAGGATAATCTGCCTCGGATATCTCGGATCCGATATACACCCGATTCCAAAAGGAAAACACAAATCTGGATTGTGGTATGCGATGTATCAAAGTTCCTTCAAAAGTAAATTTCGTGCTCTTTTGATGAATGCGATATAGAAACACCAATTTCCACAAAAACAAGACTAAAGCCACCGCCATACCAATAAACAAAACCCAGCCTGTTATACTTAATTGCTTCCATATAGGTAGTTGTTCTGCCATAGTTTGTAGCTGCTCGCTCATTGCAGACTGCGAAGCAGCTTGCCCCTCTGCTGTTAAAATAACTTCTGGCAATTGCACCACCATTAGTTTTGGTATCGCCGTGCGCAAACTCCATATTTTAATAGCAGGAACCCCCAAAGACACCATCAAACTCCCCAACAAATACCAGCGATTCCACGTAAAAAAAGTTTCCCTTTTTAATAAGAAATCATACAGCATCAAAAACAATAACTGTATGCCCAATGCAATTAGAAAATACCGTATCATCATTCGTCCTCCTTATCCATTTCCTTTAAAATATCTTCCAACTCCGCCGTATTTACGTCGTTTTTCTTCATAAAAAAGGACACCATACTGCTAAAGGATCCTTGAAAATAACCGTCTAGCAATTTGGTTATCCTCTGATTGCTATACGCCTCCTTAGTCAATATCGGATGATAGATATACCCCTTCCCCTTTTTGGTATGGGACACAAATCCTTTTTGCTCCAATATGCGGACTATCGTAGATACCGTATTATAGGCTGGCTTGTTTCCCTGGTATTCCGCTATGATAGCTGCAACATTTGCCAGTTCTAACTGCCACAAAATCTGCATCACCTCTTCTTCTGCCTTGGTCAATTGTTTCATTTCAACTAATTTTTTAGTTCTAACATAAAACAAATATAACTAAAAGTTTCGTTCTAACTAAATTTTTAGTTACAAAACTGTTTTTTGGTCCCTCTCCGCCCTTTTTCCATAGCATATCTCTATGTAAAATGCAGTACAGGGCGGAGACCGGGCTATGCGGTTGTAGTTTTCTACACTGCCAAAAGCTTTACTAGCACTGCGGGAGCTTCCACAGGTCGCTTCCTCCTGCAAGTGCAGCTATATTGGTAGTGCAGAAAAGCTACCCCTACTATCCCTGGTACATTTTACCTAATATTGGAAATACTTATTCTCAAAATTGTAACAATTAATGCCTATTTTAGTCTTATAAATAAAAGTAATATCCATGGACATCTTTTTACTCATTTTGGGCTTGGTATGTATGATCGTAGGAGTAATTGGTAGTTTTTTGCCGATACTACCTGGTCCACCAATAAGCTGGCTAGGCTTGCTGCTTATACACCTTGCAAAGGCAGTTCCTATGGATAAAACCCTTCTTGGGATTACTTTGGCCATAGCCCTCTTGGTATTTGTAATGGATTATATCATACCCGCCATGGGAACCAAAAAATTTGGTGGTAGCAAATACGGGGTTTGGGGAACTACGATAGGCTTACTTTTGGCCTTTATTTTTCCAATATTTGGCTTGTTCGGCATCATCATCTGGCCATTTATTGGTGCTTTTGTTGGGGAAACTTTAAACAAATCCAATAAAAAAGATGCTACCAAAGCGGCTTTTGGTAGTCTTATTGGTTTTCTAACGGGTACTTTCTTAAAATTTATTGTAACCCTAGCATATTTTGGAATATTTATGAGCACATTTATAGATTATTGGAAAGATTTCTTCCCGTATTTTCAATAAATCAATTCTGCCTTATCCTATTTAGAATAGTAAACTATAAACCAAATGCGGTTTTTGTTCTATAATATTGCCTATTTTTTGTGGTTTTCAGTTTCTAACCTATATGAAATGAAAATAACACTATCTAGAGTTGCCATTTTATTGGTGGCTTTCTTGCTTTTTTGCAAACACCTTCGCACAAGATAATACCTATTGGTCGTATCAATTTACCAACATTCCCAATATGGCTTATGGATCCTAACCAGCACAAAAACTAGAGCTTTATACACAAGGAAAATGGTTTGGCCCTTCCGACCTTGCCAGTTTAAACCAATACTACCAGAAGATAAAAATGCCTATGCATTTTATCCAACTATGGGCAAGATCATCTATTCCAATTCTGGAGCTATGCGAAAAATACTCCCCTACAAACCATATCGATAAAATAGTCCGCCTATTTTAAGCATACAGGGAACAAGGGATACCGCAGTACCGCATGCACAAAGTCTAAAATTACATCAGGCCCTGGATCAGTTGGGTGTAAAAATCAACTCCTTACCCTGAATGGCGGAACACATATGGGGTTTAGTGATAAACAATTTCAACAGATCTATAAAACCATTTATAAATTTATAGAATAGACCAAATCCCTTTTGCAAGCTATCTGGTGTTGTTCCAATTTTTTGGTAATAGACCTAAAAACAAAAAAGCCTTCCACAAGGAAAGCCTTTCAATAAGGGTAAACTAATTAAATTAGTTCAACAACTCCTCCTTTTTGGAGGATCAACAACGAGACAAAAGTAATGATTTTTTATAGAACATGTACTTTTTTTACCAAAAAGTAAGAAAAAAGGCGAAAGAAATTTCAGCACCATGGCTATTTCCTAAATGCATATTCATTTTTAAAATTCTTTTGAGATCCAAGATACCCCCTCATAAACGCTTAGGAAGACAAGGCGTGAGGCAATAAATGTTCCAACAACAAATTCTTGTTGTCTTTGCGCCACATCACTCCTAGCCTGGCCTTTTGGCGTATGTTGTGCAATGGTAAAAATTTCACCTTTAGGTTGTAACCATACTGCAAGGCGCTTGGCACTATGGATACTCCCAATCCTGCTTCTACCAGTTTGAAAATCGTTTGTGCATGCACCGATTTATGTGAAATCTGTGGCTCAAATCCCCGATCTTTACAGATACTCATTATTTTATCATAATACAATGGACTATAGTCCGAGGAGAACATGATAAACTTTTCGTTTTTTAACTGCCCTATATGTCTAAAGGACTCCAGATTCATCGCATGTTGCTCCGGCAAAACCACAGAAAAAGTATCTTCGAATACCGTTTCTAGTGCCATGTTTTCTGGCGGCTTGGAAAGTCGTACATAAGCCAAATCAATCTGATTGTTTTGCAATGCTTTCACCTGATCAGATATAGACATTTCTTTTAAACTTACCCTAACCTCCTTAAAATGCGAATCTATCGCCAACAAAAACTTTGGAATGACCTGCTGCATGGCAGAACCCACAAAGCCTATGCGAAATTCCCCTTTTAAACCAGCACCTAGCAAACGTATGTTTTGCTCCAATTGCTCCATCTGCAAAAACAATTGCTGCGCCTCCTCCAACAAAAACTTTCCCGCCTGTGTCAATTGCACTACCCTACTGCTTCTCTCAAACAATACTGTTCCCAAGCCTGCTTCCAATTGTTTGATTTGCCTACTCAAACCTGGCTGCGTTATAAATAAAGAATCTGCAGCCTTTCTAAAATTGAGGTGTCGGGCCACAGCCACAAAATAGCGCAATTGCCTACAGTCTAATTGATACTTCATAAGCATTAATAATGATAGTTAAAAGTATTTATAAGTATCAAAATAAGCAAGTATTTTTGTAGAAAAGACAAGTATATGCAAAAGCCTACATTCTATTACGGACAAGATCGTCTTCACGCCAAACTTGCACTAGACATAGCTAGAGGCTTGGTAAAAGCGGAAGTAAATACCGATATACGCAACAAAGTAGCAGCCAACAAAGCTATAGTAGATGAAATAGTAGCCGAGAAAAAAACAGTTTACGGTATCAACACTGGTTTTGGTTCTCTGTGTACTACCACCATTTCTGAGGAAGATACCAAGACATTACAATCGAATATTCTACAAAGTCATAGTGTAGGCGTAGGGGAACCTATAGCTACGGAAACGGCAAAACTAATGTTGATTCTGAAATTGCAATCGCTCTGCCAGGGGCATTCTGGTATTGCTTTAGATACCATTGACCGTATTCTATGGATGATAGAAAACGATTGCATTCCTGTAGTTCCAAGCCAGGGATCTGTAGGGGCATCTGGAGACTTAGCGCCTTTGTCTCATTTATTCCTTCCATTGCTAGGAAAGGGAAAAGTAGTATATCAGGGAAAAACACAAGACACCGCAGCTGTATATACCCAGCTTGGCTTGAATCCAATTGCGCTTGGACCAAAAGAAGGATTAGCACTGATAAACGGCACCCAATTTATCTTGGCGCATGCTGTATTGGTGGTAGAACGCTTGCAACAATCTTTGAATCAGGCGGATCTAATCGCCGCTTTAATGATTGAAGGTTTACAGGGATCCGTAAAACCATTTTACAAAGAATTGCATGATTTGCGCCCATATGATGGCAATAGACATGTAGCCGCTCGCATATTCGATTGGCTGCAAGGATCCGAAAACAACCACCATCATGCCGACTGCGATCGGGTGCAAGATCCGTATAGCCTGCGTTGTATTCCGCAAATACATGGGGCTTCTAGAAATGCTTGGAGACACCTCAAAGATTTGGTGGAAATCGAACTCAATGCTGCTACCGATAATCCAATAATTATAGACAAAGAACTTACCATAAGCGGAGGAAGTTTTCACGGACAACCATTGGCTATGGCATTAGACTATGCTTGCTTGGCTGCTTCAGAAATAGGAAATGTGTCGGATAGGCGTATTTATTTGGCATTGGAAGGCGCTCCGGGTTTGCCAAAATTATTAATGAATAGCACTGGTCTCAACTCTGGTTTCATGATATTACAATATACCTCAGCTGCTTTATCAAGTGAAAACAAGAGCTTGTGTTTCCCTGCAAGTGCCGATAGCATACCAACTTCCATGGGACAAGAGGATCATGTGAGCATGGGCTCCATTAGCGCTAGAAAAACTTTAAGAGTGATTGATAATGTGCAAAAAATACTAGGCATAGAACTCATGTGTGCTGCGCAAGCCTTTGAGTTTCGAAGACCTTTAAAATCCAATCCAGTACTGGAGAAGGTATGGGAAACTGTTAGAGAAGAGGTTTCTTTTGCAGATACCGATCGTATTTTTGCTCCTGATATGGAAAAAGCCATTCAGATGGTTAGAGAAAACCGTATAGGCGCGCGCACCAATGAATTGCGCAAAGCCACAGCTTGGGAAAATATTTTTGAAAAATACTAATAGACATGGCAAACAAACAGCTCATAGGACCATTTAGACAAATAGTCAGCTTAGCAGATCTTCCTCTTAAAGGTGCGCTAGAAGACAATCAATTGCAATGCGCAATGCAGGCAGGTGTACTTATAGAGGAAGGAAAAATTCTAGCTATAGATAGCATGTCTTCTTTAATTGCCAACAAAGACATAGATACCAAATTGGTAGAAATAATCGGAGAGCAAATCTTGCTTCCTGCTTTTGTAGATGCACACACGCATTTGTGTTTTGGAGGAAATAGAGCCAAAGACTATGCCATGCGCAACGCTGGTAAAACCTATTTGGAAATTGCAAAAGCAGGTGGCGGCATCTGGGATACGGTTCAAAAAACAAGGCTTTTCAGTGAAAAAGAATTAGAAACGGGAATTCTACAGCGCGCCAATGACTTATTACAACAAGGAATCACCACGATAGAAATAAAAAGTGGTTATGGTTTAAATTTAGAATCCGAATTGGCCATGTTGCGTGCCATACAAAATGCTAGTGACTCTATGGCTCAGGATGTAATAGCTACTTGTTTGGCTGCACACATCAAACCCAAAGATTTTGAAGGAGATCATACTGCGTATTTAGCCTATGTACTTCAAGAAATTCTTCCAAAAGTGAAAGAAGAACAATTGGCTAGCAGAGTAGATGCCTTTATAGAAGAAGAGGCATTCTCAGAAGCCATCACCCTACCGTATTTACAAGCTGCAAAAGAAATGGGCTTCGATATATGCGTACATGCCGATCAGTTTTCTACGGGAGGAAGCAAAGTGGCCATAGCAGCAGGCGCCATTAGTGCGGACCATTTGGAGGCCAGTACAAAAAAGGAAATAGAGATGCTTGCCAACAGTGATACCATAGCCATGGCACTACCTGGAGCAAGTATGGGATTGGGCTGTGCCTTTACCCCTGCAAGAGCTTTGTTGGATGCAGGAGCAGCAGTTGCCATTGCCAGCGATTACAACCCAGGCTCTGCTCCTATGGGACATTTGCTCACCCAAGCTGCCATTTTGGGCACCTTCCAAAAGCTTTCTAATGCAGAAGTTTTGGCAGGAATCACCTATCGAGCAGCAGCAGCACTAAACCTAGCAGACAGAGGAAGATTAGCTATAGGAGAAATTGCCGATATGGTAAGTTTCCCTACAGATAATTATCAAAACATATTTTACAGACAAGGACAAATTGCACCCAATATGGTTTGGAAAAATGGGCAACTGTTTCAATTTTAAAGACAAATTCTATGGATTTTAAAGCCGCTATACTTCAAGGGATTCCCAACGAATTACCGCCAAAATACGATTACAAAACCACAGACAACCATGCGCCAAAACGCAAGGAGATTCTAAACTCGGAAGAAAAAAAACTAGCTCTTCAAAATGCCTTGCGATATTTTCCTGCTGCTTGGCATCAGGAATTGGCAGCAGAATTTGCAGAGGAACTTCGACTATATGGTCGTATTTATATGTATCGTTTCAAACCACAATACAAAATGTACGCGCGCAGCATATCCGAATATCCTGCGAAAACTAGCGAAGCTGCAGCCATCATGCTGATGATACAAAACAATCTGGATCCGGCGGTGGCACAGCATCCAGAAGAACTAATCACCTATGGTGGTAATGGTGCCGTTTTTCAGAATTGGGCACAATACCTATTGTGTATGCACTACTTGGCCACCATGGATAGAAACCAAACCTTGCATATGTACTCTGGACATCCTATGGGACTCTTCCCTTCTACTCCAGCTGCCCCAAGAGTAGTGGTCACCAATGGGATGATGATTCCCAATTATAGCAAACCAGACGATTGGGAGAAATACAATGCTCTGGGTGTTACCCAATACGGTCAAATGACAGCCGGTTCTTATATGTATATTGGCCCGCAAGGAATTGTACACGGCACTACCATAACCGTAATGAATGCCTTTAGAAAAACCTTAAAAAAAGGAGAAAACAGCAAGGGAAAAATATTCCTTACCGCCGGATTGGGTGGTATGAGTGGAGCACAACCCAAAGCGGGTAATATTGCAGGTTGTATTACTATTTGCGCAGAGGTAAACCCCAATGCTGCTATGAAAAGACACCAGCAAGGTTGGGTAGACGAACTTATAGATTCTATGCCAACTCTTTTGGAGCGGACCAAAAAAGCCATAGAGCAAGAAGAAGTGGTTTCTATTGCCTATATTGGAAATATAGTAGAGATCTGGGAACAATTCTATAAGGAAGACATCTATATTCATCTAGGTTCCGATCAAACAAGTTTGCACAATCCATGGGCAGGTGGGTATTATCCGGTAGATGTCTCCTTTGCTGCTGCGAATGAAATGATGGCCAATACGCCAGAGAAATTTAAAGAAGCGGTACAAGAATCTTTAAGACGTCATGCAGCAGCAATCAATAAACACACAGAAAAAGGCACCTATTTCTTCGACTATGGAAACGCCTTTCTCTTGGAAGCCTCTAGAGCTGGGGCAGATATCGTGGCAGCAAATGGTGTTGATTTTAAATACCCTTCTTATGTGCAAGATATCTTAGGGCCGATGTGCTTCGACTATGGGTTTGGTCCATTTCGCTGGGTCTGTACCTCAGGAAAAGAAAGCGATTTGGACAAAACCGACGCCATAGCTCTAGAAGTAATGCGCGCAATGATGCTAAATGCTCCTAAAGAAATCACGCAACAAATGCACGACAATATTCGCTGGATTGAAGAAGCCAAAAAAAACCAGTTAGTGGTAGGTTCTCAAGCCCGAATATTGTATGCAGATGCTGAAGGAAGGGCCAAGATTGCAGCGGCTTTCAACAAGGCAGTTGCCAACGGCCATCTGGATGCTCCAGTTGTATTGGGCAGAGACCATCATGATGTGAGTGGTACGGATTCTCCATATAGAGAAACTTCCAATATTTACGACGGCAGCAAATTCACAGCCGACATGGCCATTCACAATGTTATTGGAGATAGTTTTAGAGGCGCTACTTGGGTAAGCATCCATAATGGCGGTGGCGTCGGTTGGGGAGAAGTTACCAATGGTGGCTTTGGAATGCTACTTGATGGCAGTGAAGAGGCAAATCAGCGATTGCAGCAAATGCTATTCTTTGATGTAAACAACGGCATAGCGCGCCGTAGTTGGGCGCGAAACGAAGAAGCCCTGTTTGCGATACGAAGAGAAATGAAAAGAAGACCAGACTTGCGCATCACCCTTCCCAATATGGTGGATAAGGACATATTGAAGCAATTCAATTCTTAACAAAAACTAGCTGCCAAAAACACTTCTGGTTTTTGGTGGCTTTATTCTTGTGTATTTTCTACTCTATTGTGTATATACCCAAGAAGCATATACTCCGACAGCCTACTTCTAATACCTTTTACCACTTGATATCAGCGCAATAAACTGCCCTTTTATCTTTTCTACTTCAACAAATCCCGAATTACGAATTAGAAAATCTATTAGGTATTGAAATTGTTTCAAAACAATAATTGGTTTTATAAAAAATTCACATTTTTTGATTATTGCAAACAAAATTTCAGGAAATATGAGCTCAAAATCAGCATATAAGCTATATATCGATCTAGTATAATCTATTCAAATGCGACCTATGTAGTATTTTTCTTCGTTTTTTCGATATATTTTTATATATTTGTAATGGTTTTAGAAAATTAGCAATGATGAAGAAAAAGACGCCATTCCCTACTTTAACAAGAAAAAAATTGGTCATCTGGTTTTTGATTTTTACCAATATGTTTTTGTTTTTTTACTATACATCTCCAAGTATTTTATTGAGAAAAGGGCATTTACTTAGTTTAAATAGCGCCATAAACGACAATGTCACTTTTAGGTTATTGGTGAGTTCTTTGGCTATTCTAGCAGTATTTTTTGCTCTTATTTCCAATCGGAAATAGATCGCTTTTATACCATTTAAATAGGGTTTTATTAAATTTTTTTTCGACGGTTGGCTCTATTTGTTAAAAGTGTGATAATTTTGCAACCAATCACCATCTTGTTTACGTAATTCCTTTAGTTCTTACAAAAAGTGATGATGATGAAAAACAAACCTATTGTTTTCCCTACAACTGGGAGATCTACATTTATTTTGGTGTTAATTCTATCCAATATTTTTGCCTTTTCTTTTTATTTGGCGCCAGCAATTTTTTTACAACAGTATTCCAATGATAATCTAATAGATTTTTATGTGCTTAGGCTCAGTGTAGCATTACTATCTACATTCACTGCTCTATTAGCCATGTTGAACCGCAAGTAACAAGGTTTTAAGCAATTTCACCTCAAAGTACTAGTGGACTGGAGAAAACTATATCACAAACTCTGCATAAGGTTTTTGCCATAAGTCTAAAGAATTCTTAGTTTTATAAAAATTCTAAGCTATGCGACAGTTACTAGTACTTTTTCTTCTTTTAGTTTGCAACAATCTTTCTTTTGCTCAAAATGAAAGTGCCGACAAACAAGCTATTAGAGACCTAATGAAAAAACAAGAACAGGCTTGGTCTAACCATGACTTGGAAGGGTTTATGGCTGGCTATTGGAAATCGGACTCTTTGCGCTTTTTTGGTGCAAACGGACTCACCTATGGCTGGCAAAAAACGCTTGATAATTATACAAAAGGGTACCCCACTAAAGACCATACAGGTATCTTAAAATTTGCCATAGAAAGTTTAACCAAAATAAATGATGGTGCATATTTCGTCATGGGCAGATACCATCTCGATAGAAAAGCCGGAGAAGCCAAAGGGGTTTTTATGATTATCTTTAAAAAAATACAAGGTAAATGGAAGATTATAGCAGATACATCCTGCTAGAACAGCTATTCTAATCGCATTCGCATATTTAACATATTACTAGTAAATCCAGCTTTTTCATAGGCTTTAATGGCAGCTTCATTTACCGTATACACATCTAAACGCAACTCTAGGAGATTTTCCTTCTTACACCATTTTTTTAATTCTTCAATTAATAATTTATTAATCCCCTTACCTCGGTGCTCTGGCGCAACATACATAAAGCCTAGATAAGCATAGCTATGGTGATCTAAATAAGGCCTAGGTGTTTTTTTTCGGGCATAACCAGAAGCAATTGGCACGCCCCTGTGACAAACCACCAATAGTTTTACATCTGCACTAGACAAAAAGTACTCTAAATCGTAATAAGTAATGGGTGTTTTTCTAATAGTAGGATTCATTGGGCGTTCTGCTTCAATGACCCCTTGCTCAAATTTTAGTAGATAGGGCATATCTGCTTGTACCGCAGGCCTAATGGTATATTCCAATTTCATAATATTATATTCTTAGTCTAAAGATATGAAGTATATTCAGAATAAAAGAACAGTTTATTGTTGTATCCGATTCTCTACAGGAGTTGCATATATGGCCAACAATCTTGTTTGAATTTTGGAAGCTTGGGGAGCTTGTTCTAAGTGTTTCAAAAAGCGTTCTTTGTCTTCTAAAGTATAGTGATCGGCATACTTTTGCTTGCCAGACAGCAAATCCGCTGCCAAATAATTGGTAGGAAACAATTTATAATTTTTATGCATTATTGCATCTATTCGTTCTGCCAACAATTGTATAATCTTCTTTTTTGGTAAATTAAAATCTATCCCTTCTAAAGAAAGTTGCTCATAACACAAATGCACTTTCCCTTTGTAATCCTGAATACCATGCACAATGCTATTTATGTTTTCGTACTTGGTTTTTTCATAATGACCAGTATCTTCTATGGTTTGTAATTCTTTGGCCTTTTCCACATCACAGGGCTCGTATTCGTAGCTTACTGTAGAAATCATTATTGGCAAGCGATGTAGTTTTTCTTTGATATCCTGCTCTCCTAAAAGCAACATATTAATTAAGCCTGGAAATGTTTTATCATTTCCATCCTTGGTTCTACCATTGCCCTGGGCGATCCAAGCAGATACTTTCTTTTCACTTATAGCATGTTGCAAATAAGCAGACAACACTTTTGCATTGTTTATCAATTCCGATTTACTGCCATACCGAACTACAGTGTACATGCTGTTTAACTTAGCTACCCGCTCCATTACTTCGTTTACAATAAGGTTGTTACCCAAAGATATCTCCGTAAACGGATGTCCATTATGATACAATTCGTATTGCAACAAACCGGCATCTAAAAATATATCTCTATGGTTAGAAATAAATAAATACGCTGCTCCTTTTTTTATATTATCAAATCCCTCAAAACGAAGTTCACTAATGCTATGTTTGATCAAGTCTGAAATCATTGGCTCTATAAACGCCACCTGAAAATCGGCACAACTTTTGCAATTCTCCAATTTTTTTACGATACCTTCTTTCGTCCAGCTAGGATGGATATATTGAACCCCTTGTATAAATTGACTGCTGTTTTTTAGCCAATCTAAAGCCTCAATTATCTCGGAAGAAGTATAGGGTGCTATATCTCGATAAACAGCTGGTGTACGTGTCAATATCATATGGGTTATTGCTTTCTATAATCGATTAATACGCGTGGTTTGCGACTCATTTTTGGAAACTGCAACTGATTGATTTCTGCTATTTCTTTAAATTCTATTTCTGGCAACACGCGTAATTTTGCACGGAAACGATCTTGTATTCGCTTCATTAATACATCGCTAGGCGCCTTAGCGCCTATTTTCACCTTTACATGATCTGTTCCTATTTCATTGGTATGTAGCTCTATTACAAAATTGGTTACTGCATTAAAATCGTTGAGCAAATCAAACATCGCAGGAGGATAAATCGTAGTTCCCTTATATTTTATCATCTGAGCCTTGCGACCAATAACTGGCCCCAATCTAGGGGTAGTTCTTCCACAACTGCAAGGCGTAGAAAATTTTTGCACCATATCTCCAGTCTTAAATCGCACCAATGGCATGCCTTCCACGCCAAGGGTAGTGACCGTAAGTTCGCCAACTTCTCCCTCTCCTACAACTTGGTCTTGATCGTCCAAAACTTCGGTGATAATCAGTTGGGATATTTCGTGCCCGCCTTGTTGGGCACTGCATTCGGTAAAAGCCGTACTCATCTCTGTAGATGCATAGGTATTGTAGAGCTTCAATGGCCATTTTTCCACTATTTTTTTTGCCAATATGGTATAATTCATCTTGGCATCTCTCAAACTCTCTCCTATACAGACCACCGATTTTACGCTGCTGTTCTTGTAATCGATACCATTGGCTTCGGCATATTGAATCAACTTCAGTAAAAACGACGGAACGGCTATCAGGTATTCTGGCCGGAACTTCAAAATAGAATCCCATTGCATTTCTGGAACTCCTGCACCAACCCGCACTATACTAGCACCCAATTTCCTAGCACCCAAAAAATAAGCCAAGCCAGCCATAAAACGCTTGTCGATGGTAGTCAACAACTGTATGGTGTGCTCGGAGGTGATGCCTGTCATCGCCAAAGAAGTAGCTTCGTTGTATGCCAAGCGTTCCAAATCGCTTTCGGTAAGTACAAAACTTACTGGCTTACCCAATGTGCCCGAAGTAGTCGCTATATCTACTATCTGTTTTTGATCCACACAAATAAAATCATCGTTGAAATCTTCTAAATGCGATTTTGTCGTTGGCGGTATTTGCTGTAAATCCAATGGAGATTTTATAGTAGATATATCTATATGATGGGCAGCAAACCACTGCTTGTAGAAGGTAGATTGTTTTGCAACATATGCCAACTGCTCTTGGAGTCTGCTCGCTTGAAGCAAGCTTATATTTTCTTTGTTTTCTTTATCTGTATGGAAGGTCATCGTTGCTTTCTTTTGCATTTTTTCCAATATTTCTCTACCTTATTCCGCTGTGGAAGGGTAGTAATTTCCAACTTCATCGCCTTGGCAAATTCAATTTCCGCTGCACGATAATACCCGCATTCATAATAATACTGACCTGCAAGATAATACGCTTCCCAATAATATGGGTTAAGTTTCTGTAAATTTCGGAAATCTGCAGCATTCAGCTGTTTTTTTTGTGACATTGCCGTCTTTATTTCTCTGCTTTTTATACGGTAAGCTTCGTATTTGGCATACTCCTGGCTTAGCAAAAAAGGATCGGAAGCAATGGAATACGAAGCTTGCTCATAGCTCTTGGGCTCTGCGATACTGCTAGGTGTTCCAAATACGGTATTCAAATCATATGCCACAAAGGTTCCCAACTGATAGGGTGCAGTAGATACCCAAACTCGCAATGCATCGGGTTGAAATACAATACCGTGATGCGCCAAGAGCTGATTGAGTGATTTTTCGTTCCCAAATCCTATATTATTCTGATCGATCCCTTGGGTATTGCGCAATATGGCAACTGCATCTATGGGCGAAATAGCTTTGTCCCCTAGCTCTTTTTCCATTTTCTCAAAACGATACATGCTATGGCTCTCCAGTTTGTGACGATTATTTCTTTTGTCGTCCGCAAAGGCAGAAGATTGAAAATGATTGGAGCATACCAGCTGGCTACTATTCTCTTTTTTGTACACGCCAAATGTTTTTGGAGCCATTTCTATAAGTATGGCTGCTTGTTCTTTGGCACTGCTCACCATTATCGATTCTGCAACAAACACCTCCATATCCTTTGCAATAGCTACAGCCTCGTCTAAGCTCGAAGCATATTGCAATATTCGCCTAGTAACCAATGAAATAGGTGTTTTGGCAATAAGCGGAATACTCGACTTGCCAGCATTGATCGTTACACTGATGCCTGCTGTATTCATACCAGAAACTACACCCAACATGCCTGGCCAAGAATAACTTACAAATGGATGTCCTTTGTCTGGGCGAATAAAATACAATAGCTTTTCTCTGGCAAATGCATCACCTGCATAAAAATCAAAATTTCTCCCTACCAGCAATTTGCCATCCGCACTATTTTTGCCCCAAACGGCAAAGGAAGAACAGCCAACCAACATCAAATCTTGCATGGCATGTCCAATATCGTGTGCACCGTGCAAATACAAAGCGCGCAAATAGGCCGACCCCACATGCTTGTACTTTTCGGAGGCATATCGAGATAATCCATAAATTTCTTGTTTCATCTCTTCCGACACATACATATGAGTTTTCCTGTTAAACCAAGCTAAAAACTTCAATAGGATATTTTGATAGGTTCTAGAAGGTACCAATTCCGCTATTTTTCCAAAAAATATATGTTCTTGATTTTGGTATAATTCTTTGCTCAAATTTCCAATGGCAACTCCTCGTTCCAAAGCATTGCCTTCAACATACATTTCCCAGATGCCATGTTTGTTTTTTAGCAAACTGTTGTTTCCTTGCGTAAAAATGGTATCTGCCCATTGTTTTCTGGCTGGTTGTTCCAGCGCATATTTGGGCTGTGCTTTTATAGCTTTTTGTAAGCCACAAGAAGACATGGTAAAAACAAAAAACAGCAAACCTATTCCTATTCTCCAACTGCTCATGCGTTTGCCTTTTTAATTTTTTCTAATAAATCCACCTCGGGCCCAAGAATCTCTCTACAACTTACTATAGCAGATATGGTAACTCCCAATATACCGTGCATTTTGATAGATTGCCCAGTGAAAAACAAATTACTGATCTTGGTTCGTGGCGAAACAAACGATTTATAAGGCGTGTTTACATCTTTTAAATAGCCATACATAGATCCTCGATTACATCCTATATAGTCTCTATACGACAAAGGCGTAGAGGCATAGGTCTCCAATATACAATCTCGGATATTGGGGTACTGCTTCTCCAATTCCACCAAAATCTTTTCTGTTTTTTCACGTTTAAAGGTTTCATAGGATTGCCCCCTTTCATTTTCTGTTACCTTGGTGTTGAATGTATCTTCCCAAGGTTTTACATCTTCATAGCGCATATAAGTTAGCACCGTTAGACTTTCCGCCCATTGTTCCTGATTTTTTTTGACTCCCATAGATAGCATATAGCCCTCGGGCCAGCTTTCTTGGGTATATTCATGTGACTTTAAATAGCCATTGGCGTTCTTAAAGTGATATCTATTGTAGTTTAAATAAGGAAAAGTATTTGGCTTCAATACAATATAGACACTAAAACCAGCTATGCCATTTTGAATATTAAAAATACGATTGGCATAGGACTTTCGGATATTACCTTCAAGCATTTTTAAAGTAGTTTTTGGTTCTATATTGGAAACAAAGGTTGTAGCTTCTACGGTAGACCCGTCTTTGAGACGTACCGCTTTTACAACTTTGTCTTCTAGTTCAAACCCAATCACTTCTTTGTATTTGTAGATTTCTCCGCCATGGGCTTTTAATTGTCTAACCAATAATTTTGATATTTGAGAACCTCCATTAACACAACGCCAAGCGCTTCTAATATAAGAATTTACAGAAAGGGCATGCACATAAAAAGGGGTAACCCCTTCTATACCAGCATATAAAAAACTATTTCCTGCCAAAACGGCTTTTAATTTTTCATTGGATGTGAGTTTGTTTAAAAAGCCAGAAAGGCTTAATGTCATCACATTATGATCATCAAAAAATGGTTTTCCTGGTTGCAAATTATACAATGGAAAATTATCACAGATCTCTTGAAGCTTATCTATATAGGTTGCTATTGCTTTTTCTTCCTTGGGAAAACAAACAAGAAGTTGCTTTTTAAAATTCTCATAACCCTGTGCATGCGGGTAATGGGTTGTTTCTCCATCGAAGCTTATTCTATCATAGGCATCCGTATCTAGTTGCTTGATTTGCAGATCTTGGTAGATTCCTAAGTACTGAAAATACTGCTGTAGATTTTCCCCTTTTCCTAACCCACCAATATAGTGCACCCCTGTATCAAAAATACATTTATCTCTTGAAAAGGTTTGTAGATTTCCACCAAACTGGTTGTTCTTTTCCAATACGCATACCTTGTTCCCTTCCATAGCTAGGATATTGGCAGAGACCAGTCCCCCAAGTCCGCTTCCAATTATAACTACATCATACTGTTTATTCATCTTAGCTGTGATACGCTATTTTTTGATAACAAGATACGAGTTTCGTGCTATTTTCTAAATCGAAAATTAAATTTCCTGCTTGTATTGCATCTAATTTAGAACCTAACACCCAAACCACCTCCACCAAACTAATAAGTTTATCCCAATCTGCAGAAGGCAGCGGCTGTTTATCTAAAACCAACTGTAAATTAGACACCCCTTCCATCTCTTCTAGTACTTCTATTTGTTTAAACCCTCGACACGATAGGCTATACAAATGGGAAACAATTTCTTTCTCTTTTTCACTGGTAGACCAACTATAGAGTTTACGTTTTTGCGATTTTAGACTAAGTAACAATTCTAAAATACCAGAAGAATCACTACTACAAACTACCCCAACATCTTCACCTAACTTATTGTTAATTTCCCGATAAGCTGTTTTTCTATCTTCAAAAAGCGCTTTTTGTGTTTCCCACAAATTTTCTGATTTATATAAATAATTGCTCCGAAGAATGTCTTTAAAGTAATCCACATTTTCCCATTCCTTCCTATAATGCCACATATTGGTCTTAAAGAACTTCGATACATTTTTTGTTATAGCTCTTTCGGATCCAGAGCGCAAGGGATCTTCCATACCTATGCGCTTCCCTACTTTTACTTGGAGCGATCCATCGTAAATCATAAAATCCCCTTTTGGATTCACCTCAGCAGCACCATGTATATAAATAGGAAGTATATCTAGTTCCAATTCTTGGGCAAGGTGAAAAGCACCTTTGTGAAACCTCCCTATTTTGTTGGTTAAGGAGCGTTTCCCCTCCGGAAATACCACAAGACAATATCCTTGTCGTACTTTCTGCTTCAAATGTTCGAGACTATTGTCTACCCCTTTGGAAACTGGATAAAAACCAGCTACCCTAGCCAATAAACCAAAAATAGGTGATTTGTACACCCAATCGTTTACCAAATAAATAATATTGGGCGTCACCATACCAAGTATCAATGTATCCAAGGCACTACTGTGATTGGCAATTACCAAAGCTGGTTTTTCAAATGTTTCGCCATGCGGGTTCTCTACCGATTTTTTCACAAAAGGATTGGCGTACAAAACTGCGGTTACCAATCGGGCAATTATACGGTGCAACCAGCGCATTTTTATCTTCTTAGAAATAGGGATAAGTGGCCATAACAACAAACTTAAAACAGATAAAACCATTCCGCCCAAGGCGTAAAATACGGAAAGCAAAAAGGAGTGTATCGCTACTCTTATTCGAAAAGGAGCAAACCCTTTTCTTGTACGTTTCCCTATAAATAACCTAAACAATATAGGCTGTAAAACAAAGCTGAGCAACACAGCCATTAAAATCCCTAAAATGGAAATACTGGAGATAGATTTTAAAGCCGGATGCTTGGCAAAAATCAAGGCTCCAACACCAAGCAAGGTTGTACATACCGACAGGATGATGGATGCTTTGTAACTTGGCAATATGCTTTTTCCATTGGTGTATTGCTGCCGCAATCCGTTGGTCATAAATATGCTATAATCTACCCCTAAACCAAATATAAAAGTGGTAATAATAATATTGAAAATATTAAACTCTAAATCCAAAAAGCCCATCAAACCAGAAGTGAAATACCAACAAAGCACTATAGGTAATGTAGTTATCAGAACCAAAGTAAACTGCCTATAAAACAGCCATAATATACCAATTACTGCCAAAAGTGAGTACCACATCAGTGTTTGGAAATGCACTTTGAGATTTCCGAGAAAGATTTCGTTCATCTCTTGTCGGTCTACCACCAACACTTGTTTTTCCTTTGCAAAAACTTTTTTGATATCCGCTATTTGATCTGGAGCAACTTTAATCATAGACATAGCAGTATGGAAACCATCCTCTTCATTTTCATGGATAAACTCTTCTAAAAATAAGGTAGAAATTTGCTGATAGGCGTCCAAGTCTAGCTGTGGAAAACTATGTTGTGCCAATAATTGGTAAAACGCCTGAAAGGTGTGAGGTTTTAAACCCAATGGAGTTCCTACCTCTACCATTTGATGGTGTAGCGCCTCTTTTCTTTCTAGCGTCCAGAAAGCATTCCAACGGTCTACTTTTTCTTGTTGCGTTTTCAGATCTAAAACTATGCCTCCTACTGCACTTATGCTTTGTATAGCTCCAGCCTTTTTTAATTTTTGCAACTGATGTAGTACATCGTGATTCTTTGCCAATACTTTTTGTAAGTCATTTCCATAAGCAGTAACGTACAAAGACTTATTATGGGTTTGCAACAAAGCATTTAATCTTTTTTCGGTAGCCAGTAAACTTTCTGTTTGGTAATTCATTGCAGCCAAATCTGTATTGAAAACTACCTTCTGAAAATAAAACGCACTACCTATCGTTAAAACAGCAATAAAAACCCAAAGTCCTTTCTGTTTTGAAAAAGAAAATGCAGCCAATTTATCAATAAACATGGCCTTGGGTACCTTGCCCTTAGACCTCACCAATAATGGAATTAGTATTAAAGCAAAAAAAGCAGATCCCAAAACGCTAATAGAGGCAAACAACCCCAAATCTTGTAAGGCTTTAGATTGCACCAGAGTTAAACACATAAAGGCCAGGGCAGTTGTAAGGCTACTCATCCATATGGGTTTGGTTACATCTGCATATAGTTTTTGAATATTTGGGTGATTCCTATAATGGGTGAGCAAGTGTAAGGCATAATCTAAAGTAATGCCCAATAGCACCGAACCTATCCCTAAAGAAATGGCAGATACGGTTTCGCCTCGAATTGCCAAAACAAACAAAGCTAGAGATCCGCCAAAAAGAGTTGGCAAAAATAATATAATAGGCACTAAAAATCTTCGATAATACAGCAGTAAAATCAACAATAAAATTCCCAGTGCAATACTTAAGGTTAGCTGAATATCTTTTTTAATCTGATTGGCATTAGCCACCGATACTATGGTAGAACCATAGTAACTTACTTGTATGTTTGCATCTGCATAGGTTTGATTAAACAGTTTCCCAATTTCTTCTAGGCGCTCAACAAATGCCGTGTTCTTATCTGTTTCATTGGCTGCCAAAGCTGGCTTGATGAAAAACAACAAAGAGCGCTTATCTTTACTCATCAAAAAGCCATTCTCTATTTGAAAGGCATCGCCAACTTTTAGTTGCTTCAACTTTTCGAGTCCCTTAAAACTTATTCCCAAAGGGTCGCGTTGTATTTGACGTCTACCAATAAGTCCTGTGGGTGAGATAAGCGCTTTAAAATTGGACTCGGTAAGCTTTGCTAGCTTTTGTGGGCTGAGTGCTGCTTCCAAATACTGATAGTCCGCTTCGTCCAAGAAATATGGCAAATGATGGTAGATAAAATCCAAGGTTTGTCCCAAATCCTCTGAACCTATTTCTCCTTGTATTGCTGAAATATAGGGAGTACACTGTTTTTGAATGCTATCCAACAGAGCAGCAGCTGCCTTGGTCATTTGAGCTACCTCTCTAGGCCTATCGCTATGCACTTGTACCACCACCTTGTCTGCAAACTGCATATTATTTAGCACTTGCTGCAGTTGATCGGCTTTTTCGGACTGGGGTATCAGTTTAGTGATATCTTCTTCAAATCTCAAACTGCTTCCAACCCCCAAAAACAAGACCAACAAGCCAGCAAAAAAAAGCAAACTACCTATCCAGTTCTTTTTAGCAAACTGATACCAATGGAAAAACAACCTATGCACCTTTATTAGCTTTTGAAAAGTTCAAAAATAACAAAGCACCAAATCCAAACACCAAAGCAAGTATACTCGCCAAACCAAAACTACCCACTACATACTGCATCAAATTTTTTTGCACATCAAAACCATCCTGCAATTGGGATATTCGCAGGCTATTGGTTTGTCCCATTAAGAGCGCACCGACCTCCAAACTTCCGTATACTACAAAAGGAATTAAGGGGGGAATACTCACATTAGATGCTGCGAATGCAATGGTGCGATTGAGCTTCAAAAATGTAGCCAAAGTTAGTGTCAACACAGTTTGTAATCCCCAAAAGGGAGAAATTCCAAGAAACACGCCCAAAGCTATAGATTTGGCCTTTTTTGTTGGACTGTCTTTGCTGCCAATGAGGTCTTCTTTGAGAAATTTTTTAAATCCCTTTTTTCGAAAACTACGGAAATAATCCCTTGGTTTGATATATAAAAATGCAATGAAGAAAAAAACCGTATTCAGCACACTTATTCTAAAAAAATCTGTAAATGGCCTAAAGTGAGAAACCCTGTCTTCTTGCTCATAATGCACTTGTATGGGGATATTTTTAACCCCAACGCCAAGCCAAGCCGCACGAACAATAACTTCTATCTCGTATTCAAACTTCTTGGTATATGCTTTAAATGCTGCTAATGGCTCTAAAGGGTATAGCCGATAACCCGATTGGGTGTCTTGCAAATCAATTCCCGTATGCATCCAATACCAAAAGCTAGAGAATTTGTTTCCAAAACTACTGCCTTTTGGAATCCCTTCTTGGGTCATATTGCGATCGCCTATAAGTATGTGATCCGGACTTTGCTCAATGGCTTCTAAAAAAACAGGAATGTCTTCTGGGAAATGTTGTGCATCCGAATCTATAGTGATGGCATACCGAAATCCCAACTGATGTGCTCGGGCGAAACCAGCTTGCAAAGCAGCTCCTTTACCCCTATTTTTCTGAAAATCTATTCGCGCAATCTTGGTGTACTTCTCTAAAATGGCTGGGGTGCTATCTGTGGCGCCATCGTTTACCACCAATATATCTTGTATATACGCAAAGGCACCATCTACAACCTTTGCTAAGGTCTTCTCATTGTTATAAGTAGGAATGATGAGGCAACAACCCAATTGTTTTGCCAATTCAATACTTGCTTGTGTAGACCTTTGCTCCAAGGCGGCGTTTTTTTTGGTTATCAAACCCAAAATGGGCTGCGCTACAAATATAAGCTTTACGCCTTTAAAAACAAGGCCTTTTCCCCCTCGGTAAAGGATTTGGATTGTTTCACAAACCCCTGTATATATCGTTTGAGCTTTGGGTTTTTAACCTTAGAGATATGCCTTGTCAAAAACGCCTTATCCTCTTCTCTATTTTTTCTGTATTTAATAAACTTAGGAAGGTTTTCTTGCAAGCTCAATCGCACACATCGCAATTCTATATTATTGGGTGCAATGGTAATAGCCTGCTCTAACTCACCTATTCCACTATGAATAAGTTCCTTTTTAAGCTTCTTCTTTCTGGTATATCTTGCTTTCAAAATTAAAGATGCGCCCTTATACCCACGAAATACCACCGCATCTTTATCCGTTATATTTTGTAGTGCTTCATGCAATTCTATGGCTTTGGTTTTGTTTTTGGCCGCAGCCACCCACAGTATTCTAAGCTTCTCCAATTTTGGAGGAGATACTGTCACAGCTAGTAAGCCTACAAAAAATATTGCTAATCTCATCTATTATAGTATATCAAAAGTTACACGCATCTTCAAGGCTGTAGTATCGTCATATGCACAACTGTTTTTCACGCTTATCGATTCTGTGTCTTTCTCCATCTGAATGACCATATCCAAATCGGGATGACTCTGTGGATTGATTACCGACATAAACTTGATATTGCTCGCCTTGCGAAGAAACAATTCTTTGCTCGTCGCTTTTTCGGTAAGCTCCTTTACAATCATTATCATACACACCCCAGGCATGACTGGGTTATTGGGAAAATGCCCATCAAATACTTCGTGATCTTTATTGATATGAATCTGTGCATCGATTTTGTCGTCTGATACTTCAAAGCGCTTTACGCTATATAATCCTTCTATTAACATCTATTAAAATTGAAATCCTAAACCTAATTGTAATACTCTATTGAATTTGGAATCTCCAGAAAAAACCCAGCCACTATCTCCATAGATCACATTAAAACCATGCTTGTAACGAAACTCCATGCTCATGCCAAACGGAAAAGTATACCCCATCCCCAAAGTTCCTCCTACATCATACTTATCTATATCAAAATCCGCATTGTCATTTATTTTGTAATCCAATACTGGCCCCACCATTATATGAAAGCCTGCATTGGGTACTACATAAAACTTATTGATCAGTCCAAAAGACAAATAGTTGACATCCAAAGTCTGTTTTTTTATCATCGTCTGCATACTGGTATCGATAGGGCCTCCAGCATCGTTTACAGCATACTCTATTTTACCACCTTGTCTGCTATATACAATTTCTGGTTGTAAGGCATACCACTTGGTGAGGCGCATATGCACCAAGCCACCAAAATAAAAATCTTCTTTGGAATCGCCTACCTGATTGCGAATATCTGCCAAATTGAGACCGAAACGAAATCCTCCTTCTACTTTTATTTGCGCCTGTAAACCCATGCTATACAAACCCAGAATGGTAATTAATAATAAATTTTTTTTCATCTTGCTTCGTATTGAAGTTATGATTTTACGTAATTTAAATCTATTCGTAGTTTCACATCTTTATGTTGAATATGAAAACGATATGGGACCTGATTTCTCACTTCCTCAAAATCAAAAATAACCTTTTCTTTGGTTTTGGATGTGCGCAATACTTGTTTTAGTTGCTGCCGTTTGGTGTCCATTACATAAAAAAACGATTGTTTCTTTTCTTGCCGACGGTAATATAGCTGTTTCCCTGTTTGGTATATTTTGTTCGCCTTTAGTTTTTCCATGGTAAGCAAATGCAAATCTTTTTGCAGTAGACTAATAAACATAGGTCTGTTAAATTCTTCCAGCACAAAATGGGTTTTAAAATTATTTTGTTTGCGTTCAAAATCAAACATTTTACTACCAAACTCCGAAACAAATACGTATCGATAATGCGATACCCCCAATTTTTTTAGCACCAACAAACCCCCAGCATAATGGCCATAAATATTCAATTTTGCTTTGTACACATAATCCTTACTATCCTGAAAATACGGATTCTTAATTTCCGCAGACTGCACTTTCTCTTGTAGACCTGCAACTGTTTTTAAACTACAGGATTGCATGCCGATAATGAACAACAAACTAATGAGAAAATTCCGCATCGGACAAGCTTAAGTTTTCTTTTCTATTGGAAAAAATAATATGGGTGTAATCCTGGGAAGGTTCTACAATTTTCACCTCCATTACTGTCGCAGTCTTCTTATTAAAGAACAGCTCAAATTGAGCAATATATTGTTTTAACTTCACATCCCTAGGCTGCAATTGGACCCAATAGTGTTTGTTGTTTTTCTTATACTGAATATAAAACTGAGCATCATCAAACATATTGCCGTGCACGCTGCTTATCATAAACTCATTGAGTTTTTTAAACAACTTGTTTGCGCCCATATCCATATCACTCTTGGTGCCATCATCATCCACCAATAAGCGATTTTCCTTAAAAATAACACTGTATTTATAAGGTTTCGTGTATGTCCATTTCACTTTATTTGGTTTTTGGTAAAGCATAAAACCAGTAGACGTAATATCGTTGGCCAAAAAATCGAGATGCTTGTGTTGTACAAAACTACTTTTAATAGTTCGTACTTGAGTAGCACGCTCCTTCAATGTTTCTTTTAGCTCATTTACTTCGGAAGCAGTCATGTTTTGTTGGGCCATTGCACCACTACCAATTAAAAAACACCCTAATAAAATAATTCGTTTAATCATATGCTTTTATATCCAATAATTGGCTTACTGTTACCGCTTTCCAATTTTTCTTTTTTATCATTAGCAATAACTGTTCCAAAACAGCTACCGACTTTTCACTGGTGTCGTGCAGCAAAACAATATCTCCAGCTCTAATACGCTTTTCCAAACGTGACACGATCCGCTCTTTAGACCGCTTGGTGGTATCATAGGTTCTATGACTCCACCCTATGGTTTGTAACTGCAGCTGCTGCGTTGCTTTTGCGATATTGGGATTGGTAACACCAAATGCTGGGCGAAACAGACGCATTTTCTTTCCCAATACCACTTGACCAGCTACAAGTGCTTTTTCCAAATCTCTTTCCACCTTCACTTTAGTCCAAAATCCTATCGTACGATCATGACTATAGGTATGATTTCCGATACAATGCCCTTCTGCTATGATTTGTTGTGCCAAATCCGGATAGTCCAACATTTTTTCTCCAATGCAAAAAAATGTAGCTTGGGCTTGGTGCTGTTTCAACAGTTGCAACACTTTGGGCGTAAATTCTGGATGCGGACCATCATCGAAGCTAATCGCAATACTGTTTACTTTCTCTGCATTTCGATGCAACATGGGTAAGAAATAATTCCATCGTACATGGAAAGATCCTACCACAATAAGGACCAACCAAAGAAAAACTGGAAAAAGCACCCAATAAAAGGAAATATTCCATACCAAAAATACCGTTAACAGAGCAATTACTGTTAGCATCACAACAATTCGTATTGGTTGGTGTTTTAGCATGTTTGCAATAGCACTACACTATGGTATTTTCCTCTATATTGGTTGTACAACAATATGTTTTTTATTGCTGTTGGAGGTTTTCCTTGCAACAACAAGCTTTTTGGCACCTCTTGCCTTTTCAACACTTGAACCGCAGTCCAAAATCCGAAAGAGGAGGCCGTAAAATACTCTCCAGACAAATGTTTGTATGCCAAGGCTGGTGTATTGGCCAATTGGCCTTGCATCAGGGTATCGTACCAAGAATCAAATGTGACATCGCCATTTTTTCCAAGTACCATCAAATCTATATCCGCTAGTTTCATTTGGTGAGACCTTACAAAATCAGCCATAGTTTCATCAAGAGTTTCTTGGCTTAGCGTATTCCACATATCCATGCCTACTACACGAGCATAGCTATTGTCTTGTTGGATATTGGACAACACAAAAAAGCTGGCACCCTCTCCAAAAATACTACCCGAAGTATTCGATTCATACAATCGATCGGATTGGATGTTTTCTGGCTTGATATGTCCTAGCAATTGATACAAGGTATACGTATGCTTTCCTATTTCATCTACCCCTCCAATAAGCACTTGTTGTCCTTCATTACTCGCCAGCATCATGGAGGCGTCCAACAAACTAGATTCGAAAGAAGTAGCACCATGCACATACGTAAAATTATAAGCATTGCACTGCATAGCTAAGGCTATTTGTCCGGCAACTGTATTGTGCGTAGACTGTATAAAAGGGGTTGGGGTAAGATATTGTTCATCGTTGTCGATAATGGCACTCACAAATTTCTCGGATTCTATCAAGCAGCCCATTCCTGTGCCTGTAATAATTCCATCCAATTGCGCTACATCGGCATTGGCAACCGCTTGTTTTCCAGCAACCACACCCATTTTTATCCCCTTGGCCATTCGACGTGCTGCTGCTCTCGGTATAAAATCGGTGTATTTTGGATTTAGAGCAGCCAAAATATTTTCTTCATACCGCTTAACCTCTTCTAAAAAGCCTTCGTTTTCAAAAGTTTCTTGGGCAGAAATGGCTACGGCGCTATTGATGTATACCTGTTTCATATAACTACGGCTCAAGGGTAAATATAATAGTACTACAATTCCCTCCAAACCCCAAGGAATTGGAGAGCACTGCATTTATTTTTTTGTCTTTTAATTCTAATTCGGGACGCAATGGAATTTCTTCCATGGGTGTCTGATAATTGAGATTTGGGAAAAGTTTTTGGTTTTGCAAAGCCAAGACTGCGTACACTGCCTCTACCCCACCTGCTGCTGCAAGGGTATGTCCGGTATAAGGCTTGGTAGAAGAAAATTCTGGTACGCCATTTTTAAATACACGCATAAGCGCCCTTCCTTCGGAAAGATCATTATTTCTAGTTGCCGTGCCATGCGCATTGATATAATCTATCTGTTCTGCCTTCATATTGGCTACCGCCAAAGCCTTTTCCATGGCCAAGGTAGCACCGTCTCCATTTTCTGACGAGGCCGTCTGATGAAAGGCGTCGTTGGCATTGCCATAACCTTTTACATAAGCTAGAACTTCTTTGTTTTCTGCCGACACCACTGCCTCGGACTCCAATACCAAGTAGGCTGCTGCCTCTCCTAGGTTTAAACCTTTTCTATTTTGATCGAAAGGGGTGTTTTTGTCATCCGAAAGTATCATTAAAGTATTAAAACCATTGATGGTGAACTTCGACAAACAATCGCTTCCTCCTACAATTACCCGATCTAGTTTGCCAGATTTTATAAGTCGCGCACCAAACATAATGGCATTTGCTGCAGAAGAACATGCGGTGCTAATAGTGGTTACCAAACTCTGAGATACTCCAAGTTGCTCTGCCATTTTTTCGGCAGCATCCCCAGCATGATGACCAGGTACAAAACGCCTTAGATCGGCATCTTCCAGATATTTATAATAGTGCTTTTCGGTAAAATCCATACCCCCTACGGAAGTAGCAGATACGATACCTGTTTTATAGGCATGCATATCTACTATGCCGGCTTGTGCAACTGCTTCTTTGGCTGCCAGAACCCCCAAAAGTGTGGTACGGGTATAATTGTGATTTGACTCCAAATCTAGTGCTGCCTCCATGGCTGTATTGGACATGCCTATCTCCCCAACCTTGATGCTGTCTTTTAGATTGGTTTGAATTTTCTCTACCGTTCCTATACCACATCTTCCTGCAAGTAGAGCGTTGTAGTTTTCGGATACATTGTTTCCAATGGCCGAAATAATACCCATACCAGTTATGGCAACCCCTTTACTCATTTTCTTATTTTGTTCTATTGGCTTCGATATATGTAGCCATTACTTCTACATTCTCAAATATCTTCTTCCCTTCTTTTGGATCGGTGATTTTGATTCCGTAATCTTTATCCAACATTACGATAAGCTCTAAGGCATCTATAGAATCTAAACCTAAACCATCGCCAAACAAAGGCTCTGTATCTCCCATTTCCTCCACAGTCATATCCTCTAAGTTCAATTGTTCGATGATCTTTTCTTTGATTTCTTGCTTTAGTGCATCCATATTCTCTATTCTAAATTATATAAAGTTCTAATATTGTCTTTTGTATGCGATATTTCTCCATTATAACCAACCTTGTACATAAAAGAATTATAATTTTCCCCTTCCAATTCTACCCATGCACACAATACGCTATTGGCTCTTTTTTCTTTTAATAAGATCTCCGCATAATTGTGTAACAGCTCTGCATTAAACGTTTCAAAGATAAAAAAACTATTCTCCGAACATAGTTTGTGCCGTATACTAATTTCTCCTACACTTATATTTGGTAAGGTATACACAAAAACTGCTGGACTAGGAAAATACTGTTGTGCGTCTTGTATACTTTCTTGGTGTTTATAATCGGTATCCAAACTAGAAGCCTTATTCGAAAAAACCAAGGCTACTTCATCATCCAATTCCGCATCCGCAAGTGGCGCTTCCAAAAGCAACTCTGCCCCCAAAAAAGCAAGCTTGCTGAGCCTGTCCATTTTAAAGAATTTGGCATAATTTAAGCCCAAATGCTTATAAGAGGTTTTTATGAAAGAATTAAAATCTTCTCCTTTCGCCTCAAAAACGGTTTTTCCATTATGCAACATTCGCGCATCTTGTATATGACTATATGCCTCTATGAAATACTGCTGCATGTTTATACTTTTTCAAATATTACTGCCGTATTACAACCTCCAAAACCAGAGGCTGTTTTTATAAACCGGTGAATTTTGGCTTCTCTTGTTTTTTCAATTATCGCAATTGGCTGTGTTACCCCCATGGCATCAAAACCCAACGAACGATGCAACTTACCGCTTGCCATACTGTGCAAGCCTAATATACTCTCCAACAAACCAGAAGCACCTAATGTATGTCCAAAATATCCTTTATAACTATTCACTGGAATATGTTCCATCCCAGCTCGATTAAAAGCAATTGCCTCCATTTCATCGTTAAAAATGGTAGCTGTACCATGAGCGGAAATAAAATCGATGTCTTCCGCTTTCAAATTGGCTTCTTGCAAACTGTTTTGTATACACCTATAAAGCCCTTCTCCTGTTCTAGAGGGACCAGAAATATGGTTGGCATCGTTAGAATTGGCATCTCCAATTATTTCAGCTGAAGTGGGGGTTAGCAAACTGCTGTCATTAGTTAACAAAGCAGCAGCAGCTACTTCTCCTATATTAATCCCTGTTCTATTCTTGGAATAGGGCTTGCATTTTTCATCACTCAATGCCTGGAAAGATCTAAACCCAGACAAGATAAAGGGTGTAACCAAGTCACCCCCCACTACCAACACATGATCGTAAGTGCCATTTGCTATGAGGCGTTTCCCTACAGAAACAGCCATCACCCCAGACACACAGGCGTTGGACAACACCATAGGAGTAGATTGTATATCCAATGCCTTTTGTAGCTCTTCACCAAGCACCCCCAATCGGGCTCTTTTTTTTGGAAAATCACTATTGGCATCTAAGGCATCTATATTTCCTTTGGTAGTGGCAACGATTAAACCTACTCTATCATTTATTTCTAAAGATGCTTGTGCAATAACCTGTTTTAAAGCCACTAACATCATTTTTTCTAAAGTAGTATGCCCAGGGTCCATTTGATGTGTTTTGCAAGCAGCTTCCAACTGATCTTTGGGAACCAAGGAAGTCATTACTGGTACATCAAAGCCTGGCACTTCTTGTTTTTCTAAAGCAGAAACTTCGTTTGCCACTTGCCCTGCTACTGTTTCGGAATCAAAACCCAAAGCAGAAACGATACTGTGATATGTGATATACACCTTATTCATTTAATAGCCCTACTTTTTGTTTCCACTCTTCAAAAAACTCTGGCAAGGTCAACCACAAATCTCCGTCTTGGTGTACAAAAACCTGTACCGTTTCTCCTGTGCAAACCAATTGCTCTTTTGGGTTATATATCTCGTATTTAAAAATCATTTTAGCCGCTGGACTATCTACAAAAATGGTTTTAATAGTAGCCACATCTCCATAGCGCAATGGCAATTTGTGCTCACAGGTAGATTTTACAATAGGCGTAGTAAAACCCTTGTCTTTTTGATCTAAATAAGAAATACCATGGTGTCTGCCAAATGCCTCTCTTCCGTCCTCGAAATACTGTATGTAATTTCCATGCCACACGATCCCCAAAGGATCGGTTTCTACAAAGCGAATGCGAATTTTGCTAACAAAACTAATTTCTTTAGACGGCATTTTTTTTCTGATTATAAATTAGGGCGATAAAAGTAGTAAAACAAAAGAACAGCAGCAACAATAACAACTCTTGCCAAATATCCCCAAAACTGCCTTGACGCAAAAACAAATCGTAAAATGCATTGAGTCCCCAGTTCATAGGAGAAGCTTTTGCCACCATTTGCATAAAATTAGGCATCACAAATACCGGCACCCATACCCCACCTATAGCCGCTAGTATAACAACTAGGGTAGCACCAAAAGGAGCCGACTGTTCTTGTGTATTGGCTATAGTACCCAACAAAATTCCAAGACCAATAGCTGCTAATCCGCAAAAAGCAGCTACTACCAAGAGCCAATGCAAATTGTTAGAAAGTTGTAATGCCTCTAAACCAAAATACGGAAATACATACATACCTACCAATAGCATGAGCAGAAATTGCAGTATACAAACAATGGTGTAATTGATGATTTTTCCAGCTAATACCGTTGCATAAGATGTAGGTACGGTTTGCATTCGAACAAAAGTTCCTTGATTTTTTTCTTTAACCAAATTAATAGAAAGCGGTACAATTATAAAGAAAATAGCAAACAAAGACCAAGCAGGCACATTGTGCTGTACCGCATTAGGAATTACTAGCTTAGCTCCTTTTTTTTGAGGAACTTCCTCTTGAAATCTAATCAGGTTGCTTGTTTGAAATTGCAAACTATCTTCCTCCATTTGCTCTTGAAAGCTTTGGTAGATCGTTTGGGTTTCTACACCCAAAATGATACTCGCTATTCCGCTTTTAACGGCACTCTTAAAGCTGCTTTGGGTTGCTGGATCAAAATACAGTTTAATCGCCTCTGTTGGCACGGTTTCAAAAGCTTCTTCAACCTTTTCCTCTTCTTCATAACTAAAGCTAGACAGGATTCCTTCTACATTATGGTCAACCGTAGTTTTTAAGCTTGTACTTATTCCTTTTGGCACCACTATAGCCAATTGATAATTTCCTTTTCGCACGGAGGTTTTGGCTGTGCCCTCAGATTGTTCTATCACCAATTCTAATGCAGAGTTTTTGGACAAATCTTCTTGAATTTTATTTGCTACTGCTCCCCCATCATTATCTACAAATAGGACAGGTATTTTTTCTTCCGATATGGTTTTAAAACTACTATCCTGAATAAGGGTAACCGTAAGAATAAGTACCAATGGCATCACAAACAGTATGGCAATACCACCGATATCTCTGCTGAGCAACAAAAACTCTTTGTATGTAGCCGCCAAAATCTTACGCATGGTCTCTCAATGCTTTTCCAGTTAAACTAATAAATACATCTTCTAAATATCTCGCATCTGGTGCGTTTGCCACTAAATCTTTTGGTTTACCAACAGTAATTAGCTCCCCATTATCGATAATTCCAACACGAGTACAAAAGGTTTCTGCTTCATTTAAATGATGAGAAGTATAAATAATCGTAGTGCCTTTTTCGTTTAAATTTTGCAAATAGGCCATAATGGCATTTTTAGAATGAACATCCACCCCCACGGTAGGCTCGTCTAGAAACAGTACTTTGGGCTCGTGCAATATACTTGCCAATAAATTCACCCTTCTTTTCATCCCACCAGAAAAAACCCTTACTTTTTTGTGAGCAAAAGATGTTAACCCCATCAATTCTAAACCTTCGGCTACCTTTTTCTTTAGTGTTTTCCCATGCAAACCATACATAGCCCCAAAATATTCTAGATTTTCTCTAGCCGTAAGTGTAGGATAAAGTGCGTATTCCTGTGGCACTACACCAATGCGTTGTTGTAATTGCTGCTTGTTGTCTCTATAGCTAATGCCGTCTATTTGAAAACTACCACTAGTAGGCTTTAACAAACCACACAAAATGGAAATCGCAGTGGTTTTTCCCGCGCCATTGGGTCCCAACAGTCCAAAGATTTCCTGTTCGGCTATCTTTAAATTTAAATCTGTTAAAGCAGAGCGATCGGAACCCTGATATTGTTTATACAAAGCAATTACCTCAATCATGATATAGCTTTCTTCAATTTTTTAAACAAGGCTTCTTCCAAATCTGCAATCTGCAATAACTTATCTGCCACAGAAATATAGGTATCGGTTTTTGCCTGTCTGTTTTTATAAATTCGAGAAGCATCTAGAGCAAAGTCGCGCCAAAGATCTCCTATTTTTGTCATTTCCACTGCGAATTCCTTTAAGGTGTCGTTTTTTAATACTTCCGACGCTTCTTGCAAAAACGCAGCATAGATATAACGAAAACCTCCTCCACCTGTACCAATCTCCTCCTGCATACGCACCACTTGCCCGAGATAATGATTTGCTTTTTTGGTGCCGTGCTTCACTGGCCATTTTTTTATAAGTTTAGCAACTGTTCGAATTCCTTTTACACCTACTATAGGTACTGGCGCCAACATCTCTCTGCAGGTTTGCTTTATTCCTTTTTTTATTGCTGAAGCTAAGGCCAATTCTTTAGGGATGGAAATCGGAAAATACATATGCCCTTTAGGTGCAAATGCTCCTTTGGCATAACGAACCGCTTCTAATTCGTCTTCTGACAAACTGGTAACACCTTCCATAACTGGATCGCTTATCAAATATCGATCTGCCTCCTTACCATAAACCACCAAATTGTGAGCATTAAAATGAAAGCGATATTCCTCTGGAAAGTATTTTAAAAGATAAACCCCTACTTGAAGTCCAACTGGATTATTGTTTGCTAAGTTCTCATCCAAAACCTGTTTTGCAACTTCTGGCTTCTTAAACTTTTGTCTTTTTATTTGAAAACCTACTCGCTTGGCAAATCGACTAAAAATAGTTCCAGGCATAGAACGGTAAGTAAGTGCAGGCGCATGATTTACTTTTAAAAAAGGTATGTAACAAAACAACAAACCAGAGCCAATACCAAATACCATAGGCTCAGATACTTCAAAACCATGAAAGTTCAACAAGTTTCTTACTACGCCGTTTTCACAATGCGCAGATTGTTTGTGTTCAAAATCTATCTTCATGCTATCCTTTAAAATTCTTTAGTTCTTCCACACTTATTTGAAACACTTTGGCATACTTCTCCAACTGCTTTGGTCGTAATTTTTTAAATATATTTGGTTTAAAATGTCTTTTAACGCGCCATTGCCACATTCCTATGTAGGCTGCCAAAATAGGAAGATCCATTCTATGCACCTCCATAAAATATACAATAGGACTAGCCTTACCCATACGTATTTCTTCTAAGGCTTCAGCTTTCCTTCTTTCTATTTCTTCCAAGGCGTTATCTAAAGCTATGGTTTTTGGCTCCCATCCTTGAGATAAAGCAGTGGTATATTTCCCTTCTTCATCTACAGCATAACAAAGCTCTTTAAACCCTTTTTTAGAAAGGCCACTCCGATCTTGTGGTACTTCTTTGCGTTTCATGCCTTGAGTTCTTGTATGATTAAATTTATTTCTGCTTCGATACTTAAATTGCTTGCTACATAAGATTTCGCTTTCATGGTGCACATCACAAACTCTGCGGTATCCAATCTGCTCTTTAAGCTTGCCTCTGTATACAACCAGGTTCCACTAGCAGGCAACTGATGCATTTGCACCTTTTTTATGCCACTTATAAAGCCAATTAATTTGGTTTTATCTCTTTGGTTTTCCTCTACAAAATAACTCTGACCTACCACAGAAGAACAAGATTGCGCCAAATTCTCAATCAGCCCTTCCTCTACCAATTTCCCAGAACGAATAAACAACCCTTTTTCTGGTATCCAATACCTAGTTTTTACTGTTTTGGCATCTATGTGTATCACCTCATCTACCATCAGCATCGGATTCCGATGCGGCAAGAAGCTTTTCACATCTATATGTTTCTCTTCTGGCAACATTAAGACGCAATCACAGTTTTCATTTCCCCACTAGCAATTTGTTCTCCGTCTACAGTTACCAAAACTTCCACCATGGTAACTCCCATTATATCGTACAATATATGCACTTTTGTCTGGATTTCTTCGCCTATTGCTACCAAACGCTGTATTGCTATTTTTTTTATCGCACCTATATAACCAACAGGCGGCTCTTCCTTGGCCAAGGCATATTTATAGCCTGTATGCAAAGCTACGCTTTGTGCCATATGCTCTATGATGCCCGGAGCTTGCAAAAATCCAGAGCCACAAAAGATATTGGATTCTTTTACTGTGAATCCAGTTTCAATGGTGGTCTCTGTAAAAGAAAACATTTTATCTACCATTAGGATGGGATCTGCATGTGGCAACAAATCAGCCACAAGATCTGCATCTAATATTTTATGGATAACAGTCTCCATACTAGCAAACCGTTAAATAAGCATAAGCATACGAAAATCTGGCACTTTCTGGTACAGATAGTAAAATACGATCTCCTTTTTTCAAATCGTTACTAGCAGCCAACTCTTCCAACATCAAATAGATGGAAGCTGCGCCTACGTTTCCAACCTTGTAGAGATTCATAAACCAATTGTCCCAACCAATTTCAAAATCTTGTTTTACCATTTCATTGTACAATCTTTCTTTGAAATAGTAAGAAGAAATATGCGGTAGGTAGTAATCTACATCTGCTGCTCCCAATTGGTGCTTTTCCATTGCCCATTTCATACTTTCGACCCCTTTTACCAAGATGTTTTCTCCGAGCAATTTGGCGTCTTGTTTTAATGCAAATATAGATTGCTGCATCCACTCCATAGGCGTATACTCACTCCAAGACCTTAGGCTTCCATTCTCTAATTTGTCGGCGCCATTATACATACAGCTCTCCAACTCATTTGCATAGGAATAGCCTTCCATCCATTCTATTTTAAAAGACAAATCCCCTTCTGGCTTATCTTTTAGCAAAAAGGCACCTGCGCCATCAGAAAGCATCCAACGTAAAAACTCTTTATGAAATGCAATTATTGGCTGTTCTTCTAAAGCCTCTAATTGCTTTACTTCTTCATCAAATTTATTGGATAAAAACCAAGTAGAAGGACGTTCGGATCCCGTGCATATAGCATTTTCTACAAGACCCGCTCTCACAGCCATATACCCGTATTTTAAAGCATTCATACCAGAGCAACAAGCGCCAGATGGTGCATTAATCTCTAAATTCGGACTATTGGGCAACAAACCATGAACCATAGCTGCGTGGGAAGGAATGAGTTGATCTGGACTAGCAGTACCACAGGATAACAACTGCGCGTCTGACTCTTTAAAGTCTTCATCAAATAACGCCATCACCGCCTCTTGGGTTAAAGCGGCATTATTGTGCGTTGGATTTCCTTGCTTATCTAGGGCATAGTAGCGCTTCTTTATTTGATTGTTGCGCAAAACAATACGTTTGGCAATAGATGCTCTATCATTGATACAGCCCAAAATTTCCTCCATAGCATCATTCTCTACTGCTTCATTAGGAAGAAACTTAGCTGTCTTGGTTATATATACCTCTTTCATGTAATTCTTTTGTTCTTTTAACTTCCTATAAAACCACCTAAACACCGCGCATAAAAATGATTTTATCTGGTTTAGTCTTGCTTATATTCTACAGAGGAATAATAAGCCTTCTGCCTTTCAATATGTTTTATCCTAAAAACATAGGTTATCAAAAATACAATAAAAACAATAGGTGCAATCACCCATATGGCAAATAATAAATAATAATTAAACAATTTCAATAATCTCTTTCTTTTTGCAACATCCTTATTTGTATTGCTTGTAATAAACTTGGCCCATTTCCCAAACAATATATTGGCTCGCTGATCTGCCAAAACCAAAAACGGCTTCACTTTTACCCCTCCTAGCTTCAACAATTTCGCTTGCAAGGAATCATAACTCTCCTGCAATAATGCTTTTTCTATTGGCTTACCAAACTTTTTGGCTTCCGCAATGTCTTTATCAGAGACCCCAGGTTTAGGAAATATGCCTAAATATTTTTCTTTCTTCCCGCTAAACATCCATTGCACTATGGTAATTACGCTTATATGGTTTATATGCCTATCTACCAATGCAATGTTTCCTACTAACTTCACATCCAATCCCTGCAAATATTTCTTCACCTTTTCTTGCGCCATTATCCACATATTGCGACTGGCATTTAGGGTAATCACAGCTTTGTTAGACAACAATTTCTTTGCCGCTTCTGACTGCAAAAAAGATGCCGTGGGAATGGAAGGAGACAAATACCATACCGTGTACCCTAATACTATCAAATCATAATTGGTATTTAAAACAGCTTCTGGTATTGCTTCTATTGGTTCGGCTTTTTCTAGGAACGACTCTGGAAATGCATCAAAGAAATCGGGCTTCTTCCACGGGAATTTAAACTTTCGCTTGCTAGCAATAGGCTGATAGTCTATCTGTACCTGCATTGTATCTATAGAAGAACATACTTGTTTTAAAATTTCTTCTAATTGACCCGATTGGGAATAGTACAAAACCAATATTTTCTTCATCCCTTAGTTTTTAGAATTCGCTTGCCAAAAATCAAAATAATTAAACCACTGCAACGGATAGCGCGCCAATATTCCTTCTATACTTTTACAATATTCTTCCAACAGGCCTTGGGAATCTCTTCGTTTAAATTGCGCCTGACGGGCGTACAAATGATAGTGTTTATTGGTTTCTTTCATCACATAAACAAACAATACTGGTGCTTGCAAACGCGAACTCAATAAAAAAGGTCCTACCGGAAACTTTGCTTTTTCTCCTAGCAAATCTGCTTGGATGGTTTTAGATCCTTCAAAATATCTATCTCCAGTAAAACACACCAAGCCATTGCTGTCCAAGGCATGATGTATTTCAAAAATATGCGACATATCCTCTCGTACGATGATGGTTTTTACCTGAGATTTCCCCGTGACTCCATCCAAATACTGTTGCAATTTTTCGTGCTCTGCATCCGTAGTTACGATATAAATGGAAGATTCTATATCGATTTCTGCAAAAAACTTATTGGCTATTTCAAAATTTCCAATATGTGCAGAAATAAGCACCCCACCTTTTTTTTCGCGAAGCAATGCTTTAATATGGTCTATCCCATCAAACTCATAGGTGAAATAATCGCGCAGTCCGGAAGAAATAGCTACCTTATCTATAATGGTTTGCCCAAATACAAAATAACTTTTGTAAATAGATACAAAGCTCTTCCAAAAACCATAACCCAATCGCTTTCTAAAATAATAATAAATGGATTTGCTGCCGTAATAAGAAAACAAAAAGAAATAGAATGCCACAAATACCAGCAAGCCATAAGCAGCAACTACCCCTAATTTCTCCATGAGGTAAATAAATATTTTATAGCCCGTTACTGTGCCTCTCGACTTCCCTTCCCACTGGGTCATAGCAAAAAGGTGTTATGCTAATTTGTGTTCTATTAAATCGTAAAAGTCTTGCAGTGTAGCCACATCTTTAAAATCTTCTCCAACCAATTTTACTCCAAAATTAGCCTCTATAGCTACCACTAAGTCTACAAAATCGAGGCTATCCAATTCCAAAGTATCTTTCAAATTGGCATCGGGGGCGATGTCTCCTTGCTCTACTTCAAATTCATCAACTAAAAAATAGTTGATTTTTTCAATGATTACTGATTTGTCCATTCTTTTGACTATCCTATATTTTTTTGACAATTAATGCCGAGTTCGTTCCTCCAAATCCGAACGAGTTAGACAAAAATACATCAATTTTCTTTTCTACTGTTTTATTCACCAAATTTATTCGTTGCGCGGCCTCATCTGGTTGTTCTAAATTAATATTTGGTGCCACAAAACCATGTTGCATCATTATCATACTATAAATCACCTCACTAGCACCTGCCATCCAACACTCGTGCCCGGTCATAGACTTGGTAGAACTCACCTCTGGGCAAGCCTCTCCAAATATTTCAAAAATAGCTTTTGCCTCATTGGCATCTCCCAAAGGGGTAGATGTTGCATGTGCATTTACATAGTCTATATGTGAAGACTGCATTCCTGCCTGATCTAAAGCCATCTGCATAGCCCTGGCAGGCCCTTCCACATTGGGGGTAGAGATATGATCCCCATTGGAAGAAAACCCGTAACCAACCACTTCACCTAGTATAGTAGCACCCCGCGCCATAGCAGATTCATAACTCTCTAATATCAGTGTTGCTGCACCACCACTTGGCACCAAGCCATCTCTATTGCTATCAAAAGGCCTACACGCTTGCTCTGGGCTATCTTCTCTTGTAGAGAAAACCCCCAAACCATCAAAACTTGCCATAGCGTATTGATTTGTTTCTTGCGCACCACCACAAATTACCATCTCTTGCAAACCTCCTTTAATAAGATTATACCCCAAACCAATAGAATGCGAACCACTTGCACAAGCTGCACTTACAGTAAAGTTGATTCCTTTTAACTTAAACAAGGTAGCCAAATTCATGGTTACGGTGGAATTCATAGCTTTAAATATAGCACCAGAACCCACCAAAGTAGTATCCTTCTTTTTTCTAACAGTATCTAAAGAATCTATAACCGACTTTGCTGTACTATCGTTCCCGTAGATGATTCCTATATCGCGTTGGTTTAAAAAATCGTCATCTATACCTGCTTGCACAAATGCCTCCATAGTGGCTACATAAGCATACAAACTTTCTTCACCCATACTAATACGTTGCCTTCTAGACAATTGCTTCTTTAGGTTAGGCGTGGGCAACTTTCCGGTTAAACCAGAGCGGTAACCAAAATCTTTTCTGTCGGCATCTAATACGATACCAGATTTTCCTGCAAATAAAGATTGTCTCACTTCTTCTATATTTAATCCTATGCAAGAATAAATTCCCATTCCGGTGATGACTACTCTACTCATATTACTTGTTGTTTTTAATAGATTCCTCCATTAATATTAATCACTTCTCCTGTAATATAAGACGATTTTTTAGACGCCAAAAAAGCCACCAAATCTGCTACTTCTTCCGCCTCTCCAAATCTATTGGCAGGTATCATACGTTTTAGCTCATTTTCATCCATCTCTGCAGTCATATCGGTTTTAATAAAACCAGGTGCTACCGCATTTACCGTTATTTTTCTTTTTGCCACCTCTTGCGCCAATGCCTTGGTGGCGCCTACCAAAGCAGCCTTAGCAGCAGAGTAGTTGGTTTGCCCTGGTGTACCTTTTACCCCAGAGACCGAAACCATATTAATAATGCGCCCATAGCGGTTGCGCAATAATTTCTGAATTAAATGATTGGTTACATTATAAAATCCATCTAAACTAGTGCGAATTACGCTATTCCAATCTTCTTGCGGCATCCACATAAACAAACCGTCTTTGGTAATACCTGCATTGTTTACAATCACCTCTACCAAATCGTCTGGATGCGCTTCTTGCCAAGCATCTAAGGCAGTGGTTACCGCTTCTCTGTCTGCTACATCAAACTGCACTATAGCACCTTTACCACCAAGTGCCTCTACTTCTTGTAAGGCGTCTTCTGCCGCAGCCTTATTGCTGTGATAATTAATTAATACTGCATAATTGGTAGTTGCTAACTTCTCACAAATAGCTCTCCCTATTCCTCTTGATCCTCCGGTAACTAATGCCCACTTCATGCTTTATGCTCTTTATTTTACGTTTACAAATGCCTCTACAAATTTAAACCATTTTCCGCCCAATGGCTCGCCGTTTTTATTTATAAAGCCCCAATTCTTCTTATGTGTTACACGAGCCCATCCGTTTAGAAAACCTTTGGTTTCTCCCATACGAAACAACTGTGCAAAACCGCCCGTAGATATCCCATATCTCATTGGCACTACCAATTCCCCTTGGGTGTTGATAAATCCCCACATTTTCTTTTCCTTAACCGGCGCCAAACCATCTTCACTAAATATTTCTGCGTCTCGGTACTGCTCTTCTACTACCATTTCGCCTTTGGTATTTACATAACCCCATAACTTCCCAGTGGTAGACACTGGCGCCAAACCATTTACAAAGGCACGTACCTTTTTGTAGGTTGGTTTAATTAACCAATTTCCTTTCTTATCTACAAAACCCCATAGTTTACTAGCATCGGATGCATAGGTGTATGTTCCGCCAGGCCGAAAATCTTTTATTTTTACCGCACCCTCTAAGGCTTTAAATTTCTTATTCACCAAAACTCCAGCTTGCTGACTTTTCATAACGGTTACCACCCCATTTTCCAATACAGCTCCTATGCTTTGATAATTTGCCGGCACTACTACTTTACCATTTCTATCTAAAAGCCCCCAATTGTTATTGTCTTTAAACTTGGCCAAACCATTTTTAAAATTTAATATTTTCTGATATATTGGTTCTACCAATACGTTTCCTTGGTTGTCTATTAAACCAACTAGCTTATTTCTGCGAATAAACGCCCTTCCATCCTTAAAATCATATAGCTTATCACTCTGGGGCATCTCTAACTCTTTTCCTTTTTTATCTATATAAAACCAACGCTTATCCTTGGCTACAACAGCAACTCCTCCTCCAAAGGCCTTTACCTTATTGTAACGGGCAGCAATTACTTGCTCTCCTTTCAAATTTAAAAAACCCCAAAGCTTTCCTTCTTTAAAGGCTATCAACCCATCTGCGTAATTCCCCAATTTATCAAAGCTAGACCCTATTATCCAAGCGCCTGTTTCATCTATTACCCCAAATTTGCCATTGTTGTCTCTAACTGTTGCCACACGTTTTTGTGCAAACAACTGCGAACCCAATAGTAGGCCAACCAATACAATTACATGTTTTTTCATGACTTTATCTTACATTTAAAATTATACCATTAAAGGCTAGGGACCCTAGTTTAACTTTCTATGCTTGATTATTCATTAAATACTGCTTTACCTCATTCACATAAGGGTACATTATCGGATCTTCTGTAAAAGCAGGAACCATTGCTCTAATTCTATTGTACAACTTCTTGGTACCACTGCTTAGCTTGCTATCAAAATCCATATATTCTATGGCTTGCACTATGGTAATGAGTTCTATCCCCAATACCTCAAAGCCATTTTCTATTACTTTTTTGGTAAGCAGGGCAGCATTAGTTCCCATACTCACTATGTCTTGGTTGTCGTTGTTGTTTGGTATACTGTGGACGTACATTGGGTTAGACAAGGTTTGGTTTTCTGCCGTGGTAGAAGTAGCGGTAAACTGCACCCCTTGCATTCCAAAATTCAGACCAAGCTTTCCTAGATTCACAAATGGCGGCAACTTATCATTCAGCTTGGCATTTAATAAATAATTTAGCTGACGTTCCGATAACATACTTAACTTGGTAATCACCAGCTTTAGTTTATCCATTTCTAAAGACACATAATCTCCATGAAAATTACCACCGTGATATACCTGTTGTTTTTCTACATCTATAATAGGGTTGTCATTGGCAGAATTTACCTCTTCTATCAAAATTTTCTCTACCATTTTTAAGGTATCCCATACCGGCCCCAATATCTGTGGCACACAACGCAAAGAGTAGTACTCTTGGACCTTCTCTTTAAACACAGGGGTATGGTTGTTGCCCTTATATAAATGTTGGTCTCTTTTTCTTACCAACTGACTATCTGCTAAGTGCGCCCGCATTTGCTTGGCAATCTCACGTTGCCCCACATGCTTTTTGGTGCCATTTATTTCTTCGGATAAATGATCGTCATAGGCCTCTACTATTTCATTTATAGCTGCCGAACCAATAATAGCCCAATCCAACAATCGTTTGGCATACATGGTATTTACAATTCCAATACCTGTCATTACCGAGGTACCATTCATTAGTGCCAATCCTTCGCGCAGAGCAACCGTTATTGGTGCTAAACCTTCTGCTGCAAACACATCTGCGGTAGCTTTTCTTTCTCCTTTATAGAAAACCTCTCCTTCTCCTATAAGCACCAAGGCCAGATGCGCTAGCTGCACCAAATCGCCACTGGCACCTACGCCACCGTGCTCGTATATAAGCGGAATAATATCTTTATTGAGCAAAGTCGCCATTAGTTTTATGGCAGACGGATGCACGCCAGAATGTCCCAAACTAAGGGTATTTAAACGCGCCAACATGGCCGCACGTACATACATAGGTGCCAATGGCTTACCCGTACCTGAAGCATGAGAACGAATTAAATTGTACTGTAATTGTATTCTATCTGCATCATCTATCTTGTATTGTGCCATTGGCCCAAAACCAGTATTCACCCCATAAATTACTTTGTTCTCCGAAAAGGTTTTTAAAAATGAAAAACTCTCTTCTACCCTCTTTAATAAACTCTGGTGCAATTCTAAGGGCTCTTTTTCAAAAATAACCGCAAAGAAATCCGCTAGAGTTAGCGCTTCTTTAAGTACTGGCATCTTATAATACTTCCTAAATAGTTTTTTTGACTAAAATCAAAAATATTCTTCTCAATCTAGAATATTTCAAAGCAAATGTAATACATTTATAGTCTACACAACAAATAATAATGAAACCAGATACCATAGACGTACTCATCATTGGCGCAGGACCTTCTGGCGCTGTATCTGCTGGCTATTTAAACCAACAGAAAAAAGACATACTGCTAGTCGAAAAAGTGAAATTTCCGCGCTATGTTATAGGAGAAAGTCTTATTCCACGATGCATGGATCATTTTGAAGCAGCCGGACTATTAGCTTGCTTAAAAAAACAAAACTATGAAGTTAAAAGAGGGGCGCGTTTTCTTAGAAAAGACGAGGTATGTTTATTCGATTTTTCTAAAAAACATGGCGATGGTTGGGATTGGACTTGGCAAATTCCCAGAGACCACTTCGACCATACCCTTACCCAAGAACTAGAGCGCAAAGGTGTGCCTATACTTTGGGAATGGGAGGTTACCCATGTAGATTTTGACACAGACCTCTGCAAAACCGTTTTAAAGCACAAAAACGGAGAAATCAAAACCATATTATCGAAGTACATTATAGATGCCAGCGGATACGGACGTGTACTACCGCGTTTGTTAGACTTAGACCGCCCATCTACCCTAGACGACCATAGCTCTATTTTTACCCAAGTAGCAGATAGCCAGCGCCCAGATGGAGAGGAAGGCACCCTTATTTCTTTCGATATTGTAGAAAAAGAAGTTTGGCTATGGGTAATTCCGTTCTCTAATGGCAACACCAGTATAGGCGTAGTAGCACCCACACTATGGCTAAATAATATACCAGGCACCCCTGCAGAAAAACTGCAAGCCGTTATTGCCATGTCAGACCATTATAAAACACGCTTTACGCCCTACGAGCCCATTATGGACACCCTTAGAATCACCACCTTTTCCAAAAGTGTAAAGCAACTATACGGAGACCGATACGTGCTCACCGGAAACAGTTCCGAATTCTTAGACCCTGTATTCTCCTCTGGGGTAAGCTTTGCCACAGAAAGTGGTATTTTGGCCGCAAAACTACTCAACAAACAACTAAACGGAGAAAGCGTAGACTGGCAAACCCAATACGCCGATTATATTGCCAAAGGTGTAGCCGTATTTAGCACCTACGTAAAGGAGTGGTACACTGGAAACCTGCAAAAGCTATTCTTTCACCGCCCAGAAAACCCCGAAGTAAAAAGGCAAATTTGCGCCGTACTAGCAGGCTATGTCTGGGACGATACCAACCCCTTTGTAAAAAAACACCATAGAATTGTAAAAACCCTCGCTCACCTTATAGATATGGAAACCGAGACCGAGACCAACTAAAGCAGAAACAGTGTATTACACCTGTGCTTTATTACAATGAATAAATCTTTTCGGCATGCCCCTGCGGGTCGGGCTGTTCGCTAATAGTTTTTACTCCAAAACCCAGCTTTATACCATTTCTATTTTGAAATGCCCTTAAAAGAAATCGATGATTTTTTTCTTTATATAAAGTAGAAAAATCAAGCATAGCCTTAGTTTATGGTTTCTTTTTGTTCTGAAATAGAAAGGAAAAAAGGGCTATTTATTGGGGTGATTTTAAACTAGAAATGGTATTACTAGTGCTGCGGGGGCTTCCAAATGGTCGCCTCCTCGCCTAAGTACAACTAGTCTTTCGGTGCAAAAAGCTACCACTACCATCCCTCATGCGGACTTAGATTATTGCTATTATTCTCTTCACTCATCCCATCATAAGACAGCTACTCTAAATTCTCCATAACTGATACCAATGCCTCCTTTTGACAAGCATCTAAACCAATTGCAATAATTAATAGTAAAAAAACTGTTTTAGTATATATTATAAAAAGTTAATTAGATTTATTTCTATCTAAAACAGTTGGAAGGAGTATTTCTTCTAATGTACAGCTATTTGTACACTAAACACATGGTTTACCAAAAAAATGTGCTAAAACAAATAGCTAGCATTTATATTTTATCAAAGAAACGCAACCAGATTATGGCTGTGTTCTATTCCTTTTTTATTCGCTCAAAAAAAGAGCAGACACACGAGTCAGCCTCAACAATAATACATCCTTACTAGCCTCCAACGACCTTATCTTCTTGTAGCAGTTTTTTATATTGAAAATAAAAATAATAAGCTAGGCAAATCCCAATTAAACTAAGTAATTCCAACACAAAACTCAATTGAAAAAGATTTTTTCCTCTGGAAAGATACACACTTAAACCAATATTGAACAATACCAAAACCAAACCTATAAGTATGGATGTTTTTGGATATTTTGGCACTAGTAGACCAAGCACCCCGAATATTATAGCTACTATAAAGGCTATCCATGCAATCCACATAAACAATGCTGCCATTTTTTCACCTATAAATTGTATTTCGGCAAATCTACCCATCTCCTTATAGGCAAAAAAACCGATAAACAAATAGACCACACCGATAAACCAAAATACAACACTAGCTAGACTCATATTTGAACGGGCTTCGTCTAGGCGATTTTTTCGCAAAATCTCCTGCACTACACTATTGTCCGATTTACCCTCCATACTCTCTTTTATTATTGTAATACCATTTCTCTCAATTTCCCGCTTGAAGCGTATAGTAAAAACTCTTGTAAAAGTAACCGCTAATCTCCCTACCCTGAACATCTGTACAATTAAAACTCAATTCATACAAATCTTTAGAGCTTTTGGTTATCTCCAAAGTTCCTCCTATTAGCAAAACACTATCCCGATCTCCAAAATCATCATAAAACACAGACCCTTGATCAAATGTAAACTCCCCGCCAGAGGAATTAAAAGAGTAACGCCCAGGCTTGAGCTGAAATGCCAAACTAGAATACAATCTAAACTGAATACCATTCCCTTCGCCAATAAGCTCTCCATCCTCATTTATAGTAAAACCATCGGTAAGCATGGTCAAATCGATGCGATATGGGCCTTGCCCAGATGTGTTGCTATAATCCATTGCCAAGCCTCTTTCCAACTCTTTCTTTTCCCCGTCAATATAGAACACATTCTTTTCCTCTATCAAATTACTCCTATCGGCTGTACAAGAAACCAATAGCAACATGATTATCCATGATGCAACAATCCTTTTTTCTAATAAACTCTCTTTGTATTGTAAACTTTTCCACCACATAATATTCTAATTTAGTTTGGAGTAAACCACATTCCCCTGATAATAACCCGATAATTTTACACCATATGAATCCGTGGCTCGAAATCGAACTTCGTAACTTGATTCTCCGTTGTGTGTAATGGTAAGTATTCCAGATTTGAAAACCTTCTCTTCTTGTTTGCCTCCACCCTGATATTGACTTAATTTTACATAAGCTGTATTGGGCAAAGGCTTATATCCGGAGACTAATTTTGGAATAACGGTATAACTACCAGATCGTATTTTACCGTCTACCGATGTAAATACTTCAAATTCCAATTCCCAACCCGAACCAGATTGCCCAGTAGACCCTGGTATCAAACCTTTGGTAAGTAAAGACAAATCGATATTATAGATGCTGTTATCCCCACCATAATCGTAGGCGAAACCCAAATCCAAGGCGTACTCTGTGTTTTCAATATTTAGATGATTATTCCCTTCTTCATCTTTATCACAAGAAAAGACAATCAATAAAACAGCACTTAGTAGCACATAAATAAAAATGTTTTTCATACTGTAATCATTTTCTTACAATATTAGGACATTTATACCCCTACTCTATAAAAATGTTGTGAATACCTCCAATTTCGTTGGCAAAAACTAGATTGTTTAGGTTTATCCCTATCCACACTTCACTTTGAACAGCAAAATGTTCTATTACAAAACAACTTGGGAGTATCTATTGTTGGTTTTGAGCACTACTAGAAGAAGTTGCCAATAAGGCAAACAACTTTAGCACCACCAATCGCAGTAGCAAAAGCCATGGAAAACCATGTAGCAACACATCAAACCAATCTATCGGCTTCATACCTACTGCCCCTCCGGCAATCCAAAGCAGCTTTCCCCATATATGTGGTTCTGGAAAAAAAGGCGCAAGACCTAGCGTAAAGCACATTAGTAAAATCAGCTTCCAATCATTGAGTTGTTGCATGCGGCTCGTATTTTTGTTATTCCTATACAAATATCCAAAAAAAAGACCTTTTACTTCCGCAAAAGGTCTTTTTTAAACAAATTTTTAAGTTGTCTTAGGTCTTGCTTCTACGAAAACAAAAGACTTATTCAACACGAACAGGGCCACCAGCAATGATCTCCTCATTGGCAACCTCTTCAAATTGTTCGAAGTTCTTTTTAAAAGCTTTAGCCAATTTAAAGGCTGTTTTGTAGTATCCTTCGTCATCTTTCCAAGCGCTTCTTGGCGTGAGTACTTCATCTGGCACATTTGGACAAGAAAGTGGCATAGCCAAACCAAATACGGTATGGTTGAAATAATCCACCTTAGATTCCTCCAAATCCCCGTTTAAAGCAGCGTTTATCATGGCTCTAGTATAGCGCAATCGGATGCGATTTCCTACACCAAAAGAACCTCCTACCCATCCGGTATTCACCAACCAAACAGTAACCCCAGATTCTTGCATTTTCTTGCTTAGCATTTCTGCGTAACGCGTAGGATGTAAAGGCATAAATGGCGCTCCAAAACATGCGGAGAAAGATGGCAATGGCTCATCTATTCCAGCCTCTGTTCCAGCAACCTTAGCGGTATAACCAGAAATAAAGTGATAGGCTGCCTGCCCAGGAGTTAGCCTACTTATAGGAGGCAGCACACCAAAAGCATCTGCGGTAAGGAAAAAGATGTTCTTCGGATTTCGCCCTATAGATCCTTCTTGTATGTTATCTATATGATATATTGGGTAACTTACACGAGTGTTTTGTGTAATAGAAGTATCCTCATAGTCTACTTTCCCTTCTTCGTTCATGATTACATTTTCCAATAGAGCCCCTTTCTTAATGGCCCTATAAATGTCTGGTTCTTTCTCTTCAGACAGGTCTATTACCTTAGCGTAACAACCACCCTCAAAGTTAAACACCGTGTTCTCGTTGGTCCAGCCATGCTCATCATCCCCAATAAGTTTGCGACTGGGATCGGCACTCAATGTCGTTTTTCCAGTTCCCGACAGTCCGAAGAAAATAGCCGTATCCCCATCCTCTCCAACATTGGCAGAACAATGCATAGGCAGGGTGTTTTTTTCTACTGGCAAAATAAAGTTTAATGCAGAAAAGATTCCCTTCTTCATCTCTCCTGTATAACCAGTACCCCCTACAAGCGCTATCTTTCTAGTAAAGTTTAAGATGGCAAAATTGTGCTGACGCGTTCCGTCTATAGCAGCATCTGCCATAAACTCTGGCGCATTTACAACTATCCAATCTTCTTTAAAGTTTTCTAATTCGGCTGCCTCTGGTCGAATAAACATATTGTATGCAAACATATTAGACCAAGGTAATTCGGTGATAACACGAATATTTAAACGATAATTGTCATCTGCACACACATAACTATCGCGCACATACAATTCTTTTTCACTAAGATAAGCTACTACCTTATCGTATAGCGTATCAAATTTGTCTGAATCAAAAGGAATATTGATATCCCCCCACCATACTTCGTTCTCAGTGATTGCGTCCTTTACAATAAAACGATCCATAGGAGAGCGCCCTGTAAACTCTCCAGTATTAATTGCCAAAGCGCCGTTATCAGCCTCTTTTCCAAGACCTTTATCTAAGGTGTCTTGGTGCAACTCATCTGGAGTCATTTGATAATTAACTACTGCATTTTTAATTCCGTATGCTTCTAGACTAATGCTGGAAGCTAACTTTTCAGATGCCATAAATTTTTGTTTAGTGCATTAATTTTTTATCCTACAAAACTAAAAAAAAATGATGGGGTGACTGCCTTTATTTCTATTTATTTGATTTTTTGAAAATAAATTCGACAAACAACAGCATCCATGCTACAATTAACATAAATCCTCCTACGGGCGTAATTAAAGCAATGGTTTTAAAGTCGAATCCAGTATGGGCATTGGTTGCCAAACCATAAATACTACCACTAAAAAACAAAACCCCTATACATGCCAACCAATACACAAGCTTCTCTCTGTTTACCGACGCAAACGAATATAAGCCTACAAACAATAGAAAAAGTGCATGGTACATTTGATAACGCACCCCTACCTCAAAGGTCTGTAACTGGTCTGCATCTAATAGCTTTTCCAATCCATGTGCTCCAAAAGCTCCTAGGATTATACCACTCATTCCCAAGGCAGCCGCAGTTATTAGAATTGTTTTTTTCATAACTTTATATCTAATTTTTGTTTGATTTATAACATTCTTGTATTTTCGTAATTCATTACAAAAGTAGTTCAAATGCGACATATACTCATTATCGGAGCGGGTAAATCCACTTCCTATCTTATAGACTATCTCATAGAACAATCTACGAGCCAAGACCTACATATAACTATAGGTGATTTGCAGCCCAATAAGTTACAACACTATAGCAAGTTTCGCTGTATAACCATCATCGAACTCGATATACATCAAAAAGAAGCCCGACAGCAAGCCATACAGCAGGCCGATATCGTCATTTCTATGTTACCAGCATTCTTACATGGCAATGTAGCCAAAGACTGTTTGCAGTACAAAAAACACCTGGTAACCGCATCCTATATCAGTCAAGAAATGAAAAATCTAGACAAGGCAGTAAAAAAAGCTGGCTTGGTTTTTATGAACGAAATTGGACTCGATCCGGGCATAGATCATATGTCGGCTATGCAAGTTATTGATAGAATTCGAGATAAAGGTGGCAAAATGTTGTTGTTCGAATCTTTTACAGGTGGTCTGGTAGCCCCAGAGAGCGACAACAATCTCTGGAACTACAAGTTTACTTGGAATCCGCGTAATGTAGTTTTAGCCGGACAAGGAGGTGCTTCTAAATTTATCCAAGAAGGCAAATACAAGTACATTCCGTACCATAGACTCTTTAGACGTACAGAATTTTTGACCATAGATGGCTATGGTAAGTTCGAAATTTACCCCAATAGAGACTCTCTCAACTACAGAGAAGCATACGGTTTGCAAAATGTACTTACTCTTTATAGAGGCACGATGCGGCGAGTGGGATTTTCTAGAGCTTGGAATATGTTTGTAACCTTAGGCATGACAGATGATAGTTATGTAATGGAAAACTCCGAATCCCTTTCTTATCGCGATTTTACCAACTCCTTTCTACCCTATTCCCTTACCGATAGCGTGGAACTAAAGTTGCGTCATTATTTGCATATAGAACAAGACGATATCATGTGGGAAAAACTACTCGAACTCGACTTATTTAATCCCGACAAAATAGTGGGCATCAAAAATGCTAGTCCCGCCCAAATTCTACAAAAAATACTAGAAGATAGTTGGACTCTAGATAGCTCCGACAAAGACATGATAGTGATGTACCACAAATTTGGCTACGAATTGGATGGCAAAAAACAACAAATCGATTCTCATATGGTAGTTACAGGTAAAGACCAAACCTATACAGCCATGTCCAAAACCGTAGGATTACCAGTTGCTATCGCTTGTATGCAAATACTCAATGGCAAGATCGCTACTCCAGGGGTGCATTTGCCCATACACAAAGAAGTCTACCAAAGTATATTGGAAGAACTAGAGAGCTACGGTATACGCTTTAAAGAAAAAAAAGTGCCATATATGGGCTATAACAATGGTAATGCCATTTCTAATTAGCAATGGTATAAAATCTAAAACTGCATTTTAATAATTTTTGAAACCCAAAGACAACACTTTAAAACTAAAAGTGTATTTTTACTAATAATGTGATAGACTATAAGCCTATTTCCAACAAAAAATGTAAGAAACAAAAATGGCAAAATTACCCGAAAAAATCCTGCAAATTGACGGTATAGACAAACAAATACTGCGCTATCTGATGACAGATGCACGCAAGCCAATTTTGGAAATTGCTCGTCAGATAGGTATTTCTGGTGCGGCAATCCATCAACGATTGCGAAAGCTGGAAGCTTCTGGCCTTATCGTTGGTTCCAAATTTGTGATTGCTCCAAAAGTACTAGGATACACCACTATGGCCTATATCGGCATCTATCTAGATAGAGCAAAGAGCAATCCACGAGCTGTTCGCGAACTGGAAAAAATACCAGAAGTATTGGAGTGTCATTATACCACAGGCAATTGGAGCATCCTCGCCAAAATCCTCTGTAAAGACAACGAACACTTGATGGAAGTACTCAACAAACAAATTCAGGAAATAGAAGGGGTAAGTCGCACAGAGACTTTTATCTCCCTAAAACAACAAATCGATAGACAGATACAGATCTAAAATCCAATAGCATCATAAACAAACTACCCTTTAGGCCGCACCCAAAGGGTAATTGTATTTTAGAACAAACCTATTGTTTATTTGTTTACTTCTTCTACATATTTCTGCAAAGCCATCGTCATCGATGGAGCCTCTGGCGTAGGCACCTGTATGTCGATGCGCAATCCCGCCTCTGTAGCTGCCTTCACGGTGGTATTTCCAAAAACTGCAATTCGTGTTTCGTTTTGCTTAAAATCTGGAAAATTCTTCAATAAAGATTCGATGCCAGACGGACTGAAAAATACCAAAATATCATAATAGACATCACGAAGATCAGACAAATCACTTATTACTGTCTTATAGAATACACCTCGAACCCAATCTAGCTTAGACTCGTCTAGCAATTTTGGAATGGAAGGCTTGAGCACATCTGCAGAGGGCAACAAAAACTTCTCGTCTTTGTATTTTTTTATCATAGGCAACAATTCTGGAAAGGTTCGCTTTCCTACATAAATTTTGCGCTTGCGATACACCACATATTTCTGTAAATAATACGCGACTGCTTCGGATTGACAAAAATACTTCATGCTATCCGGAACCTTAAATCGCATTTCCTCAGCTAAGCGAAAATAATGATCTACAGAGTTTCTACTCGTCAATATCACCGCTGTAAAATCCGATAAATCAATCTTTTGCTGACGAACATCTTTTGCTTCAACACCTTCTACATGTATAAAAGGGCGAAAATCCACCTTGATTTTTTGCGCATCAATTAGCTTTGCATAAGGAGAATTTTCTGCTTTAGGTTCGGGCTGGGAGATTAAAATGGTTTTTACCTTCATATTACCAATATTTGAAATAATGTCCTACAATTATATAGGGGGAGATTTCGAGAGCGCAAAGATACAAAATAAAATAGAAAATATTGATGGAAATTGCTTTTTGGTATGTTTTAATCGTTGTAATCCAGCCAACAAAATTGATAAGAAGAAAAAAGAAACCAATAATATAGATCGCTGGTTCTACGCTACTAAAGCTATACACTAGCATCGTATTGGCTATCAACAAAAAAATGGCGCTATAATTAAAATAACTCCATTTGTGATACACATAGTTATGAACTAAATGATCTATATCGAATAAATTTCCTATCAATTTCTGAAGCAACCATTTAAGCATCATAAACACAAATATCCCCAACATGATATAAAAAAAATGCAATATGGTATTTCCCTCTGGCAAAATCCCAAAATGATCGCCACCTATCCACAAAAACAAGGTAGTACAAAAAAACTGAAACAAAGTATTTACCAAATGAAAACCACTAAACAATTTGGCTCCTTTCTCATACAATAAAAAATACCTGTTGTTGATCGGCAAGATTAAATAATCTTTAAATTTTTTATCATTTATTATTTTGGCCATTGCCAGCAAAAACAAACAGACAAATAGCACGATGGTGATCCAGTTTTGTGTAGGAAGGCTTCGTTCTATCCAATTCATTATAAAAAGAAAAACATCATTAAAAGTAACCTAGCAAAAATACAAAAAATATGTGGCTTTTTTCTCGCAGCTCACTATTTAACGTGAGTTCGATATAACTTACGCACACAGTTTATTTTGATTTTCTTAGGCTAGACGTGGCTTTGAAGGGCTATTTATTGGGGTAATTTTGAGCTAAAAATGGTATTGTGGTTTAAGCTGCGCCTTTTTAATCCAAATCTCACTATTTATAAGGCTTCTGTGAAGATCATTTATATCGAACTCACGTTATTTATATACTCAAGCCCTTATTGGGCTTCTCAAAAAGATAAAAATAAAGCTAAATTCATAATGCATACCAATATCTAGATAAAATTTATCATACATTTGTCTTTAAAGCCAATAGCATGTCAGACAGTCTGGTGATTATACCTACTTATAACGAAATTGAAAATATCGAGGATATGATTCATCTGGTGATGGGCTTTGAGCAAGCTTATCATGTTTTGGTAGTAGACGACAACTCCCCAGATGGCACAGCTGCTAAAGTGCTGGAGCTACAATCCCAATACCCCCAAAAACTGCATTTGATCGTTCGAAAAAAAAAACAAGGTCTAGGCAAGGCCTATATACACGGTTTTGGCTGGGCACTAGAAAGAGACTATGCCTACATCATGGAAATGGATGCGGATTTTTCTCATGATCCCAAAGATTTGAAAAAATTGTACGATAGCTGCAAAAATGGTGCAGATATGGCCATTGGATCGCGATACAAACATGGGGTAAATGTGGTAAACTGGCCGCTTTCTAGAGTCTTGCTATCCTATGGAGCATCCTTTTACGTGAAACTCATTACCGGCATGAGGATACACGACCCTACAGCAGGCTTTGTATGTTATAGAAGAAAAGCACTCGAAGCCATCGGACTCCAAAAGGTGATGTTTGTCGGTTATGCATTTCAAATCGAAATGAAATATCGTGTGTATCGCAAAAAATTTAAAATAGAAGAAGTCTCTATCATCTTTAAAGACCGCACCAAGGGCAAATCGAAAATGCATGGTGGCATCATTCGTGAAGGAATAGTAGGCGTCCTAAAATTGCGCTTACTAGCACTTTTTGGACGTATTTAACAATTTTTAGCTGCCTATACTATATTTTTGCAATATAAAATCAAATCAGAGTTGCAAGCGACTACAACCGCTTGCCAAATTGCTGCTATATGAAGACACTACTCAAAAATGCCCACTTGGTAAATGAAGGCGAAATTCTACAAACCGATATTCTTATTGAAGGGGAGTTCATTTACAAAATCGCTGCGGATATCCACGATGAGCAGGCCAAAATCATAGACCTCCAAGGAAAATATGTTTTGCCAGGTATTATAGATGATCAGGTGCACTTTAGAGAACCAGGCTTGACACACAAAGGCAATATAGAAACAGAAAGCCGTGCAGCAGTTGCTGGCGGGATCACCACCTTTATGGAACAACCCAATACCAACCCCCAAACAACAACCATAGAAAAATTGGAAGAAAAAATGGCCCTAGCTGCCAAAAGCTCCTACGCCAATTATTCTTTTTTGTTTGGCGGAACCAACGATAATCTGGAGGAATTAAAAAAACTAGACCCAAATGCCTGCTCGGGAGTAAAACTATTCTTAGGCTCTAGTACAGGAAATATGTTGGTAGACGACGAAGCGGTAATCGAAAGTATCTTTAGAAATACCCAAATGGTGATTTCTGCCCATTGCGAGGACGAAGCTACCATTCGAAACAATATGGCAAAATATACTGCTCAATATGGAGAGGATATCCCCATGCACTTGCACCCAATTATTCGCAGCGAAAAAGCCTGCGTCTTATCCTCATCCAAAGCCATAGATTTGGCAAAAAAAACTGGAGCCCGCCTGCACGTCTTCCACGTATCTACGGGCAAAGAGGCTTTGAACTTTGACAATAGCATCCCGCTTAGGGAGAAAAAAATTACAGCAGAGGTCTGTGTACATCACCTCTGGTTTTCTGATGAAGACTACGCCAAAAAAGGCAGTCTCATCAAATGGAATCCGGCTGTAAAAACCGCTACCGACAGAGCACAAATATGGGAAGCGCTACTCGACGACAAAATTGATGTCATAGCCACAGATCATGCACCACATACCCTAGAGGAAAAACACAACCCATACACCAAGGCCCCTTCTGGTGGCCCACTAGTACAACATGCCCTAGTTGCGATGTTGGAATGTCATAAAGAAGGAAAAATTGAATTGGAAAAAATTGTGGAAAAAATGTGTCACAACCCCGCCATTCTTTTCGATATCGAAAAAAGAGGCTATGTGCGAGAAGGCTATTTTGCAGACTTGGCTGTAGTAAACTTAAACCAAGCCTGGACGGTAAACAAAAGCAATATACTTTACAAATGTGGCTGGTCGCCTTTTGAAGGACAAAATTTTGAAGCAACAGTTACCCATACCTTTGTAAATGGACAGCTGGCATACCAAAACGGTAAAGTTACTCCTCAAAAATTTGGAAAACGACTCACCTTCAATAGAGATTAAATGAAAAAAATATTGCTATACATTCTCCTTTTTGCAGGATCGTTTTCTTGCAGACAGCAGCTTTTGGAAAAACCAGAAAACCTTATCGAAAGGGATACCATGGTGGATCTGTATTTTGATATTTCAGTATTAAATGCGGCCAAAAGTAGTAGCTATCAAACCCTGAAAGAAAACCAAATTATTCCTACCAAACTACTCTATCAAAAATACCAAATAGATAGCCTACAATTCACCAAAAGCAACGCCTACTACCTATCACAACCGCAACTTGCCCAAAGCCTATTGCAAGAGGTGAAAAAAAGATTGGACACTCTAGTGTATTTCCGTCGGAAAGAGCTCGATTCTATCAAAAAAATCAAGCAGAATGAAAAGCTTAAAAAAGTAAAAGAAAAAATGAAAAAAGAAGGAATTCCTTCCAAAAACAAAAAAGGAAAGGAAATACAATTCACCCAATGATATATTATTGAGATCTTGAAATCTCAAGACCTTTTTTACGGGCTCTAAATGCCTTAGCATAAGCTGTTATATGGGCGTCCATATCTTCAAATTCGAAATCAAAATGCTGCTGCAATTTTTTGGAACTATATGCTTGTTGATGGCCGTATTGTTTGAGCTGATGCTTAAATATATTTTTACTACTAGGTACAAAAAATGCCAAAAGGCTCTGCAATGCCCAAAGCCACCAAAAGGCAGTTTTGGATAGTGTTTTTTGAGGAGGCTTTACGCCTATTGCCACTGCCAAACGCCTTCCCATTTCCAAAAATGTCCAATTGTGACTCACGACGATATAACGCTCTGTATCTCTATTGCTTTCCATGGCTGCTATAGCCGCACTTACAACCGCATCTACGCTTATAAATCCACTCCCTCCTTCCAAAGTATAGGTATAAGACTTGGCAATCATGTTCCATATGGTACCACTGCCATCTTCCCAAAAATGAGGCCCTAAAATCACACCCGGATTGAGAATAACAGCAGCAAGGCCTTCTTGGGTTCCTCTCCACACCTCCATCTCCCCACCGTATTTGGTAATGGCGTACACATTGCTTTTATCATCTACACCCCAAACGGCGGTTTCGTCGGTTATAGCTGCTCCATTTTCCATCTGACCTAAGGTGGCTATAGAGCTGATATGACATAGTTTTTGTACTCCAGTATCCAAACACAAATTGACGATATTGGCGGTGCCTTCTATATTTATTTTACGCAATTTGGGCTCGTCCTTCGGGTGAAAAGAGATATATCCGGCAGCATGATAAACCAAATCGATACCTTGCATGGCTTCTTTTAAGGCAGGTATATCGGTAATATCGGCTTTTCGCCATATCACTCGTTGCCACATATCTAAATAAGCATCTTTTGCATATAGCTTAAATATATGTGATACTTTTTGCTTTTTTGCCTCAGACCGATACAAAGCTACTATTCGTTTTTGACCCTTAGCCAAAGCATATAACAAATGGGATCCTACTAAACCTGTTGCTCCTGTTACCAAAATCATATTGCGAAAGTAAAGAATTAAACGATTACTCTTCTATATTGTCTTTGGATTTTTATCTTTGCCTCGCACAGAGATAGGTGCTTTTATAGTAAGAATATAGACAAATAAAATGAAGCTTATATGAAAGATTTTGTAGCAGAATTGCAATGGCGAGGGATGATACACGACGTCATGCCAGAAACGGACAAGCATTTAAACGAAAAAATGCGTGCTGCCTATGTAGGTATCGATCCTACCGCAGATTCTTTACACATCGGACACCTTGTAGGGGTAATGATGCTCAAACACTTTCAAGAATGCGGACACAAACCTTATGTGCTGGTAGGCGGTGCTACTGGCATGATAGGAGATCCGTCGGGTAAATCAAAAGAGCGCAACCTCCTAGATGAAGCAACACTAAAGCACAACCAAGACGCTCTAAAAAAACAACTTGCGCAGTTTTTGGATTTCGAAACCGAAGTTGCCAACAAAGCGGTAATGGTAAACAATTACGATTGGATGAAGGATTTTAGTTTTCTCGATTTCATCAGAGATGTGGGCAAACATATTACAGTCAATTATATGATGGCCAAAGATTCGGTAAAAAAACGCTTGTCTTCGGAAGCATCGGAAGGCATGTCCTTTACAGAATTCACCTATCAATTGGTACAAGGCTATGATTTTTTACACCTATATCGACAAGAAGATTGCAGCCTGCAAATGGGCGGGTCGGACCAATGGGGAAATATTACTACTGGAACCGAACTGATACGTCGTATTGGCGGTGGAAAAGCTTATGCTCTTACTTGCCCACTGATCACCAAGGCGGATGGTACCAAATTTGGAAAAACCGAAGGAGGCAATGTATGGCTCGATCCCGAGCGAACTTCTCCATATAAGTTCTACCAATATTGGCTCAACACCTCCGATGCGGATGCAGAAAAATACATCAAAATCTTCACTATGCTAGACCAAGAAACTATTGTTTCTCTTGTAAGCCAACATCAGGAAGCACCGCACCAACGCCTATTGCAAAAAACCCTAGGAGAAATACTCACCAAAATGGTACATTCGGAACAAGCATTAGAAAACGCTCTTCGGGCTTCTTCCATCCTTTTTGGACGCAATACTACTATGGAAGATTTGCAAAAATTGGACATACAAACTTTTTTGGATGTGTTTGAAGGCGTTCCTCAGGCCAGTATATCAAGAAATCAAATCGATGAAGGATTGGGCATTATCAATGCCCTAGGTGCAGAAACCAACTTTTTGGATTCCAATGGCGCAGCCAGAAGAGAACTAAAACAAAATGCCATATCGGTAAATCGCGCCAAGGTAAAGGAGGATTACGTTATAGAAACCAAAGACCTGATCAACAACCGCTTTGTACTTCTACAAAAAGGAAAAAAGAAATATTACTTATTGAAAATAGCAGATTAAAACTGTTTCTATAAAAAAAGGGGTCGGAATCGACCCCTTTTTCATAGCTAACAAATAACATTAATGGGTTTAATGAGAACATTAATGTGTCTTATAGACCAAAATTGGTCTGGTATTTTCTTTCGTTAGAATAGTTGTTGGGTCGGAACAAATCTTCTCTTCCAGTTTTTCAACTAGAACAAAAGATCCTAAAAGTGGGAAGTGTAATAGGAACATTCTCCTCTACTATGCAAATATAAGGAATTTTATTACAACAGAAGCAAAAAAACTACAAAACCATCAGATTGCAACCCCTGACATCGCTATGATCAAATCTTCCTAAGACTTCAAAGCTATCGGTATTGGTTTTTCTCCCCAAATCTTGTGTTGCTATAAAGGAACAGCTTTGTACATTGGCCAAATCTATGATGTTGATTCCACCAGTTTTGCCATGTGGCACATAGGAAAGTGGATCTTCTGTTTGTCGTATATACACTTGCATCCAAGGTGGTTTTTCAAATATCCCATCTCCTTTGGAATACGCTTGGGACAACAATTCGGTCATGCCGTATTCCGAATGTATTTTTTGTAAGCCCAATCCCTTTTGCAATTCTGCATGTAATTGTGCTCGAGTAAGCTCTTCTCTACGACCTTTCATACCTCCAGTCTCCATCACTAGGGTATGCTGTAACTGCATGGGATATTGACTAGCAAAATCTAGCAAAGCAAAAGACACCCCTAAAAGCAAAGTTTTTTGACCCGCTTTCTCCAGTGCTTTCAACTGTAGATGCAATGCAGAAAAATCGTTTAGATAAAATCCGCTTTCTTCTCTATTGGTTCGTTTGATTAGATCCTCCACCATATATATCAAAGAAGAACCTTCTCGCTCCAAATAGGACGGCAATAAGGCCAATACTACCCAAGATTCTATATCGCCATAGAACTGCTCAAAAGCAAGACGAAAACTCTCTTGATACCAACCGATATCCGAAATAAAATGCTTGCTTACTTTGGAGGCAGTCGTGCCGCTACTGGTAAATATATGGGTGGATTGCTTTGGAGTGCTTTTTATCTCCATTTGCTTAAAAAAGTCTATCGGAAGAAAGGGAAGTTGCTCCAGCTTATTTACATTGGATGGATTTCTTTTTAAATAATCGCAAAACCGCCTATACACCATATTGTTGGTGTATTGATAGCCAAATGTTTGCATTGCGCAGTGTTCAAATGTGGCTGTATCTTGTATAGAAAAAACCGCTTCCTTGGTCATGATACAAAGGTAAGAGATTCTTTTTTAGTCTAGGAAAATATATACGATCAAGTCGAAGTCTACAGTAGAAATCGGCAAACAATTTCACACTAGTATACTTATACCATCTCTAGCTTAAAATCACCCCAATAAATAGCTCTTTTTTCCTTACTATTTCAATAAATCCCGAATTACGCATTAGAAATGGTATTACTTTTTTGAGATCGAGACAAAAAAAAGGTCGCTTCATACCATAAAGCGACCTTTAATTATAGCATTAAAACAATTACTTTACAGTAATGGTTTTTGTTTTATCTGTATCTACCAAAGCAACTTCTTTAGCTTCTACTTTTATTTCTTTTTTCTCTACATCTTTAGCCGCATGCGCATCATTAGAACCGTGCCCACCTAAGATAGGCGCTATTACCAATCCT
>JAOXRU010000598.1 GCA_025800395.1 Flavobacteriaceae bacterium
ACGTTTTTTAGGTAAAGAACTATCTGAAATGCTATTTTTTGTTAAAACAGTTTCAAATTCATTCATAAAATCGTCTAGATTACAAAAAATTTCGATTATTTTAGTGTCAGAAATCATAAGCAGAATAATTTTAGTTTATTGTAATTCAATGCTTTAATATACTAATTTTTCTGCTTTTTTCCTTCTTTAAATATTGATTTCTTACGTCGAACTCACGTTAAATTAGAAATGGTATGACGCATTAGAAAATCTACGCTGTCATTTTATATTCTTCTAGCTACAAAAAAAAATTAGTATCTATTTCGTTTCTTGTAACTTCAAACTATAACTGGTATAGCTATTGGCTGCACTTGTAGATGAAAGCCACCGGCAGGAAGCCCACATACTGCTAGTATAGCTTTTGGCAAAAAACAGAAACTATAAAGGGAGAGCCCAACCCTTGTATTAGGGAGCAAGGTATCCTCATAAACGTTAATGCCAGATATTGCATGGATGAAGAAATGGCATAACTTATCTATACGCAGAGCTAAGGCGCATCTACGTCTTCTATGGTGTAGCTTGCCCTATTGCCAATAGCGGTGCGGAAATAGCCGTAGGGATAGTGGTCGGGTTTGGTGAGATTAACAATATTCCCCTTGACCTCGGCGGGAGCGGGATCGAATATGCCGCGGCTCTCTATCTGCTGTACTAAAACGGTGAGGAAATCGAAATTTGCTTGACTAATCTCGTAAAATAGGATGTCGATGGTGTCGCCAGGTAACAACTCGAGATCGTCGTCGAAGAAACTCAGAATCTCGTAGGTGCTGTTGCCGTTGGTGAATTGGTCGTCGCGGGCTTCGATACGATTTTGGGCAAACTTATTGCTGCGATAGTTGAAATAATAATGGTTTTCTGCTGCGGCTGGATCTGTGTAAAACAGATGGGCTACGTAGTCGTCGTCGCTAAAGACACCGCCAACCTCGGTGCGTATGGATTGGATAACTGGGGTGTTGTAAAACTGACTTTGGGCGGTGTAGCTTTCTCCCTGATATTGTATGCGCAACTGATAGCTGTTGTTTAGCGCCGGAACAAAGTTGTTGGTCTTGTACACTCCTGTATTGCCTTGTTCTTGAAATACGAAAATCTGATTGGTGCTATTGTTGGTAATGCTCACGGAGGCACCCGTGGCAGGAACTACTTCTTGCTGATAATAGGGGGCTGTTTGGGTGAGCTTTATTTCTTGATTGTTGCCAACTTCTAAGCTGTTGGATGGGTAGTTGCGTATCCAGTTGATGTTGGCTTCTATAACCAAACGGGAGGGACCTTCTTTGAGATCGAGCTCTACGACGTCTTCGCAACTAAATATACTAAAACATAATAGCGCGCTAAGGATATATTGGATGTTGTTTTTTGTGGTGTACATAATTCTAGAATTTGAAATTGTAAGTTACAGATGGTACAATACCAAATATGGATAGTTTTACGGCTTCGTTGCGTAGGGTGGCATCGTTTTGCTGAAAGGTAATGGCTGCTGCATTTTTGCGGGCATAGAGGTTGTAAATGCTAAAGACCCACTCGCTTTTCCATTTGCGGTTTTTGTTTTTGTGGGGGCTAAGGGTTGCCGATACATCGAGATGATGAAAGGGCTGTAAACGATCGGCATTGCGCGACCCGTAAATGGGTACTTGCCTGCCTTCGAACTGGTAATAACCGGTGGGATAGGTGACGGCTCTGCCAGATTGGTATATAAAATTGGCGCCAAATTGCCATTTCTGATTGTGCTTATACTGCACTACTAGAGATATATCGTGACGCTTGTCGTATGGGGTGGCGTACCAATTGCCTTGGTTAATGCCAGTCTCTTCTGAAGTTCGACCTGGGGTTTGCTGCTCCGCTTTGGCTAAGGTATAGGCGAGCCAACCGGTGAATTTGCCTTTGTTTTTCTTGAGTAGTACTTCCCAACCCATGGCTCTAGAACTACCGGGTAAGATAATGTTCTCTACGGTGTTGTTGGCTATGAGATCGGCACCATCTATATAGTCGATGCGGTTCTGGGTTTCGCGATAAAAGACTTCGGTCTCTAAGGAATAGGCGTCGTCTTTAAAATTCTTAAAGTATCCGAGACTCACCTGATCGAGTAGTTGTGGTTGGATGTATTTGCCAGATGGTGCCCATACGTCTAATGGCGTAGGCGAATTGGTATTGCTTATTAGATGTATGTATTGTGCCATACGGTTGTAGCCTGCCTTTACAGAGCTGCTGGGGTTTAACTGGTATGCCATGCCTATACGTGGCTCTAGATTATAGAAGGATTCTATGGTTTCGCCACTGCTGTAATCTTGGGTGTCTATGGGCTGCTCAGAACGATAAACGCCTAACTGGGCATTGTAGGTGACTGGCTGGTCGTTGGCATAAAGGGCTACGGGCTGCTTGCCTACACGAAAGAAACTGCTGGCTCGTAATCCGTATTGTAGGTTGAGCTTTTTACTAATCTCGTGCTCGAAATCGATATAAGCAGCGGCCTCGTAGGCGTATTTTTTGTCGAGATTGTTGTTGTTTACCCCACTGTCGTCATTGGTGGATCGTATTTCGCCAGGATTGAACTGATAGTAGATGCCATCTATTCCCGCTTTGGCTTTGAACTTGTTGGCATAGTAGGTGAAATCGTATTTTAAATTAAAGTTGTCGATACCAGAGATCCAATCGAAACCTACAGAATTTATGGCCAAACTGTAATTATAGTCGGAATAAATGAGGGATAGGTTGGAGAAGAGTTTGTTGCTAAACAAATGGTTCCAGCGTAGGTTTAAAGTGGCGTTGCCATAACTGTTGTTAAAACTATCGGCTATTTGGAATACGTCTCTGCCGAAATATCCGGATAGATAAAGACGGTTGTTCTGGTTTAACTCGTAGCTTATTTTGGTATTGAGGTCGTAGAAGTAGGCGCTGTTGTCGTTGTTGGCTAGCTTGAGGAATAAATGGGCGTAGGAGCCTCTTCCTGCTACAAGAAAGGAACTTTTTTTCTTTTTGTCTAAGGGTCCCTCTACTAATAATCGACTAGAAATAAGCCCGATTCCACCACTGGCGCGAAGTCCGCTTTTGTCTCCGTCTTTTTGTCGGATGTCTAAGACAGAGGATACACGACCGCCGTACTTGGCGGGTATACCTCCCTTATATAGCTTGAGATCTTTGATGGCATCTGCATTGAAAACGGAAAAGAAACCAAATAAATGGGAACTGTTGTAAAGGATGGCCTCGTCGAGCAGTATGAGATTCTGATCGGCGGCGCCTCCCCTTACATTAAAACCAGATGCGCCCTCGCCTGCACTAGTTACTCCAGGTAGTAATTGTATGGATTTGATGATATCTACTTCGCCTAATACTACCGGCATTTTCTTTATGGTGTTAATGGGCACTTTGTGTACGCTCATTTGTGGTTGCCGTATATTGGTCTTTAATGCTTCATCGGTTACTACTACCTCACTCAAATTGGTGGCGTTTTCTTCTAATTCAAAATTGCGCTTGGTGTTTTGGCTTACGGTTATAGTCTCAGTTATGGTTTTATAGCCAAGCGAGCTTACAATGAGCTTGTAGGTGCCTGCTGGTACTTGTAGTACATAATATCCATATTCATTGGTAATAGCGCCTCTTTCTAATTCGGCTATGTAAACGTTTACGCCTATCATGGTCTCGCTAGTGGCTTTTTCTTTTACTACCCCAGAAATGGTTCTGTCTTGTGCTTGTATGTTTATAAGGTATAAACAGCAAAGTAGCCATACATAGTTTTTCATTGGCTTTTTTCTAATGATTTTTTGGATTGTTTGTAGATCTATATTATAAATCTCTTACAAATGTAGAAAGGAAGGTCTAAGTATTTCTTAAAAAAAATGTTAATCTTTTAATTCTCCTGTTGACAACTCTAGAGAAATGCTTCTCTCTATGTAACTCATTGGGAGATTAACGCTTTTTTGTGCTGCATTTTTTCATAAAAGATGGTTGATAAGTAGTTATACCATTTCTAGTTTAAAATCATCTCAATAAATAGCCTTTTTTCCTTTCTATTTCAACAAATCCCAAATAATATTAGAAAATCTATTTTGCCTTGAAATTGCTTCAAAAACAAGAAGCTACGCTGCTTTTTACTTTAACCATAGCGGTACTATGCGGAAAGCAATAAAGCACTTGTTTTTATTGCACTTTCAACCCTCATAACGAAGTTCTATTATTATTCGGGATATAAAGAAACCGTAGCTGAAGCTATGCTTGATTTTTCTTTTTAGGGCATTTCAAAATAGAAATGATAATGTTTGCTTATCTCGCCATTACAAATAAACTGCTAACTTGGGCTCGCTTGGGCAAGTTCTAATTTTTACTGCTATCAAATGCTTTCTTGCCAAGTAGTATTTCGAAAAACATTTTAAAATCAGAACCTAAACTCCATAATGGATACTTGAAGGTAGCTGGTTTGTTTTTCTCGAAGAAAAAATGGCCAATCCAAGCAAATCCGTAGCCAACCAATGGCAATGATAACCATTGCCAACTCCAACCAAATAAAATGCCCGTAATAGTAAGCGCAAATACAAAAAATGTTCCAATAAAATGAAGTTTACGGCAATTAGTATTGCTGTGTTCTCCTAAATAACGTGAGTTCGATATAACTTACGCACACCGTTTATTTTGATTTTCTTAGTCTAGGCATGGCTTTGAAGGGCTATTTATAGCTCGAAAAGATCACAACGACGCATAAGGAAAGACAAAATAAATCTATAGAAAGCATTATAAATAGAAGGCATAAAATTCTTTAAAGTTTTGGATTCTATCTGTCGACATTTATTTATTTCCTTAAAGCCAGGAAATTTTGCAAGGATGGTGTTTTTTTTGGTTTTCGGGGGTGGGTGGGTGGGACGAAAACCAAAAAAAACGGCTGCCCATATAAAGACAGCCGTTTGTATATATTATGCTTGACCTGTAGGTCCGAAATTTAATGGTATGGGCGGTTGCTCATAATCCTTAATTTCTCCATGTGCTTGTTCAAATTTTTGCACATTATCCGACAAGGCTTTCAACAATCTTTTGGCATGTTGTGGCGTAAGTATGATTCTACTTTTGACCTTTGCCTTTGGTGTACCCGGCATTACGTTTATAAAATCAACTACGAATTCGGATACCGAATGGTTAATAATTGCTAAGTTGGAATAAGTCCCTTCGGCTATACTCTCTTCCAATTCGATATTTAAAGAATGCTCCTGATTGTTGTTGTCTTGATCCATGGATTAAAAATTAAATTCCTCTTTACCTGCCATAATTTCTTCGTACTCTTCTTTCGAACCTACGATAATGCTAGAGTAATCACGCATACCAGTACCAGCTGGAATCTTATGACCTACAATTACATTTTCTTTTAGTCCTTCTAAAGTATCTACTTTTCCGCTTACCGCAGCCTCGTTCAATACCTTGGTAGTTTCCTGGAAGGAAGCAGCCGAGATAAAGGACTTGGTCTGTAACGATGCTCTGGTAATACCTTGTAAGATTGGTGTGGCAGTTGCAGGAACTGCTTCTCTTGCTACTACCAAATTCTTATCCGCACGACGCAAAATAGAATTCTCATCTCGCAAGTCTCTGGATGTTATTATTTGCCCAGCTTTTAAATTCTCCGAATCTCCAGCATCTTCCACCACTTTCTTACCAAAGATTTCATCGTTCTCGGTAATAAAGTCGCTCTTATGTGCCAATTGGTTTTCTAAGAAAATAGTATCTCCCGGATCTTGGATACGAACTTTACGCATCATCTGACGAACGACTACTTCAAAGTGTTTATCGTTGATCTTCACTCCTTGTAAACGATATACTTCTTGTACTTCGTTTACCAAGTATTGCTGTACTGCAGATGGGCCTTTGATTCTCAAAATATCTTCTGGAGTTGTAGATCCATCAGATAATGGCATACCAGCTCGTACATAGTCATTTTCCTGAACCAATATTTGGTTCGACAACTTCACTAAGTACTTCTTCACTTCACCAGACTTTGGCTCAATGATGATTTCTCGGTTTCCACGTTTGATTTTACCAAAAGAAACTACACCATCCACTTCGGATACAACAGCTGGGTTAGACGGATTACGTGCTTCGAACAATTCGGTAACTCGTGGAAGACCTCCAGTAATATCCCCTGCTTTTGCAGATTTTCTAGGTATTTTTACCAAGATTTTACCTTCTTTGATCTTCTCACCATCATCTACCATAAGGTGTGCACCTACTGGCAAGTTGTAAGAACGCAATACTTCTCCTTTACCATTTTTGATATGTAAGGTTGGTATCAACTTTTTGTTTCTAGATTCGGAAATCACTTTTTCTTGGAAACCTGTCTGCTCATCTATTTCTACCTGATAGGTAACTCCTTGCTCTATATTTTCGTAAGAAATACTACCTGAGAACTCGGAAACAATTACTCCATTATATGGATCCCACTGACAAATAACTGCTCCACGCTTAACCTTTGCACCTTTTTTGACAAAAATGGTAGATCCATAAGGTATATTGTTGGTACTAAGTGTTATTTTGGTCTTCGGGTCTACTATTTTTATTTCAGAAGTACGGGAAATCACAATATCAATAGGCTTGCCATCATTATCTTCCCCTTTTACTGTTCGCAAATCTTCGATCTCCGCTATACCATCAAATTTCGATTCTAATTTGTTTTCTTCAGAAATGTTTCCTGCAATACCACCCACGTGGAAAGTACGTAAGGTAAGCTGTGTACCTGGTTCTCCAATTGACTGAGCTGCAACCACTCCAACAGCTTCTCCTCTTTGAACCATCTTACCCGTGGCAAGGTTGCGCCCATAACATTTGGCACAAATACCTTTAGTAGCTTCACAAGTTAGTGCAGAGCGTACTTCTACCATTTCAACAGCCGAACCATCGAGACGTTTGATCATTTCTTCGGTAATTTCCTCGTCGGCAGGTATCAGCAATTCTTCTGTAATCGGATCGAATACATCGTGTAGAGATATGCGACCTAGAATTCTTTCCCCAAGAGATTCTACTATCTCTTCGTTTTTCTTTAATGGCTTTACTTTTACTCCTCTAAGGGTTCCACAGTCTTCGGAATTGATGATTACATCCTGCGCTACATCTACCAAACGACGCGTAAGGTATCCTGCATCTGCAGTCTTTAATGCCGTATCCGCAAGACCTTTACGTGCACCGTGTGTGGAAATAAAGTACTCCAAAATCGAAAGACCTTCTTTAAAGTTTGAAAGAATCGGGTTTTCAATAATTTCTCCACCTCCAGCAGTAGATTTTTTTGGCTTGGCCATCAAACCTCGCATACCAGTTAGCTGGCGAATCTGTTCTTTCGAACCACGTGCTCCAGAATCCAACATCATAAATACAGAGTTAAATCCTTGGTTGTCTTCACTAATTCTGCGCATTGCCAAATCGGTCAATTGCGCATTGGTAGCAGTCCACACGTCAATCACCTGGTTGTATCGTTCGTTGTTGGTGATTAGACCCATATTATAGTTCATCATAATACCATCGACTTGGGTATTTGCCTTGTCAATCATACCATGTTTCTCTGGCGGAATAATGATATCTCCTAAAGAAAAGGATAATCCTCCCTTAAATGCGAAATAGTATCCCAAACCTTTAATATCATCCAAGAATGCAGCGGTTGTCGGAACATCTGTTACTTTCAATACTTTTCCAATAATTCCACGAAGGGCTTTTTTGGTAAGTACATCATTGATAAATCCAGCCGCTTCTGGTACTTTTTCGTTAAATAATACACGTCCAACGGTAGTTTCAATAATTTGAGGTACCAATTCACCAGCCTCATTGAAATCAATGGTTTTGATTTTGATACCGGCGTTGAGCGCAACTCTTCCTTCGTTGAAAGCAATATTCACTTCTTCGTCCGAATAGAAGGTAAGACCTTCTCCTTTAACTGGCTGTTCTTTGGTTCCCTTTCTGTGTTTGGTCATATAATACAGACCCAAAACCATATCCTGCGAAGGTACGGTAATCGGTGAACCATTTGCAGGGTTTAGGATGTTTTGTGAAGCCAACATCAACAATTGTGCTTCTAGGATAGCCTCCGAACCTAATGGCAAGTGAACCGCCATTTGATCCCCATCAAAATCCGCATTAAAAGCCGTACATGCCAATGGGTGTAACTGTATCGCTTTTCCTTCTATCAGCTTTGGCTGAAAGGCCTGAATACCTAATCTGTGTAAGGTAGGAGCACGGTTGAGTAATACTGGATGTCCTTTTAAAACATTTTCCAATATATCCCATACTACAGGTTCTTTCCTATCTATAATTTTCTTTGCAGATTTTACCGTTTTTACAATTCCTCTTTCTATTAATTTTCGAATAATAAAAGGCTTGTACAATTCGGCTGCCATATCTTTTGGCAATCCACATTCAAATAATTTTAATTCTGGACCCACTACAATTACCGAACGTGCGGAGTAATCTACACGCTTACCGAGCAAGTTTTGACGAAAACGCCCTTGCTTACCTTTCAATGAATCGGATAAGGATTTTAGCGGTCTGTTGGATTCTGTTTTTACAGCAGAAGATTTACGCGTATTGTCAAATAAGGAATCTACAGATTCTTGTAACATACGCTTCTCATTCCTTAAAATAACCTCTGGTGCTTTGATCTCCATTAATCGCTTGAGTCGATTATTTCGAATAATTACACGTCTGTATAAATCATTCAAATCGGAAGTGGCAAAACGTCCACCATCTAATGGTACCAAAGGACGCAATTCTGGCGGAATTACTGGTACAACTTTCATGATCATCCACTCTGGACGATTCTCTCTATTTTTTTGTGCATCTCTAAGTGCTTCTACCACCTGAAGGCGCTTTAAGGCTTCCGTCTTTCTTTGTTTGGATGTTTCGTTATTTGCCTTGTGTCGCAATTCGAAAGACAACTCATCCAAATTGGTGCGAGCCAAAAGGTCGATCAAACATTCTGCGCCCATTTTGGCTATAAACTTGTTTGGATCACTATCCTCCAAATACTGATTCTCTAAAGGTATAGATTCTAAAACATTGAGATATTCCTCTTCTGTAAGAAAATCCATTTTTTGTATAGGCTCTCCTTCTTCATTTTTCGCAATTCCAGGTTGTATCACTACATAACGTTCGTAGTATATGATCATATCCAACTTCTTGGAGGGTAATCCAAGAAGATAACCAATTTTATTCGGTAAGGAACGGAAATACCAGATATGTGCAACTGGAACCACAAGATTGATATGCCCTACACGGTCGCGACGTACTTTCTTTTCTGTTACTTCTACCCCACATCGGTCACAAACAATTCCTTTATAACGGATTCGCTTATATTTTCCACAAGCACATTCGTAATCTTTTACGGGTCCAAAAATTCGTTCGCAAAACAAACCATCTCGCTCCGGCTTGTGGGTGCGATAGTTGATTGTTTCAGGTTTTAATACTTCTCCACGTGATTCTGCCAATATTGCTTCTGGTGAAGACAATCCAATAGAGATTTTATTAAATCTGGTTACGGTATTCTTATCTTTATTTCTAGCCATAATTATATGGTGACAATGAATTTAATGTAAATTATATATAAAATCTAGCAATCTCTTGCTTTGCGATCGTTTATTCTTCTAGTCTAATATCTAATCCAAGACCTTTGAGTTCGTGCATCAATACATTGAAAGATTCTGGCAAGCCAGGTTCTGGCATTGTATCTCCTTTTACGATAGATTCGTAGGTTTTTGCTCTTCCAATAACATCATCCGATTTTACCGTTAGAATCTCTCGCAAAGTACTAGAGGCACCATAGGCTTCCAATGCCCAAACTTCCATTTCTCCAAAACGCTGTCCACCAAATTGTGCTTTACCACCAAGTGGTTGTTGCGTAATAAGCGAATACGGTCCAATAGAACGAGCATGCATCTTGTCATCAACCATATGTCCAAGTTTCAACATATAGATAACTCCCACACTGGCAGCCTGATCAAAACGTTCTCCTGTACCACCATCATATAAGTGGGTATGACCAAATCGAGGAACTCCAGCTTCGTCTGTCAAGGCATTGATTTGATCCAAAGTGGCTCCGTCAAAAATCGGAGTAGCAAATTTCTTGCCTAGTTTCAATCCTGCCCATCCAAGTACGGTTTCATATATCTGACCGATGTTCATACGAGAAGGTACCCCAAGTGGATTCAAAACGATATCTACTGGTGTCCCATCTTCCAAAAACGGCATATCTTCGCGACGCACAATTCGCGCCACAATTCCTTTATTTCCATGACGACCAGCCATTTTGTCTCCAACTTTAAGCTTTCGCTTTTTGGCGATATATACCTTTGCCAATTTCATAATACCCGCTGGTAATTCGTCTCCAACAGATATGGTAAACTTATCTCTTCTCAAATTCCCTTGCAGGTCGTTGAGCTTGATTTTATAATTGTGTAACAAATCATCTACCAAAGCATTGATTTTTACATCGGTAGTCCAATTGTCGGTATCCAAATGTGCATAATCATCTATTGCATTCAACATTTTTAGGGTGAATTTCTTTCCTTTTGGAATGATGTCTTCTCCCAAATCGTTGTTGATACCCTGAGCCGTTTTACCATTTACAAGCTCGAAAAGCTTTTCTACTAAGACGTCTTTTAGTCCTTGGAATTTGGATTCGAATTCCAACTCCAACTTGGAGATCAACTCTTTATCTTCAGAACGTTTTCTTTTGTCCTTAATTGAACGAGAAAACAACTTCTTATCGATTACCACACCGCGCAAAGATGGTGAAGCTTTTAGCGAAGCATCCTTTACATCTCCTGCTTTATCTCCGAAAATTGCTCTAAGCAGTTTCTCTTCTGGTGTTGGGTCTGATTCTCCTTTTGGTGTAATCTTTCCAATAAGTATGTCTCCTGGCTTTACCTCTGCTCCGATACGGATCATTCCGTTTTCGTCTAGGTCTTTTGTTGCCTCTTCGGATACGTTTGGAATATCGTTGGTCAGCTCTTCTGCTCCCAATTTTGTATCCCTTACCTCCAATGCATACTCATCTATATGAATAGAGGTAAATATATCTTCCTTCACTACATCTTCGGAGATCACTATAGCATCCTCAAAATTATACCCTTTCCAAGGCATAAAAGCTACCTTTAGGTTTCTACCCAAAGCAAGCTCCCCTTTTTCGGTTGCATAACCCTGACACAACACTTGCCCTTTGGCTATCTTATCTCCTTTGCGTACAATCGGCTTTAGGTTGATCGAAGTTCCCTGGTTGGTTTTACGGAATTTAATCAAATCATAGGTTTTGAAATCTTCGTCAAAACTTACCAATTTTTCTTCTTCAGATCGATCGTAGCGAATGATGACTTTTTGTGCATCTACATATTCTACAGTACCTTCTCTTTCTGCATTGATCAATACTCGAGAATCTGAAGCTACCTGACGCTCCAGACCAGTACCCACAATAGGGGAGTCTGGACGTAATAGCGGAACAGCCTGACGCATCATGTTGGATCCCATCAACGCACGGTTTGCATCATCGTGCTCTAGGAAAGGAATCAAAGAAGCAGAAATTGAAGCAATTTGGTTGGCGGCTACATCTGTATAGTTCACCTCTGCAGGGTCTACAACTGGGAAATCCCCGTCTTCTCTTGCAATTACTTTATCGGTATCTATAGTACCGTCTTCTTTTAATGGAATATTTGCTTGGGCAATTTTTCTTCCTTCTTCCTCCTCTGCACTCAAATAAGTAAATCCACTTAGGTCTACTTTTCCTTCTTCCACCTTGCGATAAGGCGTTTCCAAGAATCCCATGGCATTTACCTTTGAGAAAACACCCAATGAAGAAATCAAACCAATGTTTGGACCTTCTGGAGTTTCTATAGGACAAAGACGACCATAATGCGTATAGTGTACATCTCGCACCTCAAATCCAGCTCGTTCTCTTGAAAGACCTCCAGGACCTAATGCAGACATACGCCTTTTGTGTGTAATCTCTGCTAACGGATTGGTTTGGTCCATAAACTGAGAAAGCTGGTTGGTTCCAAAGAATGAGTTGATTACCGAAGACAGTGTCTTGGCATTGATCAAATCGATAGGCGTAAATACCTCGTTATCTCTAACATTCATTCTTTCTCTAATGGTACGAGCCATACGAGCCAAACCAACGCCAAACTGCTGAGATAATTGTTCTCCTACAGTTTTAACACGTCTATTAGAAAGGTGATCGATATCATCGATCTCCGTTTTAGAGTTGATTAACTCTATCAAATATTTAATAATGGTAATGATATCTTCACGGGTAAGTACTTGCTTATCCATATCGATATTCAAACCTAATTTTTTGTTCATTCGGTATCGCCCTACCTCACCAAGGTTGTAACGCTGGTCGGAGAAGAACAACTTGTCTATTATACCACGTGCTGTTTCTTCGTCTGGCGGTTCTGCATTACGCAACTGACGATAAATATGTTCTACCGCTTCTTTTTCAGAATTGGTAGGATCTTTTTGCAAAGTATTGTGAATAATAGCATAATCACTCTGCTCTGCCGATTCTTTATGTAATAGAATGGTCTTTACATCCGATTCTAAAATTTCTTCAATATGTTCTTTTTCTAAAACTGTATCGCGATCTAATACAATTTCATTTCTTTCTATAGATACTACTTCTCCAGTATCTTCATCTACGAAATCCTCGTGCCATGTATTCAATACTCTAGCAGCAAGTTTGCGACCTAAAATTTTCTTTAAGCCAGTTTTGGTTACTTTCACTTCTTCCGAAAGGTCGAATATTTCAAGTATATCCTTATCACTTTCAAATCCTATTGCACGGAAAAGTGTTGTAACAGGTAATTTTTTCTTTCTATCAATATACGCATACATTACGTTATTGATATCGGTGGCAAATTCTATCCAAGATCCTTTGAAAGGAATAACACGTGCTGAATATAATTTTGTACCATTGGCGTGGAAAGATTGTCCAAAGAATACACCAGGAGAACGGTGCAATTGGGAAACTACAACACGTTCTGCCCCATTGATAACAAATGTACCACTTGGCGTCATATACGGGATGGTTCCCAAATATACATCTTGAACAATAGTTTCGAAATCTTCGTGTTCTGGGTCGGTACAGTAAAGCTTTAAACGGGCTTTAAGTGGAACACTGTAGGTAAGTCCTCTTTCGATACACTCTTGAATGCTGTAACGTGGGGGATCCACGAAATAATCCAAAAACTCCAAAACAAAATTGTTACGGGTATCGGTAATTGGGAAATTTTCCATGAAGGTTTTGTACAAACCTTCGTTTCCTCTTTCATCAGATTTAGTCTCAAGCTGAAAAAAATCTTGAAATGATTTGATCTGAATGTCCAAGAAATCCGGATAATCCGGCGTGTATTTTGCAGAAGCAAAGTTTACTCTTTCTTTTTGATAATTAGACATCTACGGACAAAATTTTAATTAAAAACTATATAAAAATATATATAAACATTATATATGCAAAATGGTTTAGGTCTTTAGGAAAGTAATTTCCTAAGACCTAAACCTAGATCATTTGATGGGTAAAGCTTACTTCAACTCTACTTCAGCACCAGCCTCTTCTAGAGACTTTTTGATACCTTCTGCTTCGTCTTTTGAAACACCTTCTTTTACAGCTTTTGGTGCTTCATCTACGATTGCTTTAGCATCTTTCAGTCCAAGACCAGTAAGCTCTTTTACTAGCTTCACTACAGCAAGCTTAGAACCACCTGCAGCCTTAAGGATTACGTCAAATTCTGACTTCTCCTCGGCAGCCTCTCCACCACCAGCAGCAGCGCCACCAGCAACAGCTACTGCAGCAGCAGCAGGCTCAATACCGTATTCTTCTTTTAAAATATCAGCCAACTCATTTACTTCTTTTACAGTAAGGTTAACTAATTGTTCTGCGAAATCTTTTAAATCTGCCATTTTTCTATCGTTTTAAAAAAATTTTTAATATAAATTGTTAAAGTGCGTACGTGTTATTTTTCTGATAAAGTTTTTAGGATACCAGCCAATTTTCCACCGCTCGATTTAAGACCGCTAATAACGTTCTTAGCAGGCGATTGCAATAGACCTATCACATCTGCAATAACTTCTTCTTTAGATTTGATACTTACAAGCGCATCTAATTGATCGTCTCCGACAAAAACAGACTCTGCTACATAAGCTCCTTTCAAGATTGGTTTATCAGACTTTTTTCTAAAGTTCTTTATTACTTTAGCTGGAGCGTTTCCTGTTTCGGATAGCATCATAGAAGTATTACCCTTTAATACTTCAGGTAGTTCTTCAAACTCCTTATCAGAAGCGTCCATTGCTTTAGCCAACAAGGTGTTCTTTACAACAGCCAATTTTACTCCAGCTTTAAAACAAGCTCTTCGCAAATTTGAAGTTGCAATTGCATCTAATCCTGATATGTCGGCTAAATAGATATTTGCGTTATCCGCTAACTGTGCAGTCAAATCTTCAATAACGCTTAATTTTTCTTCTCTTGTCATTATAAAAAGTTTTAACTAGCAACTAGGCAAGTTCCTTAGGGTCTATTTGAACACTTGGACTCATAGTACTAGACATAAAAATACTTTTTACGTATGTACCCTTTGCCGCAGTTGGCTTCAATTTCATTAATGTTTGTAATAATTCATTAGCATTATCTGCTATTTTCTCAGCGGTAAAAGACACCTTACCGATTCCAGTATGTACAATTCCTGTTTTATCTACTTTAAAATCGATTTTACCAGCTTTTACATCCGAAACCGCTTTTTTGATATCCATTGTTACTGTACCTGTCTTTGGGTTAGGCATCAATCCTCTTGGCCCCAATATGCGACCTAATGGTCCCAATTTACCCATTACACTAGGCATGGTAACAATTACATCAACATCGGTCCAACCTCCTTTGATTTTCGTCAAATACTCATCCAATCCAACATAATCCGCTCCTGCCTCCTTGGCATCTGCTTCTTTATCTGGAGTTACCAAAGCTAAAACTTTTACATCCTTACCAGTACCGTGTGGAAGTGTAACTACCCCACGCACCATCTGATTTGCTTTACGAGGATCTACACCCAAACGAACAGCTAAATCTATAGATGCATCAAATTTTACATTGGTGATTTCTTTTATTAGTGCAGATGCTTCATTAACAGAATACAATTTATTCTTATCAATTTTAGCAACTGCCTCTTTTTGTTTTTTTGTTAATTTTGCCATTTTGAAGTTGCTTTAAGAATTAAAAAGGTTTTTCACCAGAAACTTTAAGACCCATAGATCTCGCTGTTCCAGCAACCATACTCATAGCTGACTCAACAGTAAAGGCATTCAAATCGGCCATTTTGTCTTCAGCAATTGTTTTTACTTGATCCCAGCTTACAGAACCAACCTTTTTTCGGTTTGGCTCTCCAGAACCCTTTTTAATCTTTGCCGCTTCCAAAAGTTGTACTGCCGCTGGTGGTGTTTTTACCACAAAGTCGAAAGACTTATCGGTATATACGGTGATAACAACGGGTAACACTTTACCTTGTTTGTCCTGTGTACGAGCATTAAATTGCTTACAGAACTCCATGATGTTAACGCCGGCAGCACCCAAAGCGGGTCCAACCGGTGGCGACGGATTCGCTGCACCTCCCCTAACTTGTAGTTTAACTACTTTACTTACTTCTTTTGCCATTGTTCTTAATTAAAAAATAAATTGAAGTGCAAAATTGGAAGCTACACTTCTTATGTAACATTTAAATTTTTTCTACTTGCATATAACTCAACTCTAAAGGTGTTTTTCTTCCAAAAATCTTTACCATCACCTCTAGCTTGCGCTTTTCCTCATTGATCTTCTCTACAGTTCCATTAAAACCATTAAAAGGACCATCTATAACCTTTATCGTTTCTCCAACCATATACGGTATCGCAACATTATCAGTTTTCACAGTAAGCTCATCCACCTTACCAAGCATACGATTTACCTCATGTTTTCGAAGCGGTACAGGATCTCCTCCTTTTACCTCTCCTAAAAACCCAATAACTCCAGTTATAGATTTAATCATATGTATCATCTCCCCTCCGAGATTGGCCTTCACCATCACATAACCTGGAAAATACACACGTTCTTTCTGTATCTTTTTACCGTTTCTAACCTGAATCACCTTTTCTGTAGGAACCAAAACGTCCTCCAAATAGTCTTCATAGCCAAATCGAGCAATTTCGTTTTCAATATAGGTTTTCACCTTGTTCTCTTGACCGCTAACTGCGCGAACTACGTACCATTTTTTTTCTAATGCTTCTGCCATTGCTTCGCTTTTTAACCTACTATATTCTTAAAATACAATCTGATTATTTCAGCAAACAAGCTATCCACACCCCAAGTCGCCAAAGAAAACAAAATAGTAAACACCGCTACTACCACCATAAGGTTTTGCCCTTCTGCCCAACTAGGCCAAGTGACATTGTTTTTTAGCTCCTCAAAAGATTCTTTGATATATGTCAACATAATACGCTTTTTTAGTCTATTTACTAGCAAACCCAATCGCAATAGCGTATGGGTTTTTTAGTTTTATTTTTAGCTTTTGTGCCTCGCACGGGAGGAGAGGCTCGAACTCCCGACACCTGGTTTTGGAGACCAGTGCTCTACCAACTGAGCTACACCCGTAAGTAATTATTTAAACTTAAAGGCATCTCGATTTGTTTTCGAGACACCCTTAAGTATATATTCTAATTTGTATTAGTCAAGAATCTCAGTCACCTGACCAGCTCCTACTGTTCTACCACCTTCACGGATAGCGAAACGCAATCCAAGATTCAATGCGATAGGCTGAATGAGCTCAACAGTAATTGTAAGGTTATCACCAGGCATCACCATCTCAACCCCATCAGGCAACCCAATGTTACCAGTTACATCCGTAGTACGCACGTAAAACTGTGGACGGTAGTTGTTGTGGAAAGGCGTATGACGACCACCTTCTTCTTTTTTCAAGATATACACCTCAGCTTTAAATTTAGCGTGTGGCGTTACAGAACCTGGCTTACAGATCACCATACCTCTTTTGATATCGCTCTTTTCAATACCACGCAAAAGGATACCTACGTTATCTCCAGCTTCACCTCTATCCAATATCTTACGGAACATCTCTACCCCTGTAATTGTTGAAGTAAGTTTCTCAGCTCCCATACCGATGATATCAACTGCATCTCCAGTATTAGCAACACCAGTCTCAATACGCCCTGTTGCTACAGTACCACGACCAGTAATTGTAAATACATCCTCAATAGGCATTAAGAAATCCTTATCTACATCACGCTTTGGCAACTCAATCCAGTTATCTACAGCCTCCATAAGCTCCATAACCGTATCTACCCATTTTCCTTCACCATTAAGTGCTCCAAGTGCAGAACCAGAAATTACAGGCCCGTTATCTCCATCATACTCGTAGAAAGAAAGCAATTCCCTTACTTCCATTTCAACAAGCTCTAAAAGCTCCTCATCGTCAACCATATCTACTTTGTTCAAGAACACCACGATTCTTGGAACACCAACCTGACGACCCAATAGGATATGCTCTCTGGTTTGTGGCATAGGTCCATCAGTTGCAGCTACTACGAGAATAGCTCCATCCATCTGAGCCGCACCAGTTACCATGTTCTTTACATAATCCGCGTGACCAGGACAGTCAACGTGCGCATAGTGACGGTTTGCAGTTTGATACTCAACATGTGAAGTATTAATAGTAATACCTCTTTCTTTTTCTTCAGGAGCATTATCGATAGTATCGAAATCTCTTTTTTCAGAAAGACCTTTCTCCGCTAATACTTTTGTGATAGCAGCAGTTAAAGTCGTTTTACCATGATCCACGTGTCCAATAGTACCAATATTTAAGTGCGGTTTGGAACGATCAAAAGTTTCCTTTGCCATTGTAATAAAATTTTAAAATCTTAGTTATATATATTAGTGTACAAATTCTAAACTACTCTCTTGTTGTTAAAAAACTTTTTAAACACAAAAAAGAGAGTTAAATTGTTACAATTAACTCTTTAAAAAAACAGAGCCAATGACGAGATTTGAACTCGTGACCTCTTCCTTACCAAGGAAACGCTCTACCCCTGAGCTACACCGGCTTAAGATTTTTACATCAAACCTCGCATTCAAGGCTTAACATTTATTCGTCATAAACGAAAAAAAGTTGAGCGGGAGACCGGGTTCGAACCGGCGACATTCAGCTTGGAAGGCTGACGCTCTACCAACTGAGCTACTCCCGCTTATACAATAGAAAAAGATCTATCATTTTATTGCTTTCTCAAAAGCTTGGCAAAGGTAAAAAACTTTTCCAAACTTCAAAAAATATTTTGTGGGGAGAGCAGGATTCGAACCTGCGAAGTCGAAAGACAACGGAGTTACAGTCCGTCCCATTTGGCCGCTCTGGAATCTCCCCAGCATCATTATTTAAATGAACTTCTATTCTTTTTTTGAGCCGATAGAGGGACTCGAACCCACGACCTGCTGATTACAAATCAGCTGCTCTAGCCAGCTGAGCTATATCGGCACTTACACCTTTTTTGTCAGTACAAATGTTTCGTTGTTTCTAACGGTGTGCAAATGTATACGATTTTTTATATACTCCAAACTTTTTTTTGAATTTTTTTTTAGCCGTGAGCGCGAATTTTTTCTTTCTTTTTGATTAACAGCCGCTCCAATGCATCTGCACTATTATCTACAGCTTCCTCAAAAGACCTACATTGCTTTTTTACCACCAATGCATCCCCTGGTACATTCAGCTTAAACTCGACAATCTTGTTTTCTTTTTCGGAAGTATTTTGCACTTTCAAATACACATTGGCATCGATAATTTTGTCGTAATAGTTATCTAACTTCTCGACACGCTTTTCAATAAAATCTACTAATTTACCATCAACATTAAAATTTACAGACTGAATGTTTACTTTCATAGGTACTCTTTTTAATTAGACAATTTAGTTTGCCGGCTTTCACTTTTTACTCCTAGGATGGCTATTTGCATAAGTATTTTTAATCTTTCCAATACTATTGTGCACATAAACTTGTGTTGCAGCTAAACTAGCATGCCCTAAAAGCTCTTTCACCGAATTGAGATCCGCACCATGGTTTAGTAAATGGGTTGCAAATGTATGCCTTAGCACATGCGGACTCGTTTTTAACTTACTCGAAGCCTTACTAAAATAGGAATTAATTACTCTATAAACAAGCATGGGGTATATTTTATTGCCCGACTCCCTCAAAAACAAATGCTCCGCATCCACTATATCAGGAAGTGTATTTCTGCTTTTGAGATAATTGCGATAAGCCAACAAACAACTATCCAAAAGAGGTATTATTCGCTCCTTGTTTCGTTTACCCAAAACCTTCACTGTTTTTTTATTCTCATCTATTGCTCCCAATCGCAAAGCCACAAGCTCAGCTCTGCGCATACCAGTAGCATAAAATAATTCCACCATAAACCGATTTCGAGCCCCTATAAAATCATCGGTATAATGATCGGTATACAAAACTTCAAGCACCTCCCCTTCGGAAAAAGGAACCACCAGATTCTTGTCTTCCTTCAATCTCTTGTGTCCAGCCAAAGGATTTTGCTCGATCTGCCTAGTACGCACCAAAAAAGTATAATACGCCTTTAGCGAAGCTATCTTTCTATTAATCGTCCTATTCGTCCTTCCCTGCTCCACCAAATGTACAATCCAACAACGTATCTGCACATAATGCAGATCCGCTAAGGCATTCACACCTTCGGTATCCTGCACAAAATTCCAAAAAGATAAAATATCTCTTTGATAAGCCAACACAGTATGCCCTGAATAGCCCCTCTCTAAAGAAAGATAATCTAGAAATTCACTTAAATTCATAAAAATAGCCGTTATAAAACAAAGCTAACACTTTAATTTTATAACGGCCAATATAACCTAAGAAAGCCTCAGCCTATATATCCTCTTGATCTCTCAAGTGCTGGATGTACTGCGCTTTTTTAACTTCTTGACGACGAACTACAGATTTTTTTGTGAATTCTTTTCTGCTTCTCAACTGACGCATAGTCCCTGTTCTATCGAACTTTCTCTTATAACGCTTGAGCGCTCTGTCTATGTTTTCTCCTTCTTTTATTGGTATAATTAGCATAACACTTAACCTCCTCTCTTTTTGATATTTTCGGACTGCAAATATAACATTAATTACAAAAAGAAAAAGCCCTAAACCTTAAAAACCTACACCATAGGCTTAACCCGCTGTTCTTCAAGAACATAATAGGGCCCCGACTAAGTAGCAGGCTTATAATCCTTTTTATCTATGATGATCTTTGCCAAAATTTCTTTCAAAATTTCCGAAGTACCACCACCAATCGGCCCCAATCTACTATCGCGCAATAAACGAGCCAATGGGTAGTCCTCCATATAACCATATCCACCCAGCATTTGTAAACAGTCGTAAATTACCTTATCTGCCATTTTGGTAGACATTAACTTAGACATCGTAGCTTCTTTTACCATATAATCTCCTTGTTGCAATCTTGCCGCCACGCTATAATTGAAAGTGCGACACAACTCCATTTCGGATTCACATTCTACCATGCGATGCCTCAAAGCTTGAAATTGATTGATGGTTTTTCCAAAAGCCTCTCGTTCTTCCATATACTGCAAAGTATACTCTATAGCATATGCAGCCCTCGCATGGGCGTTTACCCCCATCACCAATCGCTCCAGAGCAAAATGCTGCATGATATAAGAAAAACCTAGATTTTCTTTCCCCATGAGGTTCTCCGTCGGGACCCGCACATTGTCAAAAGCAATTTCGGCGGTATCCGAAGCCCGCCAACCCAGTTTATCCAACTTGGTAGCACCAATTCCAGCAGTATCTCTATCTACTACAAAAATACTAATACCATGATGTCCTTTTTTTGGAGCTGTTTTAGCAGCAACTATCAAATAATCGCTATCTACGCCATTAGTGATAAAAGTTTTGGAACCATTGAGCACATACACATCTCCATCTTTCACCGCAGTGGTTCGCATGCCCACCACATTGGAACCTCCAAACGGCTCGGTGACACACAAACAACCGATTTTTTCTCCACGTATACTTGCACTCAAATATTTTTGCTTAATAGCCTCTCCTCCTTCTTTGTGCAAATGAGTCATTGCCAAATACATATGTGCCCATATGGCAGCAGCAAATCCTCCGGACTGCACACATTGCAATTCCTCCAAAAGAACAACAGTATAAAAAATATCCAACTCCAAACCACCATAAGCCTCAGGATAAGGAACTCCCAAATACCCCATTTCTCCAAATTTCCTCCAAATAAACTTATCTACCGAGCCTTGTTCCTCCCATTTTTCTATATACGGAACAACCTCCCTTTTTAAGAATTCACGAAAACTCTCTCGGAACATATGGTGTTCTTCTGTAAAATAGCTATGATGACTCATCAATTTTTATCTTGTTTCTGGTTTATTCTATGGACAAATATAACTGAATTCGTTCTATTTTACCCACCGCAAATCCCTCGATCCCCTTTAATTCTTCGAAGGACCAAATTTTTCCGTTGTTTTCTCGATATGCAATAATAAGCCTTGCTTCTTTCCAAGAAACACAACCGGTTGCTTGCAATTCTTCTAAACTACAATCGTTTATAGATATTTTCTTGGGAACCACCGGAGCTTTTAAAGGGAAACGCTCCCAAACTCTCTGAACAACCTCTTTTTCCAAACCATACACATCCAACAATTGTTCTTTAACAACAAAACCGCCGAGCTTTTCTCTAAAAGCGATTATTCGTACAGACAATACCGCTCCTATACCCCGAACCGACTTTAATTGGTCGGCAGTCGCAGCATTCAAACCTATAATCACTTTATTTTTAACCGGCCTTATATCCCTTTTTTTGGCAGAAGTTTTTGGCCTGTACCAATTACTTTTATCTGGGTAAATCAACCAAGGTGCTATTTTATGATATGCAGTATCAGATATTCCAGTAGCTTGCAGAAATTTCTCTTTTGTATCTACCCATTCATTTGCCTCCTTATATCTATTGTATCGATCCACTACCTCGGGAGGAAGACCTAGTATATACGCCCTATAATCGGTGAGGCTATTGGAAGAAAAAGGTTTTAATGTTTTCTTTTTGTCTTCTTTGGCCACAATTTTTAGACTATCGATAAGTGCCTGTTGTCTTGCATTTAATTGCAGCGACCTTGGTACAGTCAAATCAGAGACAAACCAGCTAATACCAATCAAACAAAACAAAAGAAACACCAAATAAAAAATCCCTCTTCTTTGCGATTTATTGAGCCAGAAAAGGGATTTGTATTTCATAATATACTATTTTTTCAAGACTTAATAGCTTTCATATATTTAATTAACTCCTCTTTCACTTTAGGGGCAAGTATAACTATACCCACCATATTTGGTACCATCATTGCAAATATCATTGCATCTGAGAACCCAATTACAGAATCTAAACTTGCAGCTGCACCCACAATTACAAAAAGACAAAAAATAAACTTATATATGTATTCCATTTTCCTAGATCTCCCAAAGAGATAAGCCCAACCTTGGAAACCATAATAAGACCAAGAAATCATGGTGCTGAATGCAAACAATACTACAGCAACAGTAAGCACATAAGGAAACCATGAAATTGCAGACTCAAATGCCCCAGAAGTTAATAATATCGCTTGAGCATCATTCAAACCAGCATTGGCAGAAGTAACATTTCCAGTTATAATTAAAACCAAAGCAGTCATGGTACAAACAACCACCGTATCAATAAAAGGCTCCAACAAAGCTACCATACCCTCACTAGCAGCATATTTTGTTTTTACGGCGGAATGCGCAATAGAAGCAGATCCTACACCCGCCTCATTAGAGAAAGCTGCTCTTCTAAATCCTTGTACCAAAACTCCAATAGCTCCACCAGCAACACCTTCGGGACTAAAAGCACCGTTTATAATTTGCATAAATGCATCTCCTACCATTCCTAAATTAGAAAAAATAACAAACAAAGATGCCAACACATAAATTAGCACCATAAATGGTACAATCTTATCGGTAACTTTTGCGATTTTCTTTATACCTCCAATTATAACAACACCAACCAAAACAGCCATCACTACTCCAAACAACCATCCCCTTCCATAAATAAATGAATCTTGACCGCCAGTAATATTTTCTACCAATTGAAAAGCTTGATTAACTTGGAACATATTTCCTCCCCCGAAAGAACCTCCAATGACAAAAACTGCAAACATAGCTGCTAGCACTTTACCAAGCTTTCCAAGGTTTTTAGCTCTCAAACCTTTAGTTAAATAATACATAGGACCTCCATATACCGTGCCATCCGGACCTATATCTCTATACTTTACACCGAGTGTACACTCTACAAACTTAGAAGCCATCCCTAGGAAACCTGCAACAATCATCCAGAAGGTAGCTCCTGCTCCGCCTATGGACACAGCAATTGCAACTCCTGCAATATTTCCCAAACCAACCGTAGCAGAAAGAGCTGCTGTAAGCGCTTGAAAATGAGAAACCTCTCCTTCATGTCCCTCTAAGGCTATTGTTTCTATTGCATCTCCTCCTGGCGTAGCATCTCCAGCTGCTGGCATAGCTTCATGATGATCTATGTCGTCGTATTTTCCACGAACAATATTTACAGATGTCATGATACCCCGAAAGTTTATAAACTTGAAATATACTGTAAAATAGGCCGCACCCAATATTAAAGGAAATAGAACCCAATAAATTTTCACATCGCCTCCAAAATCGATTTGATAAAAGATAAAGCGTACAAACCATCCCGTAGCATTGCCAAACGCTTCGTCTATTCTCTGATCCAACCCTTTTTCTGCTACTTCTTGGGCAAATGTTAAAGCCGGCACAAGTGCAACCATTAGGGCTAAAAAGACCTTTTTAATTCTCATATCGTTACAAAATAAATTAGTTAGTTTTAAAATGAATTTTGCACAATATCTGAAAAATTAGCTATGAAATCAAATATATTCACAAATGATGCACAAAATATCGAGAAGACCCTCATTCTTAAAGCAGAGACAACATCCGCGCAAAACCTTGAGTTTCTCCACCCTCATTTTGTAATACCAAGCCTACCTATTTACCGGCACCAATCAAAAGATTAAATTTGTTTTTTCACGGCTACATCAATGCACGTGTACCCCTTCTAATTTGAACAATTGATTGAGCTTGTGAATCTGCTCTGGCCTTCCCAAGACCATTAACTTGGAATTTGGTTTCAACTCCATATCCCCTTCTGGATTGACAATATACTGCCCTTCCGGAGATTTATATCCTATAACCGTACAACCTGTTTTTCTGCGAAGATCCAATTCGATAAGTGTAGCATGGGGAAACTCTTCTGGTATATCGTTATATGAGATTTCTTCCAAATTGATACTATTGTCTCCTTCCACCGAAAGCTGATCCATAAATTCGATCAAATCAGGAACCACAACCAGTGAAGCCATATGATCCCCACCTATTTTATCGGGCATAATTGTACTATTGGCTCCTGCCATTTTTATTTTCTTTTGAGCAGATTCGTCAGAAGCACGACTGATAATATATAGTTTTTTATTGAGTTGTCGGGCCGAAAGCACTACAAACAGGTTATCTGCATCGTTGGGTAAAGCGGTTATCAAACAAGATGCTCGTTCTATCCCTGCTTGCAAAAGCACCTCGTCATCATTGGCATTCCCTTCAAGAATTAAACATTTATCCTGATACTTTTCTACTTCTTCTTTTTCCTTCTCTATCACCACAAACTTACGCCTATAAGCTTCCAATTTTTTAGCTGCTTGTCTGCCGTTTCTTCCAAAACCACAAATTACAATATGGTTTTCTAACTTTTTGATCGAATTCATCGTTCTTCGCGATTTAAAATGGTCTAATGAATTTTTAGTAAATATATACTCGGTAATTACCGATATGGCATATGCTCCTATAAATATACCACATATGATAAGGATAATGGTGAAAATTTTGATATTGTCATCTACCATACCCACTTCCCGAAAACCAACCGTGGTAACGGTAATAATAGTCATATACAAACCATCGAGCCACGAATAATCACCCAATATGCGATATCCTACTACTCCCAACAACAACAACCCCAATAAAAGGCCTACTGCTATTATGAATTTGGAACGGAAAAAATCAAAAACATTCATAGATCAAACACCGAAGTTCGTTTTGTATACACCAAGTCTTTTAGTCGCAACCAAAAGGCAAAAGTGAGATACAACAAAAATCCAAAACCCACAGCAAAAGAAGAATAGATAAAAAACAAGCGTATGTTCTTTGCCTTTATCCCCATCCTATCTCCCAATCGAGAAGAAACCTCAAAGCCGTGCTTTTCAAAAAAGTGCCGTATCGCATGTATTCTTTGCATGCGGTAAATATACAATTAATCCTTTAAAACCTGCACACCAATTACACATTGCAAACATCGTTTTTGAACACAGTATTGTTTGTACAGTTGCAAATAACCTTGAGACTCCATAGCAGAGTCCACACTAATGTCTAATTGTTTTACTTTTTTTATCAAACTATTGTTTTCGGGCTTGATCTGTTGCACGATTTGCAACATCCATTTGTGGCTAAACTTTCCTTGTGCCTTATCGTAACAAAAACGAAAAGGTAGTATCACATTTATCAATAGCAAATCTATAAAGGATTTGGTGGTTGTTTTAATAGTTGATTTTGCACTCGATTTACCAAAATTAAAATGCTCATTCCAATACTTAGAACTACTAGTACGCAGCAAAGAATAGAATTCTTCTGGATCGTCTGCACTCATTAGTTGTGTAAACAAATTGGGAGTGTTTTTTATCAAATTTGCATATTGAGATAGCCGTATTGTAGGAAAATTTGGTGGACGAAGTTTAAAAAACTGCGCCTTTGGAACTACCGATTCATCCAATTGATATTTGCGCTTTAAATAGGCATATTCTCTTTGCAATTCTTTGGTATAAAAATCTATAGGGGATATATCTAGCATCCCTCCCAAACCATAAAGCATTGCCTCCAACTGCAACAGACTCATTTGTTGCACCCTCCGCTTTTGTATATGTTTGCCTATAGCATCAAAACTTTGGTTATTTATATTGAGTCCGAAGGCACGCAATAAAAAATGATACATAACCGATTCCCAATCATTTTGTGTAGCCTGAACCATTTCTAGTATGCGTTCGGACTTGTGTTCAAAACGTTCAAAAAACATTCGTTCCAGCCAATGATCGCGGATAAAACGATTGACTTTATTGTATTTTTTTTCGCAATGAAACAACATTGGTTCCCTACCGAGCAGGTCTTGGAAGTTTTCATAGGTGCTCTGGTCTATGCGGTTCTTCAGTTCTATGCAAGGCACTATGCTACCGTCTTTTCTGTAGACATCCACATCGTGATTCCATACCACATGCAAAATCACATTGTTGTAGTTTGCATCTTTTTCATGACGATGCACATACCAATCAGAAGCATTGATATGCACTTCCACATTGCCTACCCACAACTGATCGCCTATAGCTGCTTGAGCGTTTACAAAATCTGGACCAGCCAAATCGTTGTGATATCCCATTTTGTAAAACTGTACTTGTTCGCCATCTCCAGTGCGCATATTGGTGGCACTAAAGCGCTTGTACTTCCAGACATATTGTAAAAAATCTTCCCGCATAAGGTTTGTTTTTGCGGGCTATGATACTTGCTTATTGGTAGGAAAATATTATCTCTCCAAAGGCCCTTGCCATTGCATAACTCCACCCATTAGATTATAGGCAGTAAACCCCATTTGACTCATCAATACACAAGCCTGACCACTTCTATTTCCCGATCGACAATACACAAAATATGTGTTGCCTTTGGGCAATTGCGAAATCTTATCTACAAAGCCCTGACCCAAAAAAATATCGATATTCTCTGCTCCTAATATATAGCCTTCAGAAAATTCTGCTGGAGTGCGCACATCTAAAATAAAAGCATTGTTGTCTGCTTCCTTTTTCTCCACCCACTGGTCTTGTGTCAAATTCATCTTCTTAATTTTTTCAACAAAAATATTAAATTTCCTTTCAAGACACCAAACCAAAACCTATTCTTTCTTCAAATTTTCCCAAAATTTCATTTATCCTCCCCTAGCAAATATAGATCACAATCCAAAATAAAGACATGGAATGGACACCTGCAGATTAGGCAAAACACGCTTACAAATGGAGCGAAATTCTCCCGTTTTACGGCAACTCCTTTCTTAAATACTGGATTGTGAACCCCAGCCACACTGTGGCTTTTTTCTTTATTTATAAGATCAATAAACTATAAATATTTAATTTATTCGGTTATTTTATAATTATATACTAAATTTATATAATATAATTTCATTTAACTGTTATGAAAAATTCACTATATTTTTATGTTATTTTAGTTTTTGTTTGCTGCACAACGCTTAGCATTAATGCACAAAAAAAAGAAAGACAAATAAATACCAAGCAAAGCAAAATCGTATGGAATGCTTATAAAATTGGTGGCGCCCATCAAGGAACAATTGCCCTACAATCTGGCTTTTTAGTTTATGAAGAAGATCGCGTACTAGCTGGCGAATTTGTAGTAGACATGCACAGTATCCAAGTTACGGACATCGAAGGGATGTATGCAAAAAAACTAGTAAACCACCTCAAATCCAAAGATTTTTTCGAAGTGGATTCTTTTGAAACTGCCAAAATCAAATTTCTCAAAATATCTGGTGGAAGCAATGGCATGTATACATTAATAAGTAAAATCACCATCAAAGACAAAACCATTACCATGCCAATGAGTATTGAAATAAAAGGAAAAAAAGTATTCTCCAAACTCAAACTCGATAGAACCAAATTTGGCATCACCTACAAATCGAGTAGTTTCTTCGCCAACCTAAAGGACAAAGCGATAAACGATGAATTTGATTTAGACATTCAATTACAATTTTAGAATTTTATAATAACTGATCCCAAGTTGTTTATATTTCCTCTCGTTTATCTTTTTTCTGACTAACTTTATTTGTAGTTCAAAAAAAAATAATATATTTACAATGTTTTAAACAAAAAATGCAATACACAATCAACATATGGTGGTGGACTAATTTACGAATAGAAGTCGTGAGCTAGCACTATATGTTTATAACCATAACAAAAAAGGCTTGTCATACACGACAAGCCTTTTTTTGTTCAAAAATTTTCAATATGTACCCACTAAAAACACATTACAAAAAAATTTTAGCCGACACCATTACCCCTGTAAGCGTGTATTTAAAACTGAGAGACAAGTTTCCAAACAGTCTCCTCTTAGAAAGTAGCGATTACCACGCCAACGACAATAGTTTTTCTTATATCTGTTGCAATCCTATTGCACATATCTCGGTAAAAAACGAACAAATTAGTATTCAAAATCCAGATAAAAGCGCCCGATTGGAAAACATTAAAAATTCTAGATATGTAATCACTGCAATAGAGTCGTTTGCCCAGCAGTTTCAATCGGAAACTAACGACTTTAAATTTATTTCTAATGGGCTATTTGGGTATATCACCTACGACGCAGTGCGGTATTTTGAAGACATCCAAATACAAAAAAAAGAAGGTGACTTAAACATTCCAGATATTTATTATGCGGTTTATCAGAATATAATTGCTATCAATCATTTTAAAAACGAGGCATATATCTTTTGCCACACCCTAGATGGAAGCAACAATATAGACGACATAGAACAATATATCTATAGCAAAAATTTCGCCACCTATCATTTCCACAAAGAAGGAGAAGCTACCTCCAACCTCAGCGATACCGATTTTGTTAAACTTGTAGAACAAGCAAAAAAACACTGCCAAAGGGGCGATGTGTTTCAACTCGTACTATCTAGAAGGTTCTCCCAACAATTTAAAGGAGACGAATTTAATGTATATAGGGCCCTTCGCTCTATCAACCCTTCTCCCTACCTGTTCTATTTTGATTATGGAAATTTTAAAATTTTTGGATCCTCTCCAGAGGCACAATTGATTGTGCAAAACCGTCAGGCAGAAATCCACCCCATAGCAGGTACATTTAAAAGAACAGGCAACGATCTAAAAGATGCCGAACTCGCCAAAGACCTTATGCACGATAAAAAAGAAAACGCCGAACATGTGATGCTAGTCGATCTCGCCCGCAACGATCTTTCACGTCACGGATCCGCTGTAGAGGTAGCCACCTATAAAGAGGTACAATTTTTTTCTCATGTTATCCACCTCGTATCTAAAGTAGTTGGGAAAATGCACCCAAAAACACAAACCATGCAAATGGTTGCAGACACCTTCCCTGCTGGCACGCTATCTGGGGCACCAAAACATATGGCCATGCAACTTATAGAACAATACGAAAACCGAAACCGAAGCTTCTATGGTGGGGCAATTGGTTTTATGGATTTCAACGGCAATTTTAACCACGCCATCATGATTCGTACCTTTTTAAGCAAAAATCATCAATTGCACTTTCAAGCAGGTGCAGGTCTCGTAGTAGATTCCGATAATAAAAAAGAATTACAAGAAACATACAACAAACTAGGTGCATTAAACCATGCTTTGGAACTTGCAGAAGAAATATAATTTGGGCGTGCCCCTCCTTCGTTTTAACTGCGGAGGGTCGGGTCATCCGCTGTATCTTTTTAGGTTTTTCAAACCCAAAAAGGATGCCGCTACTACCCCTCACGCAACTTTGTGCAACAACTAATACCGTAAAAAAATAAATCATGAAACCCATATTAGTCATCGATAATTACGATAGTTTTACCTACAATCTGGTTCACTATATACAAGAGCTACAAGAAGAAGTTGTTGTGGTTCGCAACGACCAAATTTCTATAGAAGAAGTAGACCAATACGACAAAATTGTCCTGTCTCCTGGCCCTGGTATTCCAGAAGAGGCTGGATCTCTAAAAGCTATTATTAAAAAGTATGCAGCCACTAAAAGTTTTTTTGGGGTTTGTTTAGGACAGCAGGCAATAGGAGAAGTTTTTGGCGGCAAACTTATCAACCTAGAAGAGGTCTATCATGGACTTGCAACCACGATTACCATTACAAAACCAGATTGCGCCTTATTTAAAGGGCTTCCTACTCAATTAGAAGTTGGCAGATATCACTCCTGGGTAGTCTCTAAAGATTTGCCAGATTGTTTAGAAGCAACTGCCATAGACCACAACAAACATATTATGGCACTTCGCCACAAGACCTACGATATCGAAGCAGTGCAGTTTCACCCAGAATCTGTACTTACTCCCGAAGGAAAGACCATTATTAAAAACTGGATTAACAAAGCTCAAAAATAATGAAACAGCTTCTAAATAGATTAATCAATCACGAAACCATTAGCACCGAGGAAGCCAACAAGGTTTTGATCAACATTTCTCACGGAGAATACAATACTAGTCAGATAGCCGCTTTCCTCACCGTATATATGATGCGTAGCATCACTGTAGAAGAATTGGAAGGGTTTAGAAATGCCCTTTTAGATCTTTGCATTGCTGTAGATTTTTCCGACTACGACCCCATAGATTTGTGCGGAACAGGAGGCGATGGAAAGGATACTTTCAATATCTCTACCCTTTCCTCTTTCGTTACGGCCGGCGCTGGGCAAGCGGTTACCAAACACGGCAACTATGGGGTTTCCTCCAAATGCGGCAGTAGCAACGTCCTGGAATACCTCGGTATTCGTTTTACCAACGAACAAGATTTCTTAGAGAAATGTTTGGACAAAGCGGGCATATGTATTTTACATGCACCGCTATTTCATCCAGCTATGAAAAACGTTGGACCCATTCGGAAAGACCTCGCAGTAAAAACCTTTTTCAACATGCTTGGCCCCATGGTAAATCCTGCCTTTCCAAAAAACCAACTGGTAGGTGTATTCAATTTAGAACTAGCGCGCATGTACAACTACCTATACCAAAATACCGACAAAAACTTCACTATCCTCCACGCATTAGATGGTTACGACGAAATTTCTCTTACAGGAGACACCAAAGTGCTTTCCAACAATAGCGAAAGTATCCTAAAGCCCGAAGATTTTGATGTGCCTGCTCATTCGCAGACTGCTATCGCAGGTGGCGAAGGGATCGCAGATTCCGCCAAAATATTCGTAGATATTTTAGAAGGAAAAGGCACAGAAGCCCAAAACAATGTGGTATGCGCCAATGCCGGTATGGCTATAGCTACCGCAAAAAAAATAAGCCCACAAAAAGGTTTTGAATTGGCACAAGAGTCGTTACAATCTGGTGCGGCACTTAAGTGTTTTAAAACATTAGTAGAACTAAGCAATTAAATTCCCATGTCTGACATTTTACAAAAAATTGTAGCGGTAAAAAAACAGGAAGTAAGCGTCAAAAAACAGTCCTTCCCTATTTCAAAATTAGAACAATCGATTTTGTTTGACAGACCAATAAATTCGGTTACAAAAAACCTACAACCTACAGGAATCATAGCCGAATTTAAAAGGCGATCTCCTTCAAAATCGGTAATCAACAACTCCCATCAGGTTTCGCATATCGCCAAGTCATATGAAGATGCAGGGGTTAGTGCCATGTCGGTACTTACCGACACGCATTTCTTTGGTGGTTCTTTGGAGGATTTGGTATTTGCCAGAGCCAATACCTGCCTTCCTCTGTTGCGAAAAGATTTTACCATAGACGAATATCAAATTATAGAAGCAAAAGCGCACGGAGCGGATCTTATATTGCTTATTGCAGCCATACTTAGCCCAGAGGAAATAAAACGCTTTTCTAGCGTGGCCAAAAACCTCAACCTACAAGTATTACTCGAAGTTCACAATTTAGACGAACTACAAAAAAGCCCAATGGAAGCAATAGATCTAATTGGCGTAAATAACCGCAACCTAAAAACCTTTGACGTAAGTACCCAAATAAGCAAAGATTTGGCTCCACATATACCTCAGCATTGTACAAAAGTATCTGAAAGTGGTTTATCCAACCCTATGGAAGCTGTAGAATTACTAGATTTTGGTTATCAAGCCTTTCTTATTGGAGAATCGTTTATGAAAACAGACCAACCTGGATCAGAAGCAAAAAAATACGTGGATCAAATTAAAAATCCTAGCCGATGAAAATTAAAGTCTGCGGGATGAAACACGCCCAAAATATTATAGATATAGGAAATACCAAGCCAAATTATATGGGCTTTATATTCTACGAACCTTCCCCAAGAGATTTTCAAGGAGACATCCCAACACTACCTGAGTCTATTGAAAAAGTAGGTGTTTTTGTTAATAGTACTATAGAAACGGTAGTGGAGAAAGTGACCCTTTATCAATTTCAGCTCGTGCAATTACATGGGCAGGAAGATGTGAGCTTTTGCCAAACCCTAAAGAAATTACTTCCTGCAATTAAAATCATTAAAGTATTTTCCATAGGAGCTTCATATGATTTTAAACAATTGGCCTCTTTCGAAGAAATTGTGGATTTTTTTCTTTTCGATACCAAAGGAAAATTGGTTGGCGGCAACGGCGTGCCATTTAATTGGGAAATCTTAAAACAATACCCTTACAATAAACCGTTTTTTCTTAGTGGTGGTATAGGTCCAGATAGCACAGCAGCCATCAAAGCAATTCAAAAATGGCAATTGCCCATACACGCTCTAGACATCAACAGTGGCTTTGAAGATGCCCCCGCCTTGAAAAACAAAAACAATGTAAAACATTTTATTGAAAAAATAAGAAATATGAATACGCCAAATTATCATGTAGATGAGAACGGATATTACGGCAATTTTGGTGGTGCATTCATCCCAGAAATGCTGTACCCAAATGTAGAAAACCTGCGGCAAGAATACTTGAAAATTATGCAGGAACCCAGTTTTGAGGAAGAATTTCAAAACTTGCTTCGGGATTATGTAGGTAGACCTTCTCCTCTTTATTTTGCCAAAAGACTATCGGCAGCATACAACACCAAAATCTATCTCAAAAGAGAAGACCTCAACCATACAGGTGCACACAAAATAAACAACACCATTGGTCAGATTTTAGTCGCAAAAAAATTGGGCAAAAAACGAATTATAGCAGAAACAGGAGCTGGTCAACATGGTGTGGCAACGGCTACGGTTTGTGCATTAATGGGTATTGAATGTATCGTATACATGGGAGAAGTAGATATTGACAGACAAGCGCCTAATGTGGCTCGTATGAAAATGCTTGGGGCCGAAGTTCGCCCAGCATTATCTGGAAGCAGAACGCTAAAAGATGCGACCAACGAAGCCATACGTGACTGGATCAACAATCCTGTAGACACCCACTATATTATTGGCTCCGCCATAGGCCCACATCCTTATCCGGATATGGTCACTCGCTTTCAGTCGTTAATTTCAGAAGAAATAAAAGCACAATTATTAGAGAAAGAAGGCACAGAAAACCCCAACTATGTAATCGCATGCATTGGGGGAGGTAGCAATGCAGCGGGTACATTCTACCATTATTTAGATCGAGAGGATGTTGGCATTATTGCCGTGGAAGCAGCTGGTAAAGGAGTGCATAGTGGCGAAAGTGCAGCCACCTCTCAACTCGGAAAAGAAGGAATAATTCACGGCTGCAAAACCCTTTTGATGCAGACCAATGACGGACAAATAACCGAGCCTTATTCTATTTCCGCTGGATTAGATTATCCTGGTGTAGGCCCTATGCATGCGCATTTGTACGAAACGGGAAGAGCAGATTTTTTTGCTATCACCGATGACCATGCCATGCAAGCCGGTATGAAACTTAGCAAGTTGGAAGGAATTATTCCAGCCATAGAATCTGCCCACGCATTTGCTGTTTTAGAACAGAAAAAGTTTCAGCCCAATGATGTGGTGGTGATTAGCTTATCTGGTAGAGGCGATAAAGACCTAAATACTTTCATCAACTACTTCAATCTTTAAAAAAGAAAAACATGAACCGTATACAAAAAACATTAGCAAGCAACAAAAAACTACTATCTATATATTTTACTGCCGGATATCCGCAACTAGAAGACACCATTCCAATTCTAGAACAATTAGAAACAGCTGGAGTAGACTTGGTAGAAATTGGATTACCTTTTAGCGATCCTTTAGCAGACGGACCTACCATACAAGAGAGCTCCACCCAAGCCTTAAAAAACGGAATGACTACCCAAAAACTATTCGAACAATTAGAAGGCGTACGAGAAAAAGTACAGATTCCACTAATTATAATGGGCTATTTCAACCCTATGCTACAATATGGAATAGAAGCCTTTTGTGCCAAATGTGCCGCAATAGGCATAGATGGCCTTATTATCCCAGACCTACCCGTAGCAGTCTACCAAAAAGATTATCAAACCATAGTTGAGAAACACGGTTTAATTAATGTATTTTTAATCACCCCACAAACCTCTGATGAGAGAATTAGAACTATAGACGAGGTATCCAATGGTTTTATATACATGGTAAGTTCGGCTAGCGTAACTGGTGCAAAATCGAGTTTTGGAAACACCCAACAAGCTTATTTTGAACGCATTCACAAACTCCAATTAAAAAACCCACAAATTGTTGGATTTGGTATTAGCAACAAAGAAACCTTTAATGCTGCCACTACTTTTGCCAAAGGCGCTATCATTGGCTCTGCATTCATTAAACATCTCACAAAAGAAGGTCCGAAAAAAATATCAGATTTCGTTAAAAGTATTCGCTAATCCACTGTTATTTATTTAACAATATTGGCTATATTTCCTAAAATATTTAAGGAAATGAAAATTAGCTGTAAAAAGTATATTTTGCCCCTAAGACATACGTTTACTATTTCTAGAGAATCGCATGATTTTCAAGACAGTATTGTAGTTAGTTTAGAAAAAGACGGTAAGATCGGATATGGAGAAGCAACTGCCAATAATTATTATGGAGTAACTTTTGAAAGCATGTCTGCTGAAATAAAAGAAAACCAGGTTGCTATAGAACAATTTAACTGGAAAACACCAGAGGAACTGCACGCTTTTTTATGTAGCTTGTCTTTGAGTTCCTTTGCAATTTGCGCATTAGATTTGGCTGCACATGATTTGTACGGAAAAATGCTAGGAAAACCCTTGCATGAAATTTGGGGAACTTCTAAAGAAACATACCCTATTACCAATTACACTATTGGAATAGACACTATTGAAAAAATGGTAAAAAAAATGGAAGAAACCCCTTGGCCTATTTATAAAATTAAACTAGGAACCGATAAAGACGTTGCCATAGTAGAGGCGTTACGGGAAAAAACAGATGCTAAGTTTCGTATAGACGCCAATTGCGCTTGGACTGCTGCCCAAACTATTGAATATGCACCACTACTAAAAAAACTTGGTGTGGAATTTATAGAGCAACCTTTAAAAGCCGACAATTGGGAGGGAATGAAAAAAGTGAAAGAAGCTAGTGTTTTACCAACCATAGCAGATGAAAGTTGCATTGTTGAAAGCGATGTAGCAAAATGTGCTGGTTATTTTGATGGTATCAACATCAAACTCACCAAATGCGGTGGACTCACCCCGGCCTTGCGCATGATAAGAGAAGCAAAATCTCTTGGATTGAAAGTGATGGTTGGCTGTATGACAGAATCCTCTGTGGGTATTTCTGCCATAGCACAACTCTTGCCACAATTAGACTATGTAGATATGGATGGTGCCATGTTGCTAAGCAAAGATATTGCCAAAGGGGTTATTATACACAAAGGTGGTAAGGTAGAATTTCCGCAATTGGGAGGTAGCGGAGTAGAAATGCTGTAATGAAATATCAAGTAGATCATTTTCCCGGGAGTAGTTTCACCCAAGATGGAAAGCGGTTTCGGTATTTTGGAGGAACTGCTTATTTAGGATTACAAACTTTGGAAGCATTTCAGGAACTCTTTATTCACCATATCCGAAAATATGGCACCAATTATGGGGCATCCCGCAAATCGAATATTCAATTTCCTATTTATGAAAAAGCAGAACGCTTTTTAGCCACACAAATAGGGTGTGAAGCCAGTTTAAGTCTGTCTTCTGGTTTTTTAGCAGGGCAATTGCTCACCCATCATTTGAGGGCTGCGGGTCATCCGCTGTTTTATGCACCCAATACCCATGTGGCCACTCAAGATGCTACGGCCAATTGTTTTAAAAGTTACACCACTTTAAAAGCCGCTGTAGAAAAACAACTAAGAGAAAAAAACACCCTAAAGCCAGTGGTTTTTTTAGACAGCATCGAATTAATGTCTTTCGAAAACCACCCATATTACCAGGGTTTACAAACTTTGCCACTGAACGAGATCATCGTAGTGGTAGACGATTCTCATGGTATAGGCATCGTAGGAGAACATGGGGAAGGCGCATTTTCCACCCTGAAGAAACTTGGGGCTGCAGAGTTAATAGGCTGTGCTTCTTTGGGAAAGGCATTTGGCATTAGTGCTGGTTTAATCTATGGAAAACAACACCGCATAGAAGCTATTGCCAACAGTAGTTTTTTTGGTGGTGCTAGTCCGGCAACGCCCGCCAGCATGGCAAGCCTATTGGATGCACAAAACATCTACAACACACAAAGAACAAAGTTACGAAGCAACTTAAAGCGTTTTCATCAGAATCTAGATGAAAAAGTACATTTCCAATCTATAGCCCAACATCCAGCTATACCATTTCGAAACGAGCTATTAAGCCAACACTTGGCAAAGCATCATTTTATCATCACCAATTTCAGATACCCCTCCCAACAAGATCCCTTGATGAGCAATATTGTAATCAGTGCAGCACATGGAGAAAAAGATATAGATGATTTAACCTCCTGCATCCTTGACTACAATACAATTTCTGGTTTAAAATCATCCTTATAAGAAATAGATATTTTTTTCTTTATACAAACCAGAAATGGTATAAAAACTAAAAAAAGGCTGTCTTTCGAAGACAGCCTCTTTTACTTGCTATAACTTTATTTGTTATTCATCCCACCATACTGGAGTTACTGGTGTTTGTTGATTTGCTTCAACATTTTCAGAATTAGCATTTCTTTCCGATGTTGGATACGAAGCTCTTCTAAACCATTGCCCAGCATAATCTGCTTCTGCATCATCTTCTGATCTAATGGTTAATCCTTTAAACACATCTGTAGAAAAATCATATCTTCTATAATCCACAAAAGTTTCTGGATTTAAGAAGTTATGTATGTACTTTTCTTTCATGATATGGTGCAACTGTAAAGCTGCAACTCCCACATTAATATTAGCATCTGACACATAAGTAGCACCATCTACACTGTACATTGCCATACTTGCATTAACACCTTCTATATAAGCATCATAACCATCTGCAGTAGTTCCTGTACTGGTAGTTGTTCCACCATTTGCCAAGAAAGCAGCTTCTGCCTTTATAAACATCGCTTCTGCATAGGTAATCAGCACCAAAGGCGAGCTATTACTAGTGTAATAGGTGTTTGCAGCAAAGCCAGTATTAGCTGCCCCCCCATCAGGAGACTCACCGCCGCCACCGCTTACATAGCCTCTCCAATCGGCAGCACCATCGTTATCTGCAAAAACTGGTAAACGAGGGTCTATAGTAAGTCCTGGACTTGTAAACGGATAGTTTTCTCCATTCATAGTGCTTACCAACTGACTAGCAATATCTCTATGGAAGTTACCTGTAGACTTCGATAACACTTCGGAAGAATGCCAAGGATTAAGGTTTTTCTCATCATATGCCATTAAAAAATTGGCATCATTAGAGTCGATTCCGTTTGAAATAGTTGTTAAAATTTCATTGGGAGACACCACACCCTTGTTTACCAAATGCAATTGATAACGTGCTTTAAGTGTATATGCTGCTTTTAACCATTTTGCGGTATCTCCCTTATAAATAAGATCGGCACTTCCCATGGTAAACCCAGAAGTATCTTCTGCCTGTAAATTTGTAATTGCACTATCCAACAAGGCGAATATCTCCGTGTAAATCGCTTCTTGAGTATCAAATGTTGGAGAAAAATTCGCCTGCCCTTGTGTAGCTTCACTATAAGGAATATTACCCCAAGAGTCGGTTGCAATACCAAGATTTATAGCAGTTAACACATCGGCCACTGCTTCAAAATGAATGGCATTGTTGGCCGCTGACTTTTGCTTAATCTCTTTTAAGTTTGGAAGTATGTACAAATATACCTGATTCCAAAGAGATCCCAATTCGGTTTCTCCACTTGCTCCGCCTCCTTCACTCACAAAATACTGAGTATAGTTTCCGTACACCAAAGCAGCTGATTGTTGTCCTTCCATAGTACTATGAATAACTGGCGCGAGCAAATCATTCATACGAAGCTGATCTGGCTTCACATAACCAGAGGGGGTATTTACGTCGAAATAATCTTCACCACAGGCAGTAAATCCAAAAGTGATCACTGCGAGTAGCAAACCTATATTAATTTTTGACCATGTCTTTTTCATGATAATGCTTTTTTTTAAAATCCTATATTAATTCCTAAAGAATATGATTCACTCAATGGAGTGTTTAAACCAGTGAAACCATACACATTACTACCAGCACTATACTGATTCCCTTCTGGATCAAACCCGTCGAATGGCGTCCAGATTAAAAGATTCTGCGCACTTACTGTGAAAGCCATCTTATCTACTTTCAGTCGTTCTAACAATTTCCCAGAGAAATTATAGGTCAGCCCTATATTTCTAAGTTTCACCCAAGAAGCATCTTGCACAAGTACTTCTGAAGCACGATTGTAACGTGTAGAACTTCTATAATAATTTTGATCGATTAGTACTTCTTGTGTATTTGGTACAAATCCACCACTACCATCATCCATTACTCCTGCTAAAACAGTGGTTTCATTTCTAAATTCAGTTACGCCTAATGTTCCATTTCTAATCATGTTTCTACGACCAGAATCATATAAATCGCCTCCTTCTTTCCATTCTAGCAAGAAGTTAAAATCAAATCCTTTATAAGACAAACGGTTATTGATAGAGGCTACAAAATCAGGAAAGGCATTTCCTACTACTTTACGCTCGGAAAGATCAACTCTAGGCAATCCATCAGATCCTATATAACGCTCTCCATTTTCATATTGCCAAGTATACCCATAAAGACTACCCATCTTGTCTCCTTCTTTCACTTCTGACGTAACCCCGGCAAATCCACTACTCACAAAAACCACACTTTCAACATCTTCTGGAAGAGCCAATACTTCTCCCTCATTGGTAGACCAGTTAATACCTATATTCCATTTCAAATCTGCTTTACGGATTATACTTGCATCTATCAGAAGCTCATGTCCAAATGATTCAAAATCTCCAGCATTTCTGGTGAAACCAGAAAATCCAGAGGAAGGTGCTGTATTTACAGTAAATATTTGTTCTTTTACCCTGGTTTTGTAATACGCATAATCTACTCGTACTCTATTCTGGAAAAGGCGCAAATCCGCTCCAATTTCAAAAGATTGGTTCTTCTCTGGAACCATATTTACATCTCCTAATTGGGTACGAGAACGATAGCCTCCAGCTCCTCCAAATGGAAAATCTCCATCGGGCTCAAAAAAATGCCCTATTTTACCAAAAGTTGGCCCTTTACCAACTTCCGCCCAAGAAGTACGAAGTTTTGCAAAATTTACAATATCATTCTCCCCTATTAGGTCTTTTAAATCATAAGCCAAACTTACCGAAGGATAGAAAAACGAACGATTGTCTTTTGGAAGCACGGAAACCCAGTCATTTCTTCCTGTTACAGTTAAGAATAAACTGTTTTTATATGCCATTTTAAGTTCCCCAAAAACACCAACATTTCTTTCTTGTTCCACTTCTGATTTAGTAAACAGGTTTATGGTATTGGAAATCTGATTGATTCCTGGTACATTCAAAGTTTCTCCACGAACCATATTATAATCTCTCCTTGAGTCTGAAATTTGATTACCGATTGTAAGTGTAGCACTGAAATCTTCACTAAATTCCTTTTCGGCAGAAACTAAAAAATTAGATTCTAAGCCCAAGAAATTGATATCTTGCTCTACGATAAACCCATTAACTTTTACACCTGTATCCAACTCTGGTGGTACAAATCGATTTCTTTGATCGGAATAATTATCAACTTGAGCCGCATAGGTTACATTCAACCAATCTTTTGGCTGCCAGTTTAATGTCACATTCCCCAACCAACGATTTACATCATCTTTTAAGAAACTTTTTTCCAAGAAATATCTTGGGTTGTCGATCCAAGGTGTAAAGTTACGCTGAGAACCATCGGCATTCACATAATCGTTTACTGGAAACGTAGGAGAAAAATATGCTAAAGCACTCATTACCGACTTATCTCCTCCATTAGAACGCTTTCCACCAGAATTTGTGTATGTTATGGAGGTGTTTAAGCTCAAATTGTCTTTAATCTGGTAACCCGCCTTAAAACGCAAATTGGTTTTTCTATATTCGGTATTTGGCATAATCCCTTCTTCCTTATTATCCCCTATAGAGAAATAATAATCTAATTTTTCTGATGCACCACTAATATTAAAATTAACCATTTTGTTCACTCCAGTGCGAAACAAATCGTAAGGATCGTAGAATCGGTCATTGGAAAGATCAATTACTTGCCCATCTGGATTGGTAACAGAATCTGCTGAGTATTTTGGTCCCCAAGTATGAAATGGTGTACTATCAAAAACCTCTGTAAACCCTGAGTCTGTTTCCGGTGTATATAGTATTTCCACTCTACCATTCCATCCTTCTCGATATACCTCTTGTAGCGTTGGCGTTTTGTTTACGTTTCTAAAAGATGTAGAGGCAGAGATATTAATCTTAGCCTTACCTTCTTTTCCTTTTTTTGTGGTAATAACCACAGCCCCGTTTGCTGCGCGTACCCCATATAACGCAGTTGCAGCCGCTCCTTTCAATACATTGATACTTTCTATATCGTCTGGGTTAATATCTGCCGCACGATTCGAAAACGAAAACTGTTCAGAACTACTTGGTGAGTTTGAACCATCACTAGGTAACACACTACCAGAAAAAGTATCATTGTTTAGTGCCAATCCGTCAATTATAAATAATGGCTGATTGTTTCTATCGGGATTTACGGAAGTTACACTTCGAATTAGAATATCTACACCTCCCCCAGCACTACCAGAGGTGTTACTGATTTGTAACCCTGCTACTTGCCCTTGCAATGCGGTCATTGCATCAGCACGACCCGCCATGTTGAGCTCTGCAGTATTGACTTTGGTTACCGAATACCCCAATTCTTTTGTAGAACGTTTAATCCCAAAAGCAGTTACCACTACCTCATCTAGGTTGGTGGCATCTTCTTGCAATGTCACATTTACTGTGGATTGGTCTCCAACAGCAATTTCTTGTGAAGTCATTCCTAAATAAGAAAATTTAAGAATTGCTCCTTTTCCAGCTTCAATGATATACTTCCCATCAAAGTCTGTTGTTGTTCCCTTACTCGTTCCTTTTACCAATACAGAAACGCCCATAAGCGGAACCCCATTTGCATCTGAAACAGTTCCACTTATCGATTGTCCATATAATGATGATGAAAAGATAAGTAAGAGTAATTTTAAGTAAATACTCTTCATAAAATATAGTTTAATTAGTTCGTTTTTTCGTCGATTCTTTCGCAATCGACAACATATCACTCCAAATATGTTGAAAATTTAACATAAAAACAAAATGATTATCTTAAATTTGCAAATTATTGCGGATTTTTGCGGATTTATTAACAAACTAACTCTGTTTCTATACTTACAGAAATAAAACCATACAAGTAATCGTTTATGATTGCAATAACATGATTGTTGCTTGGGTGTTTCTTTATTTTTGAATAAGCAAACAGAAGCGAAAAAGTCAACAAATTTTAAAAAACAATTTAACTAACTCCAGTTCACTATAGTATTTGCCCTAATCTACTACACTATCTTGTAAAGACCAAATCGTTCTCGTTGGACAGATTGGCATCGAAGCCATATCCTCCCATGGCAAAACCTTTAAGGTCTTCTACTGTTCGAATGTCGTTTTCTAGTATGTACCGAACCATCATCCCCCTAGCCTTTTTAGCAAAGAAGCTAATTATTTTTAATTTCCCGTTTTTGTAATCTTTGAAATGAGGAACAACAATGGGAACTTTAATTTTCTTCGCATCTAGTGCTTTAAAATATTCATTGCTTGCCAAATTCACTAAAAAACTATCGGCTTCGAATTCCGCATTTATTGCAGCGGTGAGTTTTTCTTTCCAGAATGCATATAAATTTTTGTGGGCACCTATGGCTATTTTGGTCCCCATTTCTAAGCGATAAGGCTGCACCAAATCCAAAGGCTTTAGCATACCATATTGCCCAGACAAAATACGCAAACTATCTTGCATTTTTTTTATTTGCTTCTCCTTTAAGCTATAGGCGTCTAAACCGGTATACACATCGCCACTAAAGGCAAAAACAGCTTGTTTGGCATTTTCTATTGTAAAAGGCAAATGCCACTCTTGATTGCGCTCATAGTTTAACTGCCCCAATTTATCGGAGATCTTCATAAGAGTAGAAAGCTCAGAAGCAGACATTGTTTTTAAAACCGTATTTATTTCGGATGCTTCTTTATAATATTGTCCTTTACTGTATTCCTCGGTCGGCACTACAGATTTAAAATCCATTGACTTGGCTGGCGAAATCACCATTTTTACATTCTCCATAGTTCTTTTTTATACTGAAACAAATTCCTTTCAAAAATAAAACATTTAAAGAAATTGATCTGCCCTGTCCATCTTAATAACTAATACTAGTATAATACAAATCAATTATTATATCATTTCTAGTTTAAAACCACCCCAATAAATAGCCTTTTTTTCCTTTCTATTTCAGAATAAAAAGAAACCGCAGCTACGGCTATGCTTGATTTTTCTTCTTTATATATAGCTATACAAACATAAAATACCAGGTATCTTTTGCGTAAAAAATCTTCTATTTCTTTTAAGGGCATTTCAAAACAGAAATGGTATTACTCTTTGGCGTGCTTGGCATAGGCATGCCATTTCTCTATTGCCAATTGCATATCTTCGGGAATTGGACTATCAAAACGCATCATTTCACCGCTCACGGGATGTACAAATCCCAAAGTTTTGGCATGTAATGCTTGTCTAGGCAGCACTTTAAAACAATTTTCAACAAACTGCTTGTATTTGGTAAATGTAGTTCCTTTCAATATTTTTTCTCCACCATAACGCGCATCATTAAAAAGGGTATGTCCTATGTATTTCATATGCACCCGTATTTGGTGCGTACGCCCAGTTTCTAATTTACAACTTATTAGAGTAACGTAGCCCAAGCGCTCTATTACTTTAAAATGTGTAACAGCTTCCTTACCCTGCTCTCCATCAGGAAATACGGTATTCTGTAGCCTGTTTTTGGGATGCCTTCCTATATGCCCTTCTATAGTTCCGCTGTCTTCGACTACATTCCCCCAGACTAAGGCAAGGTATTCTCGTTCGGAAGTTTTTTCAAAAAACTGATCTGCCAGATGCGTCATTGCTTGTTCGGTCTTTGCTACCACTAGCAAACCACTTGTATCCTTATCTATGCGATGTACCAGCCCCGGACGTTCATTGCTATTTTGCGGCAAATTATCAAAGTGATACACCAAAGCATTTATTAAAGTTCCAGAATAATTGCCATGCCCAGGATGCACCACCATACCGGCAGGCTTATTTACAACCAGCAAACTATCATCTTCATATACAATATCGAGCGGAATATCTTCTGGCGTAAGCAACATTTCATAAGGAGGATGTGCAAACAATACTTTTACTACATCGCCCGCCTTTACTTTATAATTCTGCTTTACAGCCTTATCGTTTACCCAAATATTTCCAGCTTTAGCCGCCTGTTGAATTTTATTACGAGTGGCATTCTCAATAAAATTCATCAGAAATTTATCTACTCTTAAAGGCTCTTGCCCTTTTGAGGCGTCAAATCGATAATGCTCGTGAAGTTGCTCTTCTGGAAGTTCCAAACTACTATTCTCCCCCATGATCGATATCTATATCTTCTGTAGTACCTCTATTTCCATTACCACAAACCAACTCCACCTTAGACATTTTTGGAATGCGATCTCCTTCTCCTATATTTTTCCCTTTGTATTTGATGTAAAAAACCATGTCTTTCCCAACAAAATCCTTATAGGTGATCTTGTCCACTATCAACCCTACCGCTTTCAGTTTTGCTACCGCATTTCTCTTGGTCACCTGTATCACATTAGGTACACTTACCTTTTTGTAGTTAGAAGGATTCACCTTCACATAGATCATTCTGTTCTTTTTCACATGTGTTCCGGCTTCCGGATTTTGTTCTGTTATGGAAAACCTCGGAAACTTCGGGTTATAATTAGCCGAATCTACGATCTTGATCCGCAAATTGGCATCTGCTGCCATTCGCTCTACATCTATTACCGATTTCTGAGCAAAATCTGGCACTTCGATAAAATCGCCATGGTTGGTTGTGCTATTTAGCCAACGTGCTACTCCCATCAATAACAATAACACCAATATACCCGCCAATACAAGATGACGAACCAAAACATTTCGTTTTAAAAAATTCCAAATTTTCATTATCTGCTTTTTAATTCAATTTATTAGCCAATCGCATCACTTCTTCATATATACGAATAAAAACCCTTCATTCTTATGCGGCGACCATATTTTGCGTATTTACTAAAAAAACAAAGATATAAAAGTGATTCTTTTTATTTTGACTTAAATAAATGATATTTTTGTTATTCCAACATTTAAGCTAGTCCAAAACATGCAAAAAAAAAATATAGCAATCGTTATGGGAGGATATTCTAGCGAATACAAAATCTCCCTAAAAAGTGGTAATGTGGTGTACAACACTTTAAAAAATGGAAATTTTGAGGTACATCGCATTTATATCCTCCAAGAAAAATGGGTATATGTAGATGACAACAACATAGAATACCCGATAAACAAACACGATTTTAGTGTTGATATTGGAACCCAAACCATTCGATTTGATGCCGTATTCAATGCCATCCACGGACATCCTGGAGAAGATGGCATACTGATGAGCTATTTCGAACTTTTGGGAATACCGCATACCTCTAGCGACTCTTACCAACTGGCTGTTACTTTCAACAAAAGAGACTGCTTGGCAATACTAAAACCATATGGTATCCGTACCGCTAGTTCTTACTACCTCAATCTAGGAGATCCCATAAACTCTAAAGACATAGTAGATACCGTAGGACTCCCTTGCTTTGTAAAAGCAAATAAAGCAGGAAGCAGTTTTGGTATTACCAAAGTATATAAGGAAACAGATCTAGAAAAGGCGATAGAAATTTCCTTCAAAGAGGATGACGAAATCCTTATCGAATCTTTTTTGGATGGGAAAGAAGTTTCGGTTGGCGTCATTAGCTATAAAGGAAAAACCAAATTGGTTGGAATTACAGAAATTATAACCGACAACGATTTCTTTGACTATGAGGCAAAATACCAAGGAAAATCCAAAGAAATAACTCCTGCCCAACTGAGCCAAGAGGAAGAAGAAAAGGTAAAAAGCACTGCCTTAAAAGTATATAAAATACTTAAAATGAAAGGCTTTACTCGTACAGAATATATTTTTGTAAACGGAGAACCACATTTGCTAGACATCAATACGGTACCTGGTCTTACCGGAGAAAGCTTATTGCCACAACAAGCAAAACACGCAGGCATCAGCCTGAGAGAACTCTTTGAAGACGCCATAAAAACCGCATTAGGAACGTACAGCAAGCTAGAAGTATGAAAAAAGCCATATTCCCGGGATCCTTCGATCCGATCACTTTAGGACATTATGATATCGTAAAAAGAGGCGTCACTCTTTTTGATGAGTTAATCATAGCAATTGGAGAAAACTCTAGCAAAAAATACATGTTTAGCCTCGAACAACGCAAAAGCTTTATTGAAAAGGCCTTTGAAGGGGAACCAAAAATAAAAGTGATGACATACAATGGGCTTACCATCAATTTTTGCAAAGACATAGGTGCTGATTTTATATTGAGAGGCCTTAGAAATCCTGCAGATTTCGAATTTGAAAAAGCCATTGCTCATACCAACAGAAAACTCTCCCATATCGAAACGGTCTTTTTGCTTACCTCTTCTGGAAAATCCTACATCAGTAGCTCCATAGTAAGGGAAGTAATTCGACATCAAGGAGATTACACCAGCTTGGTGCCAGAATCTGTTCGCATAAAATAAAACTGTTTTTTTGACCGCACACAACGAATTTTCTGACTTTTACAACAAATAATTTTTACGTAAGTTGTTTTTTATAATTTAGTGAGAAATTTCTTAGCCGTGATAAAAAGTCTAGACATACAAATCATACAACAGTTACCAACTGCTTTAGCAGTATTAAACAAAAACAAGGAGCTCATTTACGCTTCCGACCTTTGGTTTCAGGAATTCGGCTTGGATAAAAAAGCTGCTGAAAATATCGATATATTTACGCTATTAGCCATTGAAGACCCCCGATGGGATGCCGTTCTAGACAGTTGTTTGCAAGGTGCATCCCTACCCTTTTCAACCTCTTTGGAGCACAATCCCAACAAATGGTACCAATTTACCAACAGTCCGTATACCGATGCAGACAACAATATCAAAGGAGTTCTCATACAGGCTCAAGACATTACTACTTCCAAACATTATAGTGAAAAACTACGGGAATCCAATATTGTAATAAACGACCTTTTACAAAACAGCAAGATTGGCCGTTGGAAATACCTTCCAAAAGAAAACAAATTGACTTGGGATTTAAAAACACGCGAAATATATGGCGTAGAAAAAAACTACCAACCCAAACTTATCAAATCTCTGAGCTTTATCGATTCCCCCTCCAAACGATCGGAAATACAAAACCTTTTCAACAAATCCCTAAAAAAGAACATGCAATGGGAAGTTAAAACAACCATTGCTAATGCAAAAGAAAACCAAAAACAAGTCCTACTAAAAGCCAAATCTATTGGAAATGCAGCGGGTATACACACCATATTAGGTAGTATACAACTACTAAACGAAAGAGAGATAGAAAACAAATCACAAGAAGCCCCACTTCATGCAAATCCTATCCTAAAATCAATACTAGACAATATCCCTTACAATATTTTTGTAAAAGACCGCAATCACAAAAGAATTATGGTCAACAACAACGAATTAGCATTTTTGGGACTAGAAAAAGAAGCAGATGCACTAGGTAAAAACGATCTGGAACTATACCCCAACCACCTTGCTCTAAAAAACATAGATGAAGACAATCATATCTTTCTACATCAAGAAGATAAGCACCAGGTAGAATACACCCTAAAATCTTCTAACGAAAAAAACAACTCCTTTTCCTATTCTAAAATCCCCTTATCCAACCCCGCACAAAAATGCAATTTTATACTAGGCATAGGTAGAGCAATAAACGACCAAAAAGAAAGAGAAAAAACACTTAAAAAAACTATTACCACTGTAGGGAAACAAGAGAAAAAATTAAGAGAATTTACCGATATCCTATCCCACAATTTGCGCTCTCATGCTGCCAATTTTTCCATGTTATTGGAATTGATCGTACCCAATGGCTACAATAACAACAACCAACAGCTGTACCAAATGCTCAAAAAATCTAGTGACACCATGCTAGAAACCATAGAACACCTCAACGAAATGGTTACCATCAAACCCATCCCTAAAGAAAAACGAAGCCTCCAAAATGCACATAAAATCTGTAATAGCGTTATTAAAAACCTCATAAAAAAAGATCCTAAAACAAAAGCTTACATACAAAATCTTATCCCAAAAGACGCCTTTGTATTGGCCAATAAACCATATGTGAGCAGCATCCTCCACCATCTGATCTGCAACTCCCTACGCTACAAACACCCAGATAGAAGTCCAGAAATAACCATTTCCTTTTCCAAAACCAAAAAATACAGTGTGGTCGAAATCGCAGACAACGGATTGGGAATCGATCTGCTTCGAAACAAACACAAACTATTTGGTATGTACAAAGTATTTCACAATCACCCAGAAGCAAAAGGATTTGGATTGTTTATGACCAAAGCCAAGATCGATGCTCTAAATGGTAAAATCACCGTAGAAAGCAAGATTGACAAAGGAACGACCTTTAAAGTTTTTTTTAATGAAAAAGATTAGTTCTATCTGCATCATTGACGATGATCCCATAACGGTATTCGGTATTCAACACCAAATCTTACACGCAGAAGCTAGTAGAAGCTTATTGGTGCATTACAATGGAAAAGACGCCTTGGAATCCTTTAAATACTCCCTATCTCAAAGCTTGCCCATTCCACAAATCATCCTATTGGATATCAATATGCCAATCATGGACGGCTGGCAATTTCTAGAGGCCTTTTTAGAACTTCCTGTAAAGCAAAACATAGACATCTATATTCTTACTTCCTCTATAAGCGAAGAAGACAAAAGAAAATCTGAGCAATTTAAAAAAAGAAGCCCACATCGCCTAGAATATCTCATAAAACCATTCAACCAAAAACAACTGCTCGCTATTGTACAACATGCAGCTGTCAAATCTAGTTGATCTGTTAGATTCTTTTTGATGGGCTTTAAAATCATTTAATTTTTGATTATGTTTGATTCGAAAAATCAAACATAATGCAAAACAAACACCTCTTCCTATATATAGTTGTATTTCTTTCATGCCTCTCTTGCGATAGAATGAGCTCCACCAAAAATCCGGATGATTTTCCTTTGGTTTTTGAACAAAGTGAAGGAAAACAAACTGCAACATACCAAGAGGTCATAGACTTTTACACCCGCTTGGCTAAAAATTCGTCAACAGTATCTTTACAAACTATGGGAGAAACCGATAGTGGACTGCCTTTGCATATCGTTACCATCAACGCAGATAAAGAATTTAATTTTAAAAAAATAAGAGAAAAAAAGGCCATTTTGCTTATCAATAACGGTATACACCCAGGTGAAAGCGACGGTATCGATGCCTCCATGATGCTCTTTAGAGATATGGCTATGGGGACGCTGCGCATACCCGAAAATGTTTGTATAGTTTCCATCCCAGTTTATAATATCGGTGGCGCACTCAACAGAAATTCTCATAGTAGAACCAACCAAAACGGACCAGAAGCTTATGGCTTTAGAGGAAACGCCAAAAATTTCGACCTCAATAGAGATTTTGTAAAAACAGACACCCAAAACGCCTTGTCGTTTACCGAAATACTTCATCTGGTAAAACCCGATGTTTTTATAGATACCCATGTGAGCAATGGTGCAGATTATCAGTACACGCTCACACATTTGTGGACCCAACACAACAAACTTGGAGGCAGTCTTGGACCATACCTCAAAAACCAAATGATACCAAATTTGGAAAAAAAATTGCTCGAAAAAAAATGGGATATCACCCCTTATGTCAATGTATTCGGAACCACTCCAGACCAAGGATTTTCACAGTTTTTTGACTCCCCAAGATATTCTACAGGCTACACCTCTCTCTTCCATATTTTGGGAATGATGGTAGAAACCCATATGCTAAAACCCTACAAATCTCGAGTAGAAGGCACCTACGACCTACTCAACAGCATGATAGACCTAGTAGAAGAAGATTTCCAAAATATCAAACAATTGCGCACCGAAAGCATTCAACACTTTCTCCATAGCAGAATTTACCCGCTAAAATGGGAAATTGACACTACCAAATGGAGCGAATTGCAGTTTAAAGGATTTGAAGCAAAAAAAGTTCCAAGCCCTGTAACCGGACTGCAGCGTTTGCAATACGACAAAACCAAACCTTACACCAAAAATATTATCTACAAAGACTATTTCAAACCTAGCTATACGGTAGAAATCCCAAAAGCATATATCGTTAAAAAAGAATACAAAGAAATCATTCTGAGACTAAAACTCAATCAAATTCAATTTGAAACCATCGAAAAAGACAGCACCATCTTGGTAGAAAAATACCGCATCCTTTCTTATGACACTAGCAAAAAAGCATACGAGGGTCATTATATACACTATAACACTAAAGTAAAAGCAAACATAGACAGCCTCCAATTGAAAGCTGGTGATTTGTATATCCCAACACAACAAGAGGGTATTCGCTATTTGTTAGAAACCCTAGAACCAGAAGCATCAGACTCTTTTTTCAATTGGAATTATTTCGATCCTATTTTACAACAGAAAGAGCATTTCTCGGCCTATGTATTCGAAGACAAAGCTTTACAAATACTAAAAGAGCGTCCGGAACTAAAAAAAGAATTCGATTCGATAAAACGCAGCAATCCAAAATTTTCAAAAAACGCATACGCCCAACTAGACTGGATCCACAAACACAGTGCGCATTATGAAAAAGCACATTTACAATACCCAGTTTACCGTGTACTGCATTAAGGCAACAACAATTTTATATTCTCGTAGGTATTGGATCGGATTCCTTTTATTTCTGCTTTAGATTTCCATGCCACTTCGGTGATTTCTTCCTCCACCTGGGGCACCAATTTACCTGTATAAGAAGTTCGCATCGCATACCAATAGGTCTCTTTTAATTGGTACATATTCCTACGTTTAAAAATATGGTAGGTTTTCATCAAAAAAGAATCGATAGAAAGACCAGAAACACCAGTTTCTTCTTCTACCTCTCTTATAGCAGCATCTTCCAAGGACTCTTTCTTATCTACTTTCCCTTTGGGTATATCCCATTTCCCTTTTCTGAAAATAAACAAAATTTGCCCCTCTTTATTCTTCACCACGCCTCCAGCAGCTAGCACCACCTTGATACGTTCAAATAACAATGGCAATAATCGGTCGGCATCTTTGTGATACAAGTGTACCCTTTTGTAACCAGATTTACCCATATTCTTAAAGATATCTACCAGTGGAGCGGTTTCCAATAGAAAAGTGCGGTGCTCCCCTTCTTCTTCCAAGATATTTGTGAGGATAATGGGGTGTTCATTCGCAAAAACTTTATACATTTGTGTCATGGTTTTAGACGAAAATACTGCAAAAAAACTCGCAGAATTGCTGTTGCAAATTAATGCAATTAAATTGAATCCAGAAAATCCTTTTACATGGGCCTCTGGTTGGAAATCTCCGATTTATTGCGACAATCGCATTATCCTTTCCCATCCTACAATTAGGAATTTTGTTAGAGAAGAGATGGCCAAACAAATAGAAAAACAATACGGAAAACCCGATGTTATAGCTGGTGTAGCCACAGGAGCCATCGGTATCGGTATGCTGGTAGCGGACTTTCTCAACCTGCCTTTTGTATACGTAAGACCAGAAGCCAAATCACATGGTCGGCAAAATCAGATTGAAGGACATTTGGACAAAAACCAAAATGTAGTCGTTATCGAAGACCTCATCTCTACTGGAAAAAGCAGCCTCAATGCGGTAAGAGCACTCAAACAAGCAGAGGTAACTGTCAAGGGAATGTTGGCCATATTTACCTATGGATTTGAACAAGCAAAGACCAACTTCGATAAAGAAAACATCCAGCTAAACACATTGAGCAACTACGATTTCCTCCTAGAAAAAGCAATAGAAAGCAATTATATAAAAGAAAAACAACATCAAACCTTATTGAACTGGAAAACAAATCCAGCCAAATGGGATAACAATTAGTACTTATGAACATCAACGGAAACACCACCCGAGTTCAAAAATCTTCCACCGAGGTGTTTGAATTTTTGACCAACGTAGAAAACTTTAAAAAACTAATGCCAGAGAACATTCAAAAATTTGAAGTACTCGAAGCTGGAAAATTTGTGTTTGCCTTAGGTGGTATGCCAGAGATCATCCTCAAACTCAAAGAGCAAACACCGCACTCCAAAGTAGTTTTGGGAGCCGCAAGCGACAAAATACCTTTTACACTTACTGCCGATATAAACGAAATTTCTGCCAATGAAAGCGATGTCAACCTTTCTTTCTCTGGAGAATTTAACCCGATGATGGCAATGATGGTAAAGGGTCCTATTACCAAATTTGTTACCACCCTTACTGAAAATCTAAAGGGAATCTAACAACCACTTTATTTCCTTAAAATCCACATATCGATGGGCGCCACTTTGCAAGACCAAGCAAAGCCGTCCATCTTTTTTTACATCCGCTACTCGAGCTTCGAAATAACTACCATCTTTATCTTCAAAATGCAAACTTTTGCCCAAACCATAGAGCAAGCTTAAATAATCTTCTTTTATATCCAAAAATCTGTGATAGTAAATCCCATACATTCGCCTGTGTAACTGAGACAGTAACTCTTGCAACAAGTCTTCCAAATCAAAGTTTTTGCCAGTTTCCAAATAAAGCGAACTGACACCCTTCAACCCCTCAAAAACGTCTTGATTAACATTCAAACCGATACCAATTACGCTAGATTGAATAAAGGGAGACTGTATCGTATTCTCTACCAGTATACCACAAATCTTGCGGTTTCCTGCCAAAATGTCGTTTGGCCATTTGATGCTGACATTTTGAACCTCTTTACTTGCAAGCACATCACACACAGCCAATGCAACTATCATGTTCAAATAAAAATAGTCAATCACTTTCAAGCCTCCAAACACCTTAAGCACACTAAATGTCAGGTTCTTACCAGCATCAGAAACCCAAGTCGAACCACGTTGCCCCCTACCGGCTGTTTGCCTATGTGCCCATACTACCACATCCCTATCTAAGCCTTCACTTTCTTGCAGCGATTTTAAATAAGTATTGGTAGAGTCTATGGCATCAAGTTTGATTATATCCATTTAGTAGAATTCGTTTTAGATTAATGTTATGTTAAAAACAATAGCTAAGATTGTAAAAAAAGAATAACTTTGTACAAAGAAATAAAATTTAATGGTAGATAACTCAAGCAATGTAGATCAATTATTATCTGTAATTATTACCGGAGTAGAAGAAGTTAAAGGACATGATATACAATTGTTAGACCTAAGAAACATTGATAACACTGTTTGTGATTATTTTATCCTCTGTAATGGTACATCTAATACCCACGTTAACGCTATTGTAAATTCTATACAAAAAATTGTTAGTAAAAAATTAAAAGACAAACCATGGCATATAGAGGGCACAGAAAATGCCGAATGGGTGCTCATGGACTATGTCAATGTAGTCGTTCATGTTTTCCAAAAACACATACGCGAATTTTACGATATCGAAGGCTTGTGGGGAGACGCAGTTGTTACCACAGTAGAAACCAATTATTAAATATTTAATGGCACAAGAAAATAAATCAAACCCTAAAAATAAACCAAAATTCGGTTCTTATTGGATCTATATTGTTTCCATTTTAGTCATTTTTGGGATTAGCTATTTTAATGGCGGAAGCTTTAATAGCTTACCAAAAATATCCACTTCCGAATTGCAAGAATATTTGCAAAATGGAGATATCCAAAAAGTACTTATCATCAGCAACAATCAAACCGCCAAAATTTACCTGACGGAAGAAGCCCTTGAAAAGGACGTTCACAAAAAAGTTGCAGAAAAGAACCTTTTATCAAACAAAGCAGCAGATCCCAAATATCAAGTGAAATTTGGCGATTTGCAAAACTTTGAGAACGGCATTAAAGAGACCATAAAAGAAAACAATCTCGACACCTATGTGGATTTCGACAGAGAAGACAATCCTATACTAGACCTCATCTTTAGTATACTGCCATTTGTAATCTTTATCGGTATTTGGCTATATCTCATGCGACGCATGTCTGGTGGAGGTGCTGGAGGTGCTGGTGGACAAATATTCAACATAGGAAAATCTAAAGCAAAACTTTTTGACGAGAAAAACGACACCAAAGTTACCTTCAAAGATGTAGCTGGTTTGGAAGGAGCAAAAGAAGAAGTGCAAGAAATTGTCGAATTCCTAAAAAACCCAGACAAATACACTTCCCTAGGGGGAAAAATTCCAAAAGGCGCCCTATTGGTTGGCCCTCCCGGAACGGGCAAAACCCTCTTGGCAAAAGCAGTAGCTGGAGAAGCAAAAGTTCCTTTCTTTTCCTTATCTGGATCAGATTTTGTCGAAATGTTTGTTGGTGTAGGAGCCTCGCGTGTAAGAGACTTATTTAAACAAGCAAAAGACAAATCACCATCCATCATCTTTATAGACGAAATAGATGCCATAGGTCGTGCTAGAGGGAAAAACAATATCACGGGCTCCAATGACGAACGCGAAAATACACTCAACCAGCTCCTGACCGAAATGGACGGTTTTGGAACCAATACCAATGTGATTGTATTGGCAGCCACCAACCGTGCAGATGTCTTGGATAAAGCACTGATGCGTGCAGGTCGTTTCGACAGACAAATCTATGTAGATTTACCAGATTTGAGAGAACGCAAGGAAATCTTCGAAGTCCACTTAAAACCAATAAAAACTTCCGAAAAATTGGATGTAGACTTTTTGGCAAAACAAACACCCGGATTCTCTGGTGCAGATATCGCCAATGTCTGCAACGAAGCAGCTCTTATTGCAGCAAGAAAAGAGAAAAAAGCAGTAAACAAACAAGACTTCCTAGACGCAGTAGATCGTATCGTGGGAGGTCTAGAAAAGAAAAATAAAATTATTACCCAAGAGGAGAAAAAAACTATCGCCTATCACGAAGCTGGTCATGCTACGGTAAGCTGGATGCTAGAACATGCTGCTCCTCTGGTAAAAGTCACTATTGTACCTAGAGGACAAAGCCTAGGCGCAGCTTGGTATCTTCCAGAAGAACGACTGATCGTTAGACCAGAACAAATGCTAGACGAAATGTGCGCCACCATGGGTGGTCGTGCCGCAGAAAAAGTAATATTCAACAAAATCTCTACTGGTGCACTCAGCGATCTCGAAAAAGTAACCAAGCAAGCAAGAGCTATGGTAACCATATATGGCCTCAATGAAGAATTGGGCAATATTACCTACTACGACTCTTCTGGCCAATCCGATTATGGTTTTTCCAAACCATATAGCGAAGACACCGCACAAAAAATAGACACGGAAATTTCCAAAATAATTGAAAACCAATACCAACGTGCAATTGGCTTGCTAAACGAACACAAAGACAAATTAATCGAACTCGCAGAGCGCTTGTTGGAAAAAGAAGTTATATTTAAAGACGATTTGGAAAAAATATTTGGAAAAAGACCGTTCGAAAAAGAACCTTTGAACGGAATCGAATCCAACAAGGATACACAGGTTGTCGAAAAAGAAAATGCAGACAGCCCCAAAGAAGAAGAAAATACCGATAATACCGTAGCATAGGCTTCGGTATTTTATCCGATATCGCAGTATCGGAATAGGCTGACAGATGAAGGGATATGAATTTATGGAAAAGGCTTTTAGGATTAGAATCAAATCTTCCCCAAGATAAGCTAGAGGAGACTAGCAAATACATGCCCGATACCAAAGAACCACCTTTGGACGAAAAATTTATATTACTCTTCAAAAAAAATGGCGGAAAGTTCTTATATTGCCTCAATACAGACGAAGCTCGCTCCAATCTCGAAGCCATACTTGAGGAACAAAATATAACAGCACAGCGACTTGCCAATACCGACAACACACTCAAAGAATTATTTCCAAACAACCAATATGCTGGAGCAACCAATTGCCAGCAGGCAGATTGTCTGCTTATTGGATGCGAAAACCTTATTGCAAAAGATGGTAGTATCCTTTTGTCTTCCCATCAAATTCGAGAGAACAAATTGATGCATCTTCCCAAAAAAATGATCGTGGTTGCCTACACCAGTCAAATAGTACCCGATATTAGCAATGGGTTACAAAGAATCAAAAATCAGTGTAAAAATGAGATCCCTAGCAATATTACCACCATCAAACAGTTCAAAGAACCCAAGGAAAACGACTTTTTGACCTACGGAAGTAGTGCAAAAAACTTATATTTGCTCCTACTAGAAGACTACTGAATCACCAAATAATGAAAGAATTTTGGACCAGAACCGTTTCTGCCATCATTTACGTTGCCGTACTACTCACTGCCGTATTTAGTGGATATTATTATGCAGCAGCCTTATTTTTCGTATTTGGCTTGATGGGACTTTGGGAATTTCGAAAAATGCTCGCATTCTCCCTTATAACAGCTATAGGCATATACAGCATAAGTGCTTTATTGGCACATTATATTTTTCCAGAAAAAATGTGGATCGCCTTTACCGTTGGCAGTACCATCTGCATACAAGTCATTTTATTACTCTTTTTGTTTGATAGCGTGCAATTGGATTTTAAAAACCAGGCAACCTCTTTAGCAGTAGCTACAACCTACGTCGGCTTCTCATTTTTACAAATAGCACTTATCCCTATAGGTTTTGGCAGTTATGACCCTTGGTTGTTGTTTGGCATACTCGCTATCATATGGACCAACGATACTTTTGCTTACCTCAGTGGTAAATTATTTGGCAAAAACAAGTTATTTCCAAGTGTCTCCCCAAAAAAATCTATCGAAGGAGCCATAGGAGGAGCTATATTTGGGCTTATCACCGCTGCTATTTTTGGGCTATACCTACAGGAACTTTCACTTTTGCATTGGCTTTTACTTGGCAGTATTACGATCATATTTGGCACCTTAGGAGACTTGGTTGAATCCAAATTCAAAAGAATGGCCAAAATAAAAGACAGTGGCAACATTTTGCCCGGACATGGAGGCATTTTGGATCGCCTAGACAGCTTGTATTTCGCAGCGCCATTTATTCAATGCGCATTGCTTATTCTCAACAAAAATTAATTTTTTGCACCTACACCATCACATGCACGATTTATCTAAAAAAGAATTACACATTAGATTTCAAGAAGCCGTAGATTATATCAACAGTTACAACAACATGATACCTGCAGATATTTTATTAAACCTCTACGCATTTTATCGCATCGCCAATGGCAATTTACAACATGCTGGGGGAAGCAAACCACTGATAAACGGTTTTAAGGCAAACGCCTTGTTTCAGCTCCAACATTTGAGTCCGAGCCAAGCAAAGATCGCCTATATATCCTTATGCGAAAAAGAATTCGATTTCAAATCAAGATCTTAGCTCTAATATTCTTTTTTCTATAGTTTCTATTTTCGCCAAAGAATCTGCCTCTTTTTTGCGCTCAGAAGCGACTACTTTTTCCGGAGCACCATGCACAAATCGCTCATTGGCAAGTTTCTTTTGCACACTGTTTAAAAAACCTTTCTGATAAACGAGCTCTGCTTCTAACTTTTCTATTTCGGCTTCTATATCTATAGCGCCTCCTACTGGCACAAAATAAGCATTGGACTGCACACGATAACTCAAAGCGCCTTGTACCGCTTCGCTTACTGTTTCAAATCGCTCCAAATTGGCCAGTTTACAAATCACAGCATCAAAGGTTTTACCATATTGCAACGCATTCAAACCAAACAATTCCAAGCGCTCCTTGTTGGGAATATTCTTTTGTTTTCGAATCGTTCGCACACCTGATATAATTTCCGTTGCAAAATCGAAGTCTTTCAATATTTCTGGGTCGTAGGATATAATTTCAGGATAACTAGCTACTATAAGCGCTTGCTCCGGTGTTCGCTCTTGGATATGCTGCCATATTTCTTCAGTAAGAAACGGCATAAACGGATGTAACAACTTTAGGTTATCTTCAAACATTTCGATCACCGCATCAAATGTTTTTTGGTCGATAGGTTGTTGATAAGCTGGCTTTACAATTTCCAGCAGCCACGAACAAAAATCATCCCATACCAGTTTGTAAATCCCCATCAAAGCATCCGAAATACGGTATTTGCTGTAGTGATCTTCGATTTCTTTCAGTGTTTTTTGGAATTTAGAAGCATACCACTCCAAGCCTACTCTAGAAGCTTCTGGCTGTGGCAAATCTGCAACTTCCCAGCCCCGAATCAAACGATAAGCATTCCATATCTTATTGGCAAAGTTTTTTCCTTGTTGGCATAAAGAATCGTCAAACAACAGATCGTTTCCTGCAGCTGCACTTAGCAATAAGCCCACGCGCACACCGTCGGCTCCAAAATCCCCTATCAACTTCAATGCATCAGGAGAATTCCCGAGCTGTTTCGACATTTTGCGCCCTTGTTTGTCGCGGACCAAACCAGTGAAATACACATTCTGAAAAGGCCGTTCCTCTCGCAGGGCATATCCCGAAATTATCATCCGAGCCACCCAAAAAAAGATTATATCTGGCCCTGTTACCAAATCGTTGGTAGGATAATAATAACTCACCTCCTCGTTCTCTGGCTCGGTTACCCCACCAAACACACTTATAGGCCACAGCCAAGAAGAGAACCAGGTATCCAAGACATCTTCATCTTGCCTCAAATCACTCACTGTTAAAGCTATATTTCCCGTTTTTTCTTTAGCCAACTCCAAAGCTTCTTCCTTGGAATAAGCAACTACAAAGTCTCCTATTCCTTCTCCATAGAAATAAGCTGGTATCTGGTGTCCCCACCATAGTTGCCTCGATATGTTCCAATCTCGTATATTTTCCAACCAATGCTTATAAGTGTTTTCAAACTTCTTCGGAAACAATTTTACTTCCTTGCTTTCCATTACCGCTTCCAATGCGGGCTTGGCCAAATCTTCCATCTTCAAAAACCACTGGTAAGACAAGCGTGGCTCTATTACAGCCTTGGTTCTTTCTGATGTACCAACCTTGTTCATATGATTTTCTACCTTCACCAAACTTCCTATGCTTTCTAGTTCTTTGGCGATTTCTTTTCTTACGACAAATCTATCCTTTCCTTCATAATGCAATCCATAGGAATTGAGACTCGCATCTTCGTTGAATATATCGATAAGCTCCAACTGGTGTTTATCTCCTAGCATCTTATCATTTTCGTCATGAGCAGGAGTCACTTTCAAACAGCCTGTCCCAAATTCCATATCCACATAAGCGTCTTCGATGATCGGTATACTGCGATTACAAATCGGCACTATAGCACGTTTGCCGCGCAAATGGGCATATCGTTCATCATCTGGATGTATACAGACAGCGGTATCTCCCAATATGGTTTCTGGGCGAGTGGTCGCAATTACCACCTTCTCATCACTTCCCTCTATAGCATAAGACAAATGATACAAGTTTCCTTGTTTCTCTACATAATTCACCTCTTCATCGGATAAAGTAGTTTTGGCTTCCGGATCCCAATTTACCATTCGAAACCCTCTATAAATAAGGCCTTGCTGGTACAAATCCACAAAAACTTTAATCACCGAATCAGACATATCCTTATCGAGGGTAAACTTGGTACGATCCCAATCGCAAGAACAGCCCAGTTTTTTGAGTTGTTCCAATATCATCCCTCCATGGGTATGGGTCCAATCCCATGCATGCTCCAAAAAGGAATCTCTAGTCAAATCTGATTTTTCGATTCCTTCACTCTTTAGTTTAGCCACTACCTTGGCTTCGGTAGCAATAGATGCATGATCTGTTCCTGGCACCCAACAAGCATTAAAACCTTGTAGTCGTGCTCTTCGAATGAGCACATCTTGTATCGTATTGTTGAGCATATGCCCCATATGCAAGATACCTGTTACATTTGGCGGTGGTATAACTACAGTATATGGCGTACGATGATCTGGAGTAGAGCGAAAATACCCATGCTCCATCCAATAGGCATACCATTTTTTTTCAACATCTTGTGCTATATAATTTGAAGGAATATTCATTTTTTGGTATAGTTTTTGAAGTATAATTCGCAAAAATACGCAACTCATGCACAATAAAAAAGATTTTTGCATGTTGTAGTTAAAGTATTTAAATTTGAATAAACAAAAAAACCAAATTATAATGAAAAAGATCGTTTTAATAGTCTTTGTAGGTTTATTGGGTTTTGCCCTAAATGCTCAAGAGAAGGTTGCTAAAATCGAATTCGATTCCCAGACAATCGATTACGGAAAAATCGAAAAAGGTGCTAATGGAGTTCGTGTTTTCACCTTTACCAACACAGGAAATGCACCTTTGGTGATTTCGGACGCACGCTCGTCCTGTGGATGTACCATCCCAAAGAAACCTGAAAAGCCAATTGCTCCAGGAGAAAAAGGAGAAATCCAGGTAAAATACGATACAAACCGTGTCGGACCTATCCGCAAAACAATCACAGTAAGCACCAATGCTGTAGACAATCCAAATATTGCCCTGAAAATAAAGGGCACTGTTTTCAACAAGTCCAGCGTACAGTAGTACGTATTCTAATAAAAAAGATCGTCCAAAAAAGCTTTTTTGGGCGATCTTTTTTTTATCTTTTACAAAGATTTGTTTAATAAAAAGCGAAATTTCAGCTTTTGACCCCCTCGTTTCACCAACAAAATTATTTTTTTACCTTCCCCTCTATTGATCAACCCCATGATTTCTTGTAGCTTATAACCATGGGTTTTCTTCCCATCTACACGCAACAACACATCTCCTTGTCGCAATCCTGCCAAAAAAGCAGGGCTATTCTCCCGTACTTGAGCAATTTCGAAGGCTGGATGCAACCTATAAGTATATACCGACTGAAGATTGATCGTTACCCCATTTCCTACTTTATCCTGTCCAGATCCATCTGCATATCTGGCTGCACTTCGATGAACCGATCCAAAGCGAGACACCAATTCCTTTACATACTGCATTCCATGATGCTTCAACTCTATGCCACTTACATTGTACTTAAAAGGTTTTTTAAACTTATTGTTTTTTCTGAGTTGCATATAACCCGCCTTAAAATCGATCAATACATCAAATCGTTTCAATACTGCCGCACCCAAACTACCATCTCTACCAAAACTAGTATTTAAAAAATTATAATATTTTTCCTTTGGAAAAGATATGATCGGTTCTTTGAGTTGCCAGTCATTAAACGTCAAAAAAGGATATTTGCCTCGCTCTCCATAGATATTTCCTCCTAAGCCACGTCCCAAAAAGTCTTCAAAAGATTTCTCTGGCACTTCGATGCCTTTCTCCGGATTTTTAAAGAGCCATACCGCATCACTACTTCCTGTATCTATCAACAAATTTACAGATACCTCAGCTTCCAAAGTTTGTACCTTGGTTTGCACATAAGCTTTTTTTTGATACACCTTTAAGGGCAATTCGGTACATTTTCTACACTCCTCTTTCTTATAAACCCCTCTTTTATATAATTTTATTTTTTTTCTTCGGTAATTGATTTTCACTACAAAATCTCGAAATATTTCAAAACCAATAATACCATGCACCTCTACCCCCAAAGAAGTAGATAAATTTAGTTCTTTATCAATGACTAAATACAGATCTTGATACAGATTCTGTGCTGCCCCAATTTGAAAATGGTTTTGAACAGAACGATATGCTTTTACCAAACCTTTATCCCCCAAACCTTTTAGTTGCATCTCTTTCAAGCCCTTTAAGTCTACCGAATCCTGTTGCGTAACATTAAATAATATCGGTTTACTTACCCCTGTATCCAATATAAACTTGAGCTCTTTTCCATTTAACGTCAATGGCATTACCACCAAATTATTTACCAATTCGAAAGGAATCGTCTCTTGATTTTTACCAGCAGGCAAAGAAAAGTTTTGGCCAAACAAACCATTTGTACAAATTATTAATAATATAGATAAAACAAAACTTCGCATAGAACTTACATATTTGGGTGTATTTGGTTGGACAACAAGCGTCTTTCTAGGCTATATTTTAGCCATTTCAACCAATGACTTAAAATACTAAAAAAGCAGTAGACAAACAAGATTTTAACTTTTGATGCGCCCAATACTTAGTAGCCGCCCCAAGAATAGTTTGTATAAAAGAGCGTCTATCACAAAAAATTACCAAAATATTAGCATATTTTTTGCAATTTTGTCTAACACAAAAACAAACAACCATGCCTAAAATATCCGCTAAAGGAAATGCCATGCCGCAATCACCAATTCGAAAATTGGTACCTTTTGCAGAAGCTGCAAAAAAAACTGGCAAAAAAGTATATCATCTCAATATTGGTCAACCCGATATCCCAACCCCACAACTAGCGCTCGATGCTGTTAAAAACAACGACATCAAAGTACTGGCTTACTCTAGAAGCGAAGGCTCCGAAACCTATAGAGAAAAGTTGGCCGCCTATTATAACCAGCATCAAATCCCAGTACAAGCTAGCGACATAGTGGTTTCTACTGGAGGATCAGAAGCACTGCTCTTTGCTATGGGTTCTATTGCAGATCCTGGAGACGAAATCATTATCCCAGAACCTTTCTATGCCAACTACAACGGATTTTCTACTGCATCTGGAGTAAAAGTTGTTCCTGTGGTTTCCAAGATTGAAAACAATTTTGCATTGCCTCCGATAGCCGAATTCGAAAGTCTGATTTCCGACAAGACAAAAGCCATCCTCATTTGCAACCCAGGCAATCCCACAGGCTACTTATATACCAAAAAAGAGATCGAACAACTATGCAACTTGGCAAAAAAACACAATATATTCTTGGTAGCAGACGAAGTCTACAGAGAATTCACCTATGATGGCGTAAAACACCATTCTATACTCAGCGAAGTAGGTATGGAAGACTACGCTATTGTCATCGACTCGGTTTCCAAAAGATATAGTATGTGTGGCGCACGAGTTGGATGTTTGGTATCCAAAAACAAAGAAGTTATCGACACGGTACTCAAATTTGCCCAAGCAAGGCTCTCCCCACCTACCTATGCACAATTGGCAAGCGAGGCTGCGCTAGACACACCCCAGTCTTATTTTGAAGAGGTGATAGAAGAATACAACGATCGAAGACTTACCCTCATCAATGCTTTAAAAGAAATCCCCAACATAGAAGTTGCAGAACCCAAAGGAGCTTTTTATTGTATTGCAGCATTGCCAGTAAAAAATGCGGAGAATTTTGCCCAATGGCTATTAGAAAGCTTTAGCTTTAACAATGAGACAGTTATGGTTGCGCCTGCGGCAGGGTTTTATGCTAGTTCGGATATGGGAAAAAACCAAATACGTATTGCTTACGTACTTAATAAAGAAGATTTATTAAAAGCTGTCCAAATTATAAAACAGGCGCTAGCAACCTATACGGATTAATGACTATTGCAAAAAATATCTCCCTCAAGGCATTCAATACTTTTGGCCTAGACATAACTGCTGCATATTATTGCAAAATTCAGCACAAAGAGGAATTGAAAGAATTGTTGCTCACCACCCCCATTTCCAATATACTGGTTTTGGGAGGCGGCAGCAATATTCTATTCACCAAAGACTTCGACGGATTGGTTATTCATATTCAAAACAAAGGAATTGCTGTGGTTTCAGAATCCGAAAATGAAGTTGTTGTCGAGGCCCAAGCTGGTGAAAACTGGCACGAATTTGTCTGTTGGTGCCTAGAGAAAAATTATGGAGGTATCGAAAACTTATCCCTAATACCAGGAAACGTAGGCAGCTCTCCTGTACAAAATATAGGCGCATATGGAGTGGAAGTAAAAGATGTTTTTGTACAATGTACCGCAATACACATTGCTACTGGGAAAGAAGTAGTATTTGGCAAAGAAGAATGTATGTTTGCTTATAGAAATTCGATCTTTAAAGGCATCGTTAAAGGACAATATGTGATCGTGAATGTGCAATTTCGCTTACGCAAAAACAAGCATCAAATTAAAATTAAATATGGTGCTATTCAAGAAGAATTGCAGAAAATGCAGCTACAAAACCCAACGATACAAGATGTTTCTAATGCCATAATACACATCCGAAAAAGCAAGCTACCAGATCCCGAGGAATTGGGTAATGGCGGTAGTTTTTTCAAAAATCCAGTTGTAGATAAAGCGACATTTGAAAAATTTAACACCCAATTCCCAGACGCGCCATTCTACAGCTTGGACAACCAATTTTATAAAATTCCTGCCGGTTGGCTCATCGAACAATGCGGCTATAAAGGAAAGCAAATTGGTCAAACTGGAGCACACAAAAACCAAGCTTTGGTACTGGTCAATTATGGCGATGCCAATGGTGCAGAAATCTGGAAACTCGCACAAGACATACAACAAACGGTTAAAAAACAGTTTGATATCGAAATTGAACCAGAAATCAATATAATGTGAAGCACAAATTCCTAAAATATTTTAAAAATTAAAATTATCCTCAAAACATTTCCACAATCTTATTTATTTTCCTACGTTTACCATATTAAATACTGTACTAAAATAGAAATAACTATTTTGAGACACCCCTACAATTAGGTAATTATTGCATGAGCACGCTTTTAGAAAAACACATTATAGAACTACTTGCAGAAAAGAACGAAAAAGCCATTTCGCTTCTTTATGATCATTATGCAGATACCTTATTTGGCGTAGCACTCAAAGTCACACAAGACGAAGCTTTGGCGCAAGATGTTTTGCAAGAAAGTTTTGTTAAAATATGGAAAAAAAGCGACACTTACGATCCAAAAAAAGCAAAATTATTTACCTGGTTGTTTCGCATCGTGCGCAATACAGCCATAGATAAACTAAGAGGATTGGGTACAAAAAATGAAAAAGAAGTCCAAATAGAAAAATCCAACGTATATACTATAGGAGTGAGAACGATAAACCCCGACCACATCGACGTCTTGGAACATCTCAACACCCTAGACCCAAAATACAGCAAAGTATTAGAAGCCTTGTTTTTTATGGGGATGACCCAACAAGAAGCGAGTGAGGCTCTAGATATCCCTTTGGGTACCGTAAAGTCTCGATTAAAAATAGGACTAAGAGAATTAAAAAAACTATACATAGAACCAGACGAACAGCCCTAAAAGCAAGAACGTCTACTAAATAAACAGTCATGGAAGATAAAGTGAAAAATATTCTGGAGTCTGATTTATTAGAAAAATATTTATTAGGCACCACTTCAACCGAAGAAGATCTAAGAGCAGAGCGCTATATAAGCCTTTACCCAGAAGTTCGCAAGGCCTACCACACCTTGGAAGACAACCTCAAGGAGTTTGCTTCCCTTTATGCCGTTCCCGCTCCAGAAGATTCCAAGTCTACAATATTGGGCAACATCAAATCGAGTCACCAAAGCAAACACAATCGACTTAGAAGATGGTCTGTTGCCGCCAGTGTAGTAGCTATAGCTTTTGCAGCCACTTCCTTTTTCTTTTGGAATAAAAACCAAAAACTTTCAGAAGAAAACATGCAGATCAACCACCAAATTGCATTGTTGGAAGAAAACTTCAACAACAAATTATCAGATTTGCGCAACCAGTTCATCGTAAAGAACAATCCAAATACCAAAAAATACAGCTTTAAAGGAAATCGCACCAAAAACCTAAAAGCAATCGCCTATGTGAACCCAGTTAAAAAATTGTCTTATCTCAATATTGGCAGCTTACCAGAGATCCCAGAAGACAAAAGCCTGCAAATGTGGGTGGAAATCGATGGCAAATTGGAGAGTTTAGGTTTACTCACAGGCAGTGAAAAAGATAAAATGCTCGCAATTCCTTACAAAGAAAAAGCAAAAAGCTACCACATTACTCTGGAGCAAAAAGGAGGCAATATCGTAGCTTCGCAAGACAGGGCCATAGGTGAAGTAGCCATCAAATAATAAACTGTAGACTTTCTATAGCCATATCAAGACGTTTTAATACCTTTGTACACAGAAATACTTGGCGTAAGCTTGCGTATGCTATTACGACCAAATTATTGTAACATTTGAAAATAGAACAAGGTGAAACTATTATTACTTACCATAGGATTGATGTTATTGGCTGTAGCTGGAATTGGCATAAAGATTTGGGCAAAAAAAGACGGTAAATTTTCTGGAACTTGTGCTAGTCAAAGCCCTTTTCTCAACAAAAGTGGTGAAGCTTGTGGCTTTTGTGGAAAACTTCCAGAAGAACAAGATTGCAAAAAAGACGAGGTAGCAAGTTCTCCACATTAGATTTTTTCACCTCCTAAACTACAATTCCTTGGAAGACAAAAACCAATTGGTTCGTATTCAAATTCAAAACGCCAAATCTGGCAATCAGATGGCCTACAGTTTCTTATTGGATCGGTTTTGGAATTTTGTCTATGGTTTTCAACTCAAACAAACCAATAACGAAAACGATGCCGAAGACATCGCCATACAAACATTTTCGAAAGCCTTTGATAAAATCAATAGCTTTGACGAAAAATATGAGTTTAAAACCTGGCTCATTGCCATATCAAAAAATGTACATATTGACTTGATGCGACAACGTCAAAAAAAGATTTTAGGAGACTCCAACGATGGCGAATTACTCGGTATTTTAGACGATGCCCCTACCGCAGAGGACACCCTGATTCGTGAACAAAATTTGGCTGTACTTTTGGCTCATATCAAAAAACTAAAACCGCATTACCAAAAAGTTATCAATCTTCGCTATTTCAATGAATTGAGCTACCAAGAAATTGCAGCCGAAACTGGCGAAAGCCTCAACAACATCAAAGTAAAACTATTGCGCGCCAAAAAACTTTTGGCCGAAATTATTAGAAAAGAGCCCAAATCATAAGCGCTTTTCCAAAAACGAAACAGGCCTATTTTCAATTCTCTATTGGTCATTAAACCAAGTTTTTTTGTGAATCTACCCAATTATGTGTTGTTTTATAGAGAAAAAAGCAACATCATTTGAAAACAATTTTACAAAAATTGGGACCTGGACTCTTATTTGCTGGAGCAGCAATCGGAGTATCTCATTTGGTACAATCTACTCGAGCTGGGGCAGATTTTAGCCTTGGACTTCTTTGGGCATTGTTTATCGTACATTTTTTCAAGTATCCTTTTTTTCAATACGGACCAAGATATGCTGCAGCAACAGGAGAAAGCCTTTTGGATGGCTACAAAAAAATTGGTAAATGGGCACTAGCCTTATATTTCCTTATCACTTTTGCCACCATGTTTACCATACAAACCGCCGTCACTATAGTTACCGCTGGCTTAGCCAAATCTATTTTGGGAAGTAGTATTTCTCTGGGAAGCTGGAGCGCCATCATACTAGTTGTCTGTATTGGCATATTGCGTATTGGCCAATACAAACTTTTAGACAAAGCCATGAAATTTATCATCGTCTTGCTATCCATCAGTACGGTGGCAGCTGTTATCATGGCCACCAGCAATGCAAATGGTCCATCCATTTCTTGGATACAACACTTCCCGATAGAGGGCACAGAAATTGCATTTCTCATTGCCTTTATGGGATGGATGCCTGCTCCTTTAGATATATCGGTATGGCATTCGTTATGGGCATTGGAAAAGCAAAAAAACACCAAGAACTTTTCTTCCAAAAACATGCTAATGGATTTCAATATTGGATTTGTCGGCACCTTATTCCTCGGTATTACCTTCATGCTTTTGGGTGCTTTGGTGATGTATGGCAGCCCAGAAGGTTTTGATTCCAGAGCAGGTATTTTTGCCCAACAACTTATCGATATGTACACCTCAAGCCTCGGAAATTGGGCTTACCTCATTATCGGATTGGCGGCCTTTACTACCATGTTTAGTACCACGCTCACCACTCTAGACGCCTCTCCCCGATCGATGGGAAAAACAACTTCTCTCTTGTTCAATTTCAAAAAAAACAATTATTTCGTTTGGATCATTATTTTGGCCATAGGCACTATGATCATACTCACTTTCTTTATATCCGAAATGGGCATGCTGGTAAAAATTGCAACCATCGTTTCGTTTTTAACAGCGCCTTTCTATGCTATTTTAAACTTTGTTTTGATCCGATCAAAACATACTCCAAAAGCTTGGCAACCCTCCAAAATCATGCAAATATGGAGTGCTATCGGTATCGTATTTCTTATTGCTTTTAGCATATGGTATCTGATACAGTAATCGCCATTACTTTTTGCAAAGAATAGCCTATCTTTGCCTATCAAATCAAAGACCATAATGAGCACAGATACAAAAGCACACATAAAACCACCCAAAGGCAAACCAAAATGGCTTCGGGTAAAGTTGCCTACAGGCAAAAATTACACCCAACTTCGTGGCTTGGTAGACAAATACAAACTCAATACCATTTGCACCTCGGGCAGTTGCCCCAATATGGGAGAATGTTGGGGAGAAGGAACAGCCACTTTTATGATATTGGGCAATATATGCACCAGATCTTGCGGATTTTGTGGCGTAAAAACGGGAAGACCCAATCCAGTAGATTGGGAAGAGCCAGAAAAAGTTGCCCGTTCTATAAAGCTTATGAAGATCAGGCATGCGGTACTCACCTCCGTAGATCGAGATGATCTGCCAGATATGGGATCTATAATATGGAGCGAAACGGTAAAGGCAGTAAAACGCATGAACCCACAAACCACTTTAGAAACCCTCATACCCGATTTTCAGGCAAATACAAAATATTTAGATCGTATTATTGCTTCGGGACCAGAAGTTATCTCTCACAATATGGAGACAGTACGCCGATTAACTAGAGAAGTACGCATACAAGCCAAATACGATCGTAGTTTAGAGGTCCTTCGGTATTTAAAAGAAGCTGGAGCCAAGAGAACCAAATCTGGCATCATGCTCGGACTTGGGGAGACCGAAAAAGAAGTGATCGAAACTTTGCACGATCTTAAAACAGCCAATGTAGACGTCGTTACTATAGGGCAATATTTACAGCCATCTAAGAAGCACTTACCTGTAAAACAGTTTATTTTGCCGGATCAATTTAAAAAATACGAAACCATAGGTCTCGAACTTGGATTTAGGCATGTCGAAAGTGGTGCCTTGGTTCGCTCTTCTTACAAAGCGCACAAACATATAAAATAGCAATAGCACCCAAAATGAAACCAATACGTATAGCCATAAATGGTTTTGGGAGAATAGGAAGAACCCTATTTCGATTGCTCATAGAACATCCTTCTATAGAAGTGGTAGCAATAAACGACTTGGCCGATCTGGCCGTAATGCAACATCTGTTAAAATACGATAGCATACACGGTCGTTTGGATATGGACATCTCTCGAGACGAACAACATTTGATTATAGATGACAAAAAATACCTGTTCTTTCAAATTCCGGAACTAGAAAAAATGCCTTGGGAAAATTTGGATATCGATTTTGTAGTAGAAGCCACGGGTAAATTCAAAACATCCACAGAATTGCAAAAACATCTCGATGCTGGAGCCAAAAGAGTTATACTATCGGTACCACCGATAGATAATCAAATAAAGACAGTTGTAATGGGGGTCAATCACCATATCCTCCGAGCCGATGATTCGATTGTCTCCAATGCTTCCTGCACCACCAACAATGCGGCACCGATGATACAGGTGATTGACCAGCTTTGTGGTGTGCAACAAGCCTATATCACTACGGTTCATTCTTACACTTCAGATCAGAGTTTGCACGATCAACCGCACAGAGATCTCCGCAGAGCGAGAGCAGCAGCGCAATCGATTATCCCTACCACAACTGGAGCAGCAAAAGCACTGACCAAAATATTCCCATCTCTAGCTGGCGTTATCGGTGGCTGTGGTATCCGTGTGCCCGTGCCCAATGGTTCGCTTACCGATATTACTTTTCATGTAAAAAATCCTAGTAATATAGAAAAAATCAATCATCGCTTTCAGCAACAAGCCGCTACAGATTTAAGGGGGATTTTACAATATACCGAAGACCCTATCGTTTCAATAGACATCATCGATTCCCCATATTCTTGTGTGTTTGACGCTGGTATGACTTCCTGTATAGACAATATGGTAAAGATCATAGGATGGTATGACAACGAAAGTGGTTATAGTAATAGAATTATAGATTTAATTCTTCACTTAACCAATATTTAGTTATATTTGTGTAATCCCAATATCTAAATATGTTGCGATTTAATGGTATTTTCTTTTTTTTCTTCTCACTCTCCTTTTTGGCAATTTCTCAAACTGGAACAGACAACAATTTTGGAGATGTAAAGTCTGTCCTACAAAAAGTTGAAGATCTAAAAAACAGGAACCAAATCAATCAGGCTATTTCCATTTTAAAAGAAATAGAAATCAAATCCGACAGCCTAAAAAATTATAAGGCCTTAGTAGACATTTACAACGATTTTGCTATCTTGTTTTACGAACAGGACAATGTGCAAAACGCCAAATTTATGCTAGATCGCTCCAAGAGTATGTTGTCCAAAGTCACCTATCCTTACGGGGCTGCAAAATCGAAAAGTGTGGAAGCGTTGATTGCCATTTCCGACAACAAAATTCATCTAGCGAAAAGTCTATTGCACAGTGCACACAAACTCACCAATGACCGAAATTTGCTCAACCACATATTGCTCTATGACGGATTGATCTACTTAAAACAAAAAAATCTTCGTGCAGCCAAAAAGAATTTTAATGCTTTAATTGTAAATGAAGATTTAAAAAACAAACAAATATTTAAGGTCAAGGGATATTTGTACTTGGGCAGTGCTTATCAGGCAGAAAACGATTTTGTTCAGGCCAACAAAAACGCACTCTTGGCATACCAACATGCCGAAAAAAACGATTTTATACTCCAGCAATTGGAAGCAGGTAAGTTGGCCGCAGATTCTTATGAGCTTTTAGAGAACTACCCTGCTGCACTAAATTACCAGAAAAAAATTGCCAATTTGAGCGAAATTATCAACAAAGCGGTAAAAGTAAAAGCAAGAGAAGATCATGTACATGAGGAGTTTGTTGATGTGCTAAAAAACACTATAAACAGCCTCAATTCTCAACTCAATGAAGTAGCCCAATCGGAAGGCAGATTCAAAATTACCGCCATACTCACTACAGGATTTTTGATAATTATATCCTTATTGGCCATCTCTTTGTTTCGAACCAACCAAATCAAGGTAAGCACCAACGATTTGCTGGTAAAGAAAAACAAGGAGCTTATTGTAGCGCGAGACGAAGCAGAAAAAGCCATGCAGGCAAAAACGCAATTTCTTTCTACCGTTAGTCACGAATTGCGGACTCCATTGTATGCCGTTACTGGGCTCACCCATTTGCTCATAGAAGAAGACCCAAAAAAAAGCCAATTGGAACACCTAAAGTCCCTCAAATTTTCGGGAGACTATCTCTTGGCATTCATCAATGATATTCTACAGATCAACAAAATAGAAGCGGATAAACTCAAAGTAGAGAAGGCCAATTTTGGCTTACAAAAACTATTATCTGAGGTGGTTCTTTCTATGCAGCAAACCGCAAAAGAAAAAAGTACAGTGGTAAGCTTAGACATCGATTCCAACATACCACATGTACTCATAGGCGATACGGTAAAACTCTCTCAAATCCTTATCAATTTGGTAGGGAATGCTTTAAAATTCACCGAAAAAGGGGAAGTATCCATCATTAGTAAACTTCTTCAAAAAACCGAATCACATTCCCGTATCTATTTTGAGGTAAAAGATAATGGAATTGGTATCTCTGAAGATATGCAAGCCAATATTTTCGAAAGTTTCGAACAGGGTTCTATACAAATAAACAGAAAATATGGTGGCACAGGACTGGGACTCACCATAGTAAAGAGTTTGCTGAATTTGTTTGAATCCGAAATCAAACTCAAAAGTAAATTGGGAGAAGGAAGTAGTTTCTATTTTGAAATTGAGTTCCAAAATGTCGCCAAGGAAGAAGACCAACAACAAGCCCCATTGGAAACCGATGAGCATTTGCTAGAAGGTCTGCACCTGCTACTTGTAGAAGACAACAAGATCAACCAAGTGATTACCTCTAAGATGTTGCTAAAAAAGCGCATTACTTCGGACATTGCCAACAACGGTTATGAAGCTATAGATTTGGCCAAGGAAAATACCTATGACGGTATTCTCATGGACATTCACATGCCAGGTATTAGCGGGGTAGTAGCTACAGAAGAAATTAGAAAATTCAATAAAGACATCCCAATTATAGCGCTCACAGCGATTTCCCTAGATGATTCTACAGAGCATTTTTATATGGCAGGCTGTAATGATGTAGTAACCAAGCCTTTCAAACCTGAAATCTTCTATCAACGAATTGCCGAGAACATTGTTCACCGCAAACACAACGAAGCAAGCAAAAAATATAATCCGGACGAGGCTTAATTATTTGTTGGATTTTAAAAACGCATTTATCGCTTTTGTAAAACCCGCAGTATCCTCTCCCAAATCGTGCTTCACAGCTAGGCTATATAAATTGCTCAGCTTGCCCTCTAATCGAACCAAGTCCTTTTGGGTGGTAAGTATGCGGTCGTAAGCACGAAACTGTTCTATTTCTTTTTCCGAAAAATGATGATGGTCTGAATATTCCAAATGTTCAAATTGTCCACCTTGTTCTTTCAAATAGGCAACCAGAGGTTGGGCATTGGCGATACCAGTAAGCAATACAAACTTTTGTTGTACAAACTGTTTTAAGGGTATTTTTTTCGACTGAAATTCCACATTCGAATCATAGCGCAAACTAGCGAACAAAACTTCCTGCTCTGGTCGAGCACGCAATCGCAAGATTAGAGCAGCTTTTTCATCCTTCTTTAAAAGTACCGGACATTTGGTCACCACTATGATATCGGCTCGAGCAGCTTGATTTTTGTGATCCCTCAAATTGCCTGTAGGCAGATAACGATCCTCAATATACAAATCGTCATAAGCCGTGAGCATCACATAATACCCAGCTTTCACTTTGCGATGTTGCATGGCATCATCTAGCAATATGATCTGCGGTTGCACCTGTTTTAGCAGATTTTGTATTCCCCTACTCCTATTGGCATCGAGAGCCAAGTGCATTTGCGGATATTTTTTGTACATCTGATATGGTTCATCTCCCAATTTTTCAACTTTATCCTGCGGATTTGCCAAAACATATCCCTTTGATTTGCGCTTGTATCCCCTGCTCAAAACTGCCACCTTGTGCTTGCGAAGAAGCATCTGTAACAAATATTCGGTCATAGGGGTCTTGCCCGTACCACCAACACTCAGATTTCCAATACAGATAATCGGCACATCAAAAGCTGTAGAAGACAACAATCCCCAATCGTAGACCTTATTTCTAAACCAAACTACCAATCCATACACCCAAGAAACTGGCAGCAATACTTTTCTTAATAGTTGCATGTGTACAAAAATATCATAATTTAGCTTGCCAGTACCTAAAACTCTAAAAATGATTGTTTCAAAAGTTATACAAATATTAGAAGAACTATGTCCCCTAAAAGATGCGGAAGACTTTGACAATGTCGGCCTACTTGTTGGCGACTATCAACAAGAGATAAAAGGCATATTGGTTACTCTCGATACTTTAGAAGATGTAGTAGACGAAGCCATAGCCAAAAACTGCAATCTTATTATCAGTTTTCACCCAATTATTTTCAAGGGTCTAAAAAAAATAAATGGTAACAATTATGTAGAACGAGTGGTAATGAAAGCTATCCGACACCAGATTGCCATTTTTGCCATGCATACAGCTTTGGACAATGCTCAAAATGGGGTAAACGGCAAAATATGCGACATCTTGGGAATCCTAAACCGAAAAAGTCTGATCCCCAAAAAGAATAGTCTGATACAACTTACTACTTATGTACCTCAAGCAGAATCCGATGCAGTACGCAGTGCGATGTTTGCAGCTGGTGCTGGACATATTGGCAATTATAGCCATTGCAGTTTCAATACGGAAGGCGTAGGAACCTATCTCGGCAACGAAAACAGCAATCCAACAAAAGGAGAGCGAGGCCAATTACATCGGGAAAAGGAAACCCGAATATCCCTCAATTTCCCAAAAAGAATCCAAGCAAAAGTGGTCTCCGCTTTGATAGATGCCCATCCTTATGAAGAAGTAGCCTATGAACTAAAAGCAATAGAAAATGACCATCCGGTTATCGGCATGGGTATGATAGGAGAACTAGAAGAAGCCATGAAAGCAAGTGATTTTTTGACCTTGGTAAAAGAAAAAATGCAATGTGGCGTTATCCGTCACAGCGAATTGCTAGGCAAACCAATTCAAAGAGTTGCAGTACTAGGCGGATCTGGGGCATATGCGATTCGGAATGCTATTGGAGCAAAAGCAGATATTTTTTTGACTGCAGACCTAAAATACCACGATTTCTTTCAGACTGAAAATAAGATAGTTTTGGCCGATATTGGGCATTATGAAAGCGAACAGTATACAAAAAACCTCTTAGTAGAGTATCTTACAAAAAAAATTCCTAATTTTGCAGTCTGTTTATCAGAGAAAAAGACGAATCCAATCCAATATTTTTAAAATATGGCAAAAAAAACCGAATCAACAGTAGAAGAAAAATTAAGAGCACTATTCGATTTGCAATTAATTGACTCGAGAGTTGATGAAATGAGAAGCGTGAGAGGAGAGCTTCCCTTAGAAGTAGAAGATTTAGAGGACGAAGTTGCTGGCTTAAAGACCAGACTGCAAAAATTGGCAGGGGAACAAGAGTTGTTAAATCATCAAATTGCCGAGAAAAAAAACAGCATAGAAGAATCAAAAGCGTTGATAAAGAAATATACGGAGCAGCAAAAAAATGTTCGCAACAACAGAGAATACAACGCTATTTCTAAAGAAATGGAGTACCAAGAATTGGAAATTCAACTTTCTGAGAAGAAAATCAAAGAGTTCAAGGTTCTAATCGAACAGAAAAAACAGGTTATATCTCAGACCAAAGAAAAGTACTCCGAAAAAGAAAGTCACCTCAAGTTTAAGAAAAAAGAACTAAAAGAAATCATTTCGGAAACAGAAAAAGAAGAAAATGCACTCATGCAGAAATCCGAAGAATTTCAAAAAAACATAGACGAACGTTTGCTCAAAGCATATAAGCGCATCCGTACCAATTCCAAAAATGGTTTAGCGGTTGTACCTATAGAAAGAGGTGCAAGTGGTGGATCTTTCTTCACTATTCCTCCTCAAATTCAGGTAGAAATTGCAAGTAGAAAGAAAATTGTTACGGACGAGCACAGTGGTCGCATCCTTATTGACCCTGCTTTGGCAGATGAAGAAAGAGAAAAAATGAACAAAATGTTTACCAAGCTGAAATAAAAGCAAGGCAAAATATATTTAAAGCGTCTAAGAAAACTTAGACGCTTTTTTTATTCCTTATACTACTGCTATGTTTTATCGCACATTGATTG